>JBARAJ010000143.1:0-19862 GCA_049791915.1 Candidatus Udaeobacter sp.
GCGGCGCTAACGAATTGATGGCCGGCACGCGCCAGTGGAACACCGGCATGGTCGCGCGTGGCCGGATTTATTTCGGCACCGACAACAAAGTCTATGCCTTTCAATTGCCTACAGGAACACCTACGCCCACACCTACCGCTACTGCCACAACCACTGCAACACCTACACCTACGGCAACAGCAACCGCTACAGCAACTGCAACCGCTATGGCGACGGCCACGTCAACTCCGACCGCAACAGCCACGCCTACAGCTACAGCTACATCAACGCCTACCGCGACGGTACCGCCTAGTCCAACACCTACGCCAACCCCCACACCAGTACCAACGCCAACTGCTCCAAACGCGCTAAAGGCAACCAATGTGACTGCCAGCAGCTTTACCGCAAACTGGAGCAGCGTAAACGGCGCGACTGGTTACCGGTTGGATGTGTCCACGAGCTCTACTTTTGCCAATTATGTGCCGGGATATCAAAATTTGGATGTCGGCAACACGACTAGTCGAAACGTTACCGGGCTCACGAGGAACACGAACTATAACTATCGGTTACGGGCATATAACGGCAACGGGACGAGCCCCAATTCCAACGTCATCAAGGTAAAGACGAAGCCCCACTGAGGATCCTTACCGCGGAAGGGAAAAACCAAAAGGTAGGGCGGGCAGTCCTCTGCACGCCGCTTCACTTCGCAATTCAACGAACGGCGCGCACCCATTCGAGTTCGCTCAGGCCAGGCTGTAATGCGCCCTACGTTTCTTCTGCTTAAAGAAAATCATCTGTGCCATCCGGCTGACCTGTCACGCCGTAGCCTTTCGATCATCGCCCACAATTGCCTGCCCTGGCAGCAAGATGCAAAGATCGGAAACCGTACTTGGCAGATCTGTGTCTGATCCGAATGAGCGAACTATATCCAAAACACAGTCTCATCACCGTGGATCTCGAAGACTTTCGCGTTTACCGTCGAAACAAGCGCGAGATCATCCTTTGATTTCGCCACCTAGAGGATGACGTCACCAGCCAACCCAGCCGGGGTCACCGACCCCGGCTACAGCGGCGCGGCGCCATTTGCTTCTTTGCTCTGGGGCGGAGGGGCAATAGACTCGCTCCGTGGCCGAGCACCATAAGGCACAGGCGCGGCGTCACGGGCGAGTTTGGCGTCGCGTGATGATTGGCCTCTCTATTGGCCTCATCCTTTTGATTCTTTTCCATCGGCCAATTTTGCTGGCGATCGGCCGAAAAATCGTGCTGAATTACGCGGCAAAACACAATCTAAAGGCTGATTTCCGGGTTGAGGGAAATCCGTTCGGCGGCGTCACGATTCGGAATCTTCACGCGTTCGCGGTTGGTCCGTCGGAATACGAATCGATCGACGTCGATTATCTGTACCTCGATTACAGTTTATTCGGATTTGCGCGGCACGGTCTTCCCCGGTTGTTCAACGATGTTGAAGCGCACTCGGCCAGCATTGTCTTAAATCCTTCCAAGAAACCGCTGAGGCCGCGGCCGCCGCACCCGCGATTGAAGTTGCCAAGGTTTTTCCCGGAACGACTGCGTGCTACGGACCTGACATTTATCGTTAGAAATCAGCCGTACGATTTCGTCGTTGGACATGCTGACTTGGAACTAAACCCGCGCGCTCCCGGAGAGCTGGGGATCGAGACACTGCAACTTCCCTTCGGCGATACGTGGTCGAGAATTTCCGGCCAAACCTCTTACACCAACAAGAACTTAATCCTGCGCGACCTGAATTTGAGCGATCAGGAGCAGCTTCATCTTCTGGATATCGATGCCTCGCATATTGATGCCAACGCTCTTTTGCTAAATCTCAATGCGACAGTCGGCGGAGGCCAATTATCGGCGTCTGCTGCCTTAACTGAAACGCAGTCTTCGCTGTCCACGAAGGTACGTGTGACTGGCGAAAAAGTTGCCGCGGAATCGCTCAACAAATTCCTTGTCATTCCGGAGAATTATCTGGCCGGTGAAATTGAGAGACTCAATATCGATGGGACGGGTGCGATCGATGCGCCCAACACCTGGAACGGCACGCTGTCGCTGCAGATGACCGATGTGCGTAGGGACCCAATCAATTTCGATCGCGGCGTCGTAGAAATCTCGGCAGAACAGGGCAGGGGAATTTTGCGATCAGCCGACATCGTCGAGGACGTGAACAAGTTTCATTTCCGCGGCGAAATCGAGTTGCCTGCGATAATCGAAGACTTCGGCCGAACACCAACGAGTTTGGAAATTTCAGGTACCGCACCTGATCTGCAACGGTTGACTGCCGGCACCCCTGTCGGCTTGACCGGCTCGGCCGAGTTCACCGGCAAGATTGACGTTATCAATGCAACTGTAGAGGCGAACCTCGGGGTGACTGCTGCTGCGGTTGGGTTTCAGGATGGAAGAATTGACAAGCTGAATAGTACGCTGCGCG
Organism: Candidatus Udaeobacter sp.; assembly: GCA_049791915.1. Lineage (GTDB taxonomy): Bacteria > Verrucomicrobiota > Verrucomicrobiia > Chthoniobacterales > UBA10450 > Udaeobacter. The sequence goes on from JBARAJ010000143.1 coordinate 2,429, forward strand.
CGTCCAAGCGCGTCGTGCGTGGCGATAGTAAGAGACCGTGGTTCGCGGACCTCCGCACGGCAATGAATTTCGATTTAACGGGCATAACTTATCGGGACTATATCGTTGACTCAGCAGAAGGATCGTCCAACTCCAGTGATGATGTTCTGGGACTTGACCGGTTCATTTTGCGACGACGACAAAACGAACTGAATGTTCATGGGCGATATGTTCTTCCGGCAGAGGTGAGCACGTTCGCTTCGCAGCCAGCCGATGTAGATGTCACGTTAAACGCCGCTAACGGTGGCGACTTCTGGGTTGCTGATTCTCCGACGAAAGTGAGCGGTCCTTTGCAGTTGCAGGCGCAGATTCAATGGAAACAAGAAATCGCCAACGGCCAGATCTCGCTCTCAGGAACAAATCTCGTGATGCGCGATCTGGTGTTCCGGCAGGTTAGTACTCAGTGCGCAATCTCGAACAGCGTGATTTATCTAAACGATTTCCGCACGACATTGAATGACACCGATTTTGTTACCGCGACTGGGACACTGAACCTGCGGCGCCCTCATGATTACAGTGGCAAGGTTTCTGCGAACGTCGCGAATTTGGCGACACTGCAACCGCTGCTCCGTGCTTCCGGCAATCAGAACGCGCTTGCCGGCGCGGTTAAGCTGGATTGGGAAGGGCAGGGACAAGGAGTGACGGCTTTCCAGCCCTCAAGCTCGACAGCTGCTCAAGCCGTCGCTCCTTGGAAGAATTCCGGCAATCTCAAGCTAGTTCTTGAAAAAGCGCGCTACGGAAATTTGCAGGGGCTCCAGGCGAACATCGACGCGTCGTACTCGCCAGAAGGTCTTGATGTGCCGGTCATTTTTTTCGCGACGACCAACATGGATTTCAATGCGATCGCCCGGACGAAGGGTGACGTGCTGGAGATAGACAAGATCCAGCTGAACCAGCTTGTCGCCCCGCAACCGCGGCGGACCGGCCGCACCGGCGCGTCCGGAGGAGGCGCCCCGTCGCAACAACGCACGAATTACGCGTACGGTTATGTCTCGCTTCCGTTCGTGTGGCGCAATCTCGGGACAAAATCCGCAGTGATTCCGTCTTCCGGCAAAGTGTCGGTGATCGTGCAGTCTGAGAATCTTGACCTAAAGAGGCTGGCGCAAGATGTCGGAATCCAATCGACAATCTCGGGCGTCGTGAATGCGAAGTTCGACGGTGACGGTACAATTGCAGATTTGAAAACGCGGCTCGACCTACAGGTGCGGGATTTGCGAAATGAACTCTGGCCGAAAATGGAGCCGGCGACTTTTGAGCTGAACGTGCAGACCGCACAGAATCGGCTGACCGCTTCAGGCAAGCTGCAACAGCCGCGGATTCAGCCGTTGGAAATAAGCGCTAACATGCCGTTCGACGTCCCGAAAATTGTCCAGGCTCGAGGATTTTCCGACGACACGCCGATCACTGCAAAAGCTCGCATCCCGCGCACCTCGGTAAATTTTGTCCGGCAATTTGTTCCTGAGCTTCGGCAATTGGATGGCGATCTGGGCCTGGACGTTGATGTGAGCGGAACGCTTGGTCATCCGGTTTTGAGTGGAGCAGGCGACATGACGGTGAACGCCGCTCGTTTCACGAACGCAACTCTTCCCGCGCTGAATAGTTTTAATGCACGTGTCACTTTTCGGGACAACGCGGTCACTCTCGATCGCTTCGGAGGCGATTTGGCTGGTGGGCCCTTTACTATGAGCGGTCGAGTTACGTTCGTGAAACTGACCGAACCGATTCTCGATTTGCAAATGCGAGCTCAGAGCGTGCTGGTTGCGCGAAACGATACGCTCACCGCGCGCGCCGATGGTAATATCAAGATAACGGGACCACTTACGGCGGCGGCAGTCAGCGGCAATGTCGCACTGACAAACACCCGGTTTCTGAAGAACATTGATCTTATCCCCATCGGCTTGCCGGGCAGACCGGCGCCGCAGCCGCCTTCCGAACGTCCTGAATTTTTTTCTCTGCCGGGCCCGCCGTTCCGCGACTGGAAATTTGATGTCGCGATCAAGACCAAAGATCCGGTGCTGATTCGTGGGAATCTGGCCACCGGCGAAGCGACGACTGATCTGAAATTGACTGGCACGGGCCTTAAGCCCGGTCTGCAAGGTGTGGTGCATATGGAAGGTGTCGAAGCGACATTGCCTTTCAGCCGGCTCGACGTTTCGCGAGGGTCGCTTACCTTCAATCCTAACGATTCGACGAATCCGACAATCGATCTACAAGGCACATCCGTGATCCGCGATTACACCGTCCGCGTTTATGTTTATGGAACCCTGCTTTCACCACAGGCGATTTTCACCAGTGAACCGCCTCTGCCGCAGGAGGAAATCATCTCGCTGATCGCTACCGGGACGACGCGACGGGAACTCTCGACTGGAAACGTTCTCGCCGGGCGGGCGGCCATGTTGTTGGTGCAACAGCTCTACCGCAAAATCGCCAAGAAAGGCGAACCAACTGATAGCAATACGGTTTTCAATCGAATGGATCTGGATTTGGGAACGGTCGATCCGCGTACTGGTCAACAGCAAGCAACCGTACGGTTCAAGATCACCGATCAGGTTGTGCTCACTGGTGACGTCGGCGTTCGCGGGGATTTTCGAGGGAAACTGAAATATCTGATTCGTTTTCGCTGACATGCGATACGGAATCCTCTTCTCGCTAGGCACGATGGTTTTCGCTTTTGAAGTCGCAGCGCAGAGCGCCGTTGATGTTGTGCGACCGGAAGAGCAACAGAAGGCGCGGCGGGCGGTCGTGAAGGAGCAGGAAAAGCGCGCCAAGCGGGACAGCATCATCGAGTTTCGCGGCGAACAAGCGTTCAAGGAAAACGAACTGCGCGTTGCTCTCAAAGAGGAGATCACGACAGTCGAAGATTTTGGATTGAGCCCTGCACGCGCCGACGATCTCGCGTTTTTCCTTGAAGTGTTTTATCGAAAGCATGGCTACGCGAAAGTGGACGTGCACTACGTGATTGAATCGGGCGACCGCTTGCGTCTGGACATCAACGAAGGTCCGCGTTTCTTGCTGAGCCAGGTGATCTTCGATGGAAACGCGAATGAGCCACCGGACAAGCTCTTCGAATACCTGGTGGGTCCGACACGCGAGCGATATTCACGCATGGAAAAAAGGCTGCCCTTTGTGGCTGCAGATCTGGAGGAAGGCACGCATCTGGTACAGCGGTTCTATATTGCCCAAGGTTTTCTGAACGCCGCAGTCGATCCTCCGCGTGACAAATTTCAGGCCGAAAGCAGTAATGTCGATGTCACGGTGCCAATTCAGGAAGGCCGACAGTATTTTTTTGGAAACATCACGTTTAGCGGCCAGACGGTTTACGGTTCGGAGGCGCTGCGCGGCCAGATATCTGATCTCCTCCAACGCCCTTACACTGAAGTTCAGGTCGATGATATTCCGCGTCGTCTCGAAGCATATTTCAAGGCGCGCGGTTATTACGATGTCAAAGTAGTGGCCGACGGCGCCCCCGACGAGGCAGCGAATGATCGCGTTCCGGTGCACATCGTGGTTTCGCCTGGGGCCGTTTATCACTTCGATGGTGTGACTGTTACCGGGCTGCGCCGACTGCATCCCGGTTTTGTGACGAAACGTTTCACCAGGCTAGAGGGCAAAACGTACAGTCCTGATGTTCTGGATGAACGATTTCGGACGCTCATGAAGACTGGCCAGTTCAACCTGCTTCAGATCAAACCGGTCCCCGTCGATGGACATTTGTTGCGGCTCGACATCTCGGCAGAGGAGGCCAAAAGCAAGGAATTTGGTTTTTGGGGCGGGTTCGATACTTACGAAGGCGCACTCGCCGGCGTGCAAGTCGGCGATCGCGATCTGTTCGGCTACGGCCGTCCGCTTACCGCAACCATTGAGGTCTCGCAACGCAGCTATCGAGGCGAAATTTTATATCAGGACCCGTTCTTCTTCGATACGGATTTTGTTTTCACGGCGCGAGCATTCGCTCTGACGTTTGATTATGATGGGTACACAAAATTTGAAGTGGGTGGACGATTCGAGCTCAGTCGCAAAATTACCAAATACGACGAGGCTTCGCTGACTTTTTCGGCGCGTCATGTGGACATCACCGACTCACAGATAAGGCCGAGTTTTCTTCTTGGACCAGACGAGTACCAGGTAGACACAATCGGGCTCACTAACACACTCGATTTCCGTGAGAGCCCGTATGTGAACCCGCGCGGATTTCTCGTCGGTAACACCCTTGACGTCGCTTCGAGCGCATTGGGAAGTGATATCGAATTTATCCGTAGTACGATGCGAGTTGCCTACTATCTTCCATTTAGCCCCAAACCGCTCACGCCAGGGGTCGTTGAAGATCAACCCGTCGGCACTCCTTTTCAGCGTTGGGTCCGCCAATCGTCAATCGCGTTCGGTGCGCGTGCCGGCATTATTCATTCGCTCAACGACAGCGGCTCCGACGAGGCAACAGCAATTCCCATCGACGAGCGGTTTTTTAACGGCGGAGCCACAACGGTGCGCAGCTTCGGCGAGCGCGAACTCGGCCCACACGATAATCACGGTCATCCGGTCGGCGGAGAATTTTTTACGGTCTTCAACGTGGAATACACATTTCCGATTTTCGGCGAACTGCAGGGCGCCGTGTTTACTGACGCTGGCAATCTGCTGCCGACCTCCGAGGACATTGGGCTGAACGACATGCGCTACGCGATTGGTGGAGGTCTGCGTTACAAACTGCCGGTCGGCCCAATTCGCCTCGATTACGGCGTCAATCCTGATCCGCGCGAATTCGAAGACTTCGGCGCGTTCCACTTCAGTTTTGGTTTCGCTTTTTAGCTGTAGCCGCTCCCTGTGGGAATCGTGGCACTGATATGTTAACAACGTCGAGGTCCGCGCCGCCCACAGGGCGGCGGCTACAAAGACGATGAAAGATCCACAATCGCCTGGTGACACGCCGCCGGCGGAATTCCGTAAACAGTTGCATGAACTCGCGGACTGGATTGCGGATTTTCGCGAACACATCGAAAGACTGCGCGTCGCGCCTAACGACAAGCCCGGCGCTATTCGCGAGCAACTCCCCAAGCGTGCACCCGAAGAAGGTGAACCGTTCGAGAGAATTCTCAGCGACGTCGATAACATCATCGTCCCAGGCATGGTGCACTGGAGTCACCCGATGTTTCTCGGTTACTTCGGGTGGACTAGCACCGCGCCGGGAATTCTGGGCGAAATTCTAAGCGCGCCGTTAAACGTGAACGCGATGACGTGGCGCACGTGTCCCGCCGCGACCGAGCTCGAAACGGTTGTGGTCGAATGGCTACGGCAATGGGTCGGTTTGTCTGACGAATTCGAGGGCGTGATTTATGACACAGCGTCGGTTGGAATCATGCACGCGCTTGCGGTCGCGCGCGAAGAAGCCGCGCGTGAGGCAGACAATCCTGTCTGCCATGCTGACGGGCTACAGAACACGCAGGCAGGATTGCCTGCGTCACGTTCAGTGCGCAAATACGGGCTGGTCGGCGCGGGCGCGCCGCAGCTTCGCATTTACACCTCTGATCAGGCCCATAGCTCGGCTGAGAAAGCGGCCATCGCTCTTGGCCTGGGCGAGGAAAACGTGATCCGCATTCCATCCGACGATCAATTCCGAATCGACGTAAACTCGTTAGGCCAAAGTATCGCAAAAGATCGGCAGAGTGGCCTTCAGCCGATGGCCGTCGTCGCCACGGTGGGGACAACATCAACGGCAAGCGTCGATCCCGTTCGCGACATCGGCAACCTTTGCCGCGAAGCAAAAATCTGGTTACACATCGACGCAGCTTACGGTGGTGGGTTCGCCATGGTGCCGGAGTACGAATCGATGAGGAAAGGCTGGGAGCTGGCCGATTCGATCGTGATCAATCCGCACAAAACAGTCTTTGTGCCTCTCGATTTCAGCGTGCTTTACGTGCGCGACCTCGAACGATTGCGGCGCGTGTTCAGTCTCGTGCCGGAATATTTGCGTGGTGACACGGTCGAGGCGGAGAAAAACTATATGGACTACGGGATCCAGCTCGGTCGAAGATTCCGCGCGCTCAAAGCGTGGGTAATCTGGCGCTCGTTAGGCCGTGCAGGAGTTGTTGCCCGACTGCGCGAACAAATTCTCCTGGCGAACCTGCTCGCCGACTGGATCAACATGGACGATCGCTTCGAGTTATCCGCGCAACCCAGCATGGGTGTGGTCTGTTTTCGCTTTGTTGGAGCCGCGGCGCCCTCGCCGCGCCCGGGCACAGCGGCGCGAGGGCGCGCCGGCTCCATTGATCGCATCGACATAATCAACAGCGACATAGTAGAGCGAATCAACGCGTCCGGACGCGCGTATCTCACGCAGACGAAATTGCGGGGCCGAACAGTAATGAGGATCGGTCTCGGGAATGTGCTCACCACAGAAGAACATCTGCGCAAGGGGTGGGAGATCATTCAGGAAACGGCAAACAACCTGTAGCCGCTTCACTGTGCGAAGCGAAAAACTGGTAGGCGGATGCATTTGCACCCGCCAGGTTCCAAGGAGCGACGGCTTGGGCAGCCGTCGGTTTCGCCTTTGACGGCTGGGAAGCCGTCATTCCTTCATTCCTTGAGCACAGATTTGCGACTGAGCTTCGCCACCGCTAATCTTCGTCCGCTATGATGAAGTTACTGCGCAGGCATCGGGACTGGCTCATGATCGTGATTGCGATCCTGGCGATTCCCTTCGTTTTCTATTTCGTGCAACGCCCGGATTACGGCGCGATCGGCAGAGATCATTTCGCTCGCATCTATGATCGAAACGTTTCGGTGCTGGAAGCGCAACAAATGGCAAGGCTTCTCAGTCTGGCGCAAGCCCTTGGCATGTCTGATTTTGTGGCAACAATGACCGCAGGGGCCGGCATGGACCCGAACCAGGCTGCGGGCCAATTCATCGTTAACCTGCTTGTCCTGCGGCACGAAGCGGAACGGCTGGGACTACGCCCGAGTGCTTCAGACGTTGCTGAGGTCGTGCGAAAACTGCCGGCTTTGCAAGGCGATTCAGGCTTCGACATCAATAAGTTCAATGAACTGGTGCAAAACGGTCTGGCGCCGCTCGGTCTTTCTGAAGAGCACATCGAACAACTTGTGCGCGATCAGATTTGCCTGACCGAAATCCAGAAGCTTCTGGCAGCCGGCGTTTCGCTTCCCAAGAGCGAGTTGGATGAAAATTTTCAACGCGGCTACGACAAACTCTATGTCAGTGTGATTCGATTTCGGTCCGCCGATTTCGATAAGGACATCAAGATTAACGACGAAGATGTGCAGAAGTATTTCGATGCGCACAAGGCGGAGCTAAAAACCGGCGAGAAACGCAAGGTCGAGTTTGTTCAACTGACGCTGAATGAGGAGGAGAAGAAGTTGGCGGGCAGAGAACGGATCGAGGCGTTACAGAAACTGGCTGATCGCGCGACCGACTTCACGCAGGCACTGCTGGAAAAGGACGCAGATTTCAAGCAGGCGGCAGCAAAATCTCAACTCCCAGTGCACGAAACCGGCGAATTCACTGCAACTGAACCCGATCCGCAGTTTAAAGGCGATCGGCAGCTTGGCGCTGCGGCTTTCAAGCTGTCGGAACAGGAGCCGCACAGCGATGCCGTCCAGGTGGCGGATGGATTTTATATCTTGCAATTGACCGGGAAGACCGAGGCGCGGCCCCTCACGCTCGAAGAAGCAAAGCCGAAAATCGTTGAGGCGCTGAAGAAGACGCGGACGCGCGAGTTAATGTCGACCAAAGGCGCGGAGCTGGTGCAGCAACTCCGGGAAGCCAAAAAATCTGGTCAGCCGCTTGAAGCCGTCATCGACAAAGCCGGCGTAAAACCTGAGAAGCTCGCGGCGTTTTCATTGATCGAGGAACAATCGGAAAAATCTGAAGGAGACGAGCAAAAACAACAGTCACCTGAGCTTCTCACGATTAAAGACTCGGTGGCATTGCTAAATCCCGGCGACGTTACGGAGTTTGTGCCTTCTGGTACGGACGGACTTATTGCGATTTTGGAAAAGCGAGAGCCACTCGGGGGCGCGAGTGCCGGGGAGAAAAAGGCAGCCTTCGAAAAGAGAATCCTTGAGAACAAGGAGCGCATTGTTGTTGTGGAATGGTTGCGCGACCGGCAGCAAGCAGCAGGCTTTGAACCCAAGAAAGGGTAGGGCTCACACGAAGTCCACAAAAGGACACGAAGTAGTCGTGGGTTTGAAATTTGCCGTCGGTATTTCTTTGTGACCGTTGTGTTCGCTGTGCGAGAAAAATAAATGGCAACGCCCGACGAGATTTTTGACGACGCGAGCGGCGACGTTGCCATCGGCGATTTGGACAGCGCGGCCGAAAAGTACCGGCGATGCGTGGAGCTTGATCCCGATTTTTTCGACGGCTGGCATGCGCTCGGGATGGCGCTGATGAAGCTCGGGCGATTTGAGGAAGCGATCAAAGCCGGCAAACGCGCAGTAGAATTACGGCCTAACGATCAGATCGGCTGGACAAGTCTTTCGCTGTTTTACAATCGCGCCGGGAACATCAAGGAAGCCGAAGCCGCCGGCACGAAAGCGAAGATTTTGGGCTGGGGCGGCAAAGTGGCGAAAGAATAAGCGAAGGACTGTTTTTGTGTGACCGGTACGTGCTCGGACCTTCTTGCCTGGGCCTGCTCTCAGTAACACTGCGGCTTTAGCCCGGTGTTACCTTTCGCTCAGCTCGGAAAACGGTCTAAACGGTTTGTGGAATGGATTAGTGCCGACCACCGCGCTGAGGCGCCGTGTTAATGAGACGATTGGCGTCTGACACAGACGCCCTACAGCGGACGGTTACCAGATATTCACGCGTTTGTCCGCCGGGCGAACCATCGCCGAACCGTCGGGCACGTTGAATGCCTTTTGAAATTCCGGCATGTTCGCGAGCGGGCCGTTCACGCGAAACTGTGCGGGCGAATGCGGATCGGTGGTGAGTCGCAGCTTTTGATCTTCGTCGCGAATCTTCGATCGCCAGATCGCGGCGAAGGACAGGAAGAAGCGTTGCTCCGGTGTCAGCCCGTCGATCTTTTTGGTGCGATCCTCCGGGTTTTTGTCGAGCGCTTTCTGCAACGCGGCATAAGCGAGCTTTACTCCTCCGATGTCGGCAATGTTTTCGCCTTGCGTGAGTTCGCCATTCACATGCTGGCCCGGCAGCGGCGCGTACGCGGAATATTGATCGACAACTGCTTTGCGGCGCTTGTTGTATTCGTCCGCCGATTTCTTGGACCACCAGTCGCGCAGATTGCCAGCGGCATCGAACTGCCGTCCCTGATCATCGAACCCGTGTGTCATTTCATGGCCAATAACTGCCCCGATCGCGCCGTAGTTCACCCCATCATCTGCGTTCGCGTAGAAGAACGGTGGCCGCAAAATGCCGGCCGGAAAGACGATCTCGTTCATGGTCGGCTGATAATACGCGTTCACTGTCGGCGGGGTCATTCCCCAGTCGGTGCGATCGACTGGCTTGCCGATCTTTTGCAGGTCCCGACCGGCTGCAAATTTTTCGGAGCGGAGCGTATTCATAACGAACGGGCCGCGGTCGATCTCCAGCAATGAATAATCAAGCCACTTATCGGGATAACCGATCTTGACGTTCATCGCGGCGAGTTTCTTGAGCGCTTCCTTTTTTGTCGGCTCGTCCATCCAATCGAGCGTTTTGATTCGGTTGGCCAGCGCTTCCTTCAAATTGTTCACGAGTTCGAGTGCGCGCTCTTTCGCCTCGGGTGGGAAATAAAAGCCTACGTACAGCTTGCCAAGCGCATCGCCAATGTCGCCGTCCTCTGAAGTGACTACACGTTTCCAGCGCGGCTTGTTCTGCTGGGTGCCGCGCAGGATTTTCTGGTTAAAATCGAAATTCTCGTCGACGAAATCCTTGGAAAGATATGGCGCGGTCGCGCTAATCAGATTCCAACGGAGGTATGCCTTCCAATCATCCAGCGCTGTCGATTTGAACAAATTGTTCACCGCTTTGAAAAACTCCGGCTGATGGACGTTGACGTCCCCCGGCTCGAGCACGTCGATCGAGTTGAAATAATCGCTCCACTTCCAGTCGGGTGTCAGGTCCTGCAGCTGTCGCACCCCCATCTTGTTGTAATTCTTGATTGGGTCGCGTAACTCCACCCGCGTGCGCGATGCTTCGGCCAATTTCGTTTCCAGCGCCATGATCTTCTTAGCGTCTTCGGCAGCTTTCTCCGACGGCTGGCCTAACAAGGTCAGCATCTTCGTCACGTGCGCGATGTACTTCTCGCGCTTCTCTTTCATATCGGCGTCCTGCTTTGTGTAGTAATCTCGATCCGGCATGCCGAGTCCGCCCTGCACCGCCTGGGCGATGTCGTGATTGCTGTCCTTCGCGTCCTGGCCCGAGCCAAAATTGAAGAATGCATTGATGCCGAGGCTGTGGAGGTGCGCGATCTCCTTCAGCACATCCTGGCTATCTTTCATCGCGTCGATTTTCTGAAACTCCTCTGTCAGAGGCGTCGTGCGCGCGGCTTCGACCGCCTTCTCGTCCATCCCGCTCGCGTAGTAATCACCGACTTTCCGTGTCTCCGGCGCAAGCTTCGGGTCGACCTGTGTTTGCGAGGCCTTCTCCGCGATCGTGTGCAATGCGTCGTTATTGCGTTCAATCAGTTCATTGAACGCGCCCCATCGGGAATATTCAGGCGGGATCTCTGTCTGTTTGATCCAGTTGCCATTGGCGAACAGGAAAAAGTCGTCGCCCGGTTTTACTGATGAATCCCTGTTGGTGGCATCAAGCGGTTGGGGGTTTTGATCGGTCTGTCCCTGGGGCGCCGCAACAACGGCGGCAAACGAACAAACAACCAAAGTGATGATGGTGATAAACGATTTCATGATTTAGAAACAGAATGAGATGAGCGGTTCCAATTTGTTGATGCGGATTAGACCTTCCACACGCGCTTCCGTTGAACCGACCGTCGCGGGGGAGGGGCGTTATTCCGGCACTGTGTGTGCAGCCGAGTAAAGTTACAACTGCTCGATCACGTACCCGCGCTGTTGCAATAGCGCGATCACGCTGTGCGGCCCGGAGAAATGAAGCGCGCCCGCGACAATCGCGGTGGGCTTGCCGGTTTTGAGTTCCGCCTCGATTCGCGGGATCCATTTCACGTTGCGATCATCGACGAAACGCGCCGCAATCCTCGGCGCTTTTGACCGGAGTGTCGTGTCGCCTGCCCAGAGCGCGTTGGTGTCGCCTTTCCGCCATGCTTTGTACATCCTGCCGGACTCTTTGTCGGCATTGTTGGGCTGAGTGAGCGCGTCCTGCAGCATGAACTCGCTGTCTCGATCGGACAACCCACCCATCACCGCTACATGTTCATTAACCGACTCGAGTCCGCCGATCTCCTTTCTCAATTTCATGGCGTGATCCACAAAATAATTATCCAAACCATGGGTGGTGGATGATTTGCTGTATGAAGCGGGCGCGGTCAGATGCTGGGCGATCCACCAGGGCTTGTAACGAAGCTGGCTCTCGAAGCTCACGAATCGCTCACCATTTCCGTCGCGAGCATCGGGTATCACGGTGAACATGTTTTTGCGGAGCCATGCTAGCAACTGCGGGCTAATCTTTGAACGGATGTCTTGTCCCGGCGGATACTTGGCCGCGGACTCAAATTTCTTTTGAAATTCTACGTGCTGCGTTGGATCGAATTCAAAGAGGAACCGGGTGCTATCTTTCAGCGCAATGTCATACGGTTGGGGCAGTGGATAATCTTTTTTGCTCAGCGCGTGAATTGAGCCCACGAGATAAAATGGCGCCTTCGCATTCGTTACACGCCAGACGCAACATTTCGGGAACTTTTTGCTTTGCGGAGCTGCGTCCATCGCGAGCGGTGTCAGAGTTAGCGCGACGAGCAATGCGACCAGACCGTGGGCGGAGCGTCGAATGCAAAAAGACATTTCCGGTGTTTAGCGCGAAAAATCCGCAAGTCAATCGGGAGTTTGAATGCACAAAGAGCAATTCGCTTGCCTCCCCTATGCGTTCAGCGGAGCCGGGTCAGCTCGCAAAGTTTTCGAGACATTGAAGGTGTCACTCCTTGTGATGGACGCACTTTTTGGTACGATAGCGCAGGCATGCCCCTCCCGGTAAAGCGTTGGTCGATTCTCGCGTTGGTCTTCGCTTCCCTGGCCCTTCCCTCCTCAATCGCGATTGCCGCGGGCGAGTGGCAGGTAATCAAAATAAATGGGCACGATTATCTGAGCGTCGACAACATTTCCAAGTTTTACGGCTTGCCCGCAGAAGTCGTCCCCTCGGGAGCGAAAATACAGAAAGACACAGCGGATCACCCGCTGGAGTTCGTCAGCGGCAGCAGGGAAGCCATCATCAATGGCGCTCGAAGTTGGTTGTGCTTCCCCGTGATTGAACAGGATGGAAAATCTTTGGTGACGCGGACTGACGTAGCCAAAACCATTGAGCCGCTCCTGCGGCCGCACCGAGTCCCGGACGTGGGCAAGGTTCAGACCGTCGTTCTCGATCCCGGACATGGCGGGCATGACAAAGGGCAGATGAGCCGTTACGGGGCGGAAAAAGACTTTGCCCTCGATGTCGCGCGAAAGCTCCGCCCGCTTCTGCAGGCGAAAGGGCTGCGCGTGATCATGACCCGTGAGAGCGACTATTTTGTACCGTTGGAAGTGCGCGCGCAGATCGCCAACTCAGCGCGCAATTCCATTTTTGTCAGCATCCATTTCAACGGCAGCGGTGATGATCCGAACGCCACCGGGTTCGAGATTTTTTCGTTTACGCCGCGTGGTGCGCCGTCTACTTCCGACAGCGCCATCTCGTCGAGCGCTTACAACACGCAACCAGGCAGCACGGTCGACGCGCAAAGCACGGCCCTGTCGGCTTGCATTTATCATTCGCTTCTTGGGCACATTCCCGAGTACGACCGTGGTATCAAACGCGCGCGGTTCGCAGTGCTGCGCCTGACGAAGGTGCCGGCGGTGTTGATCGAAGGCGGCTTTTTGACGGAGCGCGGCGAAAGCAAATTGATCTCGAACAAAGATTGGCGCGCGAAACTGGCGGGCGCGATTGGGACGGGAATCGAAAACTACCAGGCGCTGCCGATCAAGAAACAGCCGCCAATGATCGTTGCCGATTATCGTCGCCAGGCGAAGTCGGCGCCTGTTGACCCTGTCATTCAGGAAGGGAATGTGAAAGAAGCGGATGCAAGCTTACTCGAGTTGGTCGGTCGATCCGCCTTGCTCTCGCAGCCGCAGACGTCAACTCCTGCGCCAACGGCGTCTCTCGAATCTGCTCCCATTGTTCCGTGAAGTTCGCGTAGCGGTGGGCGCGCTCGCCTGCAACTTCTAGTACCGCATCCGACAGGGCTGCCTCTAAACTTGATTGGCTTCGCTCGTAAGCCGTTAAGGGCAGATTCCTTTGATTGACCTTGACTCTGCTCGACCGCAGCAGGCTAATCTCAGCATTCAACCTCAACGAAAGGACGAACCTTATGAAGAAACTAATTACCTATACCGTGACGGCGCTCTTCGCGACGATTGCCTGGTCGATGGCCGGTCCGGAGAAGGACGCGATCGAAGCCAAAGAAAAAGCGGCGTGGCAATCGTTCAAAGACAAGAAGGCCGACGCGTTCAGGAATGTCGTAGATAAGGACATCCGCTGCGTCTACGCGGACGGCGTCTCCAACCTCGAAAAAGAGTTAGCCGGCATGAAGAAGTGGGACATGAAATCGTTCGCCATCAGCAACTATGACGCCTTCTCTGATGAAAAAGATGTCATCGTGACCACTTACACAGTGAAAGTTGAAGGCACCGTCGATGGTAAGGATGCTTCTGGCACCTACAACTCCGGATCGGTCTGGAAAAAAGAAGGGAACGATTGGCTGGCGATTTTCCACACCAACATCAAACAGGAGACAGCAGCGAACTAGCAACGGGACGCTGCATCCAGTCGGCTAATACTGTTCACCAACGATCCGCGCGCAGCAGTTGTTGACTTGCTGCACGCGGGCCTTACTCTCGTTATACATAAGAGGGCGGGGGAGCCGCAATGGCTGAGAGTCCGGTGTCAAACTGGAGACCCCTTGAACCTGATGCGGGTAATGCCGCCGAAGGGAGCGAGGGTCCGATGCCGGACTGGCGATTTCAGTCATGCGATTTTTCCGCGCATGGCTTTTAATTTTTAACCACGAATGGACACGAATCGACACGAATATTCCGAATCTGACATTCGGGTGCCGTCTTCTGTCATCCCGAGCGAAGTCGAGAATCGAGCGGCTAGGGAAACCGCGAGATGGACGGGAAGGCCGAAGGCTGAGCGAGTGGGAAGCGAGCGAATCAAATCTCTTGATATTTCCGTGAGCATATGAAGAGCGACAACGGTTCCCAGGAATCCGCGAGGACGAGCGCGCCTCTCCCGAATTCGAAGAAAGTCTACGTTAAGGGGACACTGCACCCCGACATTCGCGTTCCGCTCCGGGAAATCTCGCTCGCGCCGACGAAGTCGATGAACGGTGAGACCGAAGGAAACGAACCCGTACGCGTTTACGACACGAGCGGCCCATGGGGTGATTCAAGCGTGATGCTTGACCCACTACAAGGGCTTCCGGTTTTGCGCCGCGATTGGGTCCTAAAGCGCGGAGATGTAGACGAGATCGAGGGACGAGTCGTTAGGCCGATTGATGATGGCTATTTGTCTGACAAGCACGCGGCTGTCGCCGTGAAACGTCCAACGTTCAATGGAGCCGGCGCGCCCTCGCGCCTGAAACTGTTGCGCGCATCCGCTGGTCATCCCGTGACGCAGCTTTGGTATGCGCGCCAGGGAATCGTCACGCCCGAAATGGAATTCATCGCCATCCGGGAGAATGGAAAAGTAGCGCATGCGTCTCGCTTGCGACTCGAGCTCAATAGCAAGCCGGAGGCTCGCTCTACCTTATTCCAACAACATCGCGGCGAATCATTCGGAGCAAACATCCCAGACGAAATAACACCCGAATTCGTCCGATCCGAAGTGGCGCGCGGTCGCGCCATCATTCCCGCGAACATCAACCATCCCGAGTCCGAGCCGATGATTATCGGCCGTAATTTCCTGGTAAAGATCAACGCCAACATCGGCAACAGCGCCGTGGCGTCGTCAATCGAGGAAGAAGTCGAGAAAATGCGTTGGGCGACGAAATGGGGCGCCGACACGGTAATGGATCTGAGCACGGGAAAGAACATTCACGCCACGCGCGAATGGATCATTCGCAACAGTCCCGTGCCGATCGGCACCGTTCCGATTTATCAGGCGCTGGAAAAAGTCGGCGGCCGCGCGGAAGAACTGACCTGGGAAATTTATCGCGACACCCTCATCGAACAGGCGGAGCAGGGGGTCGATTACTTCACCGTTCACGCTGGGGTCCTATTAAGATACATCCCGATGACGGCGCGGCGCGCCACCGGCATCGTCTCGCGCGGCGGCTCGATCATGGCCAAGTGGTGCCTCGCGCATCATCAGGAAAGTTTTCTCTACACCCATTGGGATGAGATCTGCGAGATCATGGCCGCTTACGACGTCAGCTTCTCTATCGGCGACGGTTTGCGGCCCGGTTCAATCGCGGACGCGAACGATGAAGCGCAGTTCGCCGAACTTTACACACAAGGCGAGCTGACCAAGCGCGCGTGGGCGCAGCATGTTCAGGTGATGAACGAAGGCCCCGGCCATGTTCCAATGCACTTGATCAAGGAGAACATGGAGAAGCAACTCGAGTGGTGCGACGAAGCGCCGTTCTACACCCTCGGCCCGCTCACCACTGACATCGCGCCCGGCTACGATCACATCACCAGCGCGATCGGCGCGGCCATGATCGGCTGGTACGGTTGCGCCATGTTGTGCTATGTCACGCCGAAGGAACATCTCGGTTTGCCTAACAAGAAGGACGTCAAAGACGGCGTGATCGCCTACAAGATCGCCGCGCACGCCGCCGATCTAGCCAAAGGCCATCCTGGCGCGCAATATCGCGACAACGCTATCAGCAAAGCGCGCTTCGAATTTCGCTGGGAAGATCAATTCAATCTTTCGCTCGACCCCGAGACCGCGCGCGACTTCCACGACGAGACGTTGCCGCAGGAGGGCGCGAAGACCGCGCACTTCTGTTCGATGTGCGGTCCACACTTCTGTTCCATGAAGATCACCGAAGACGTGCGCAAGTACGCTGCTGAACATGGCCTAACGAATGAGGCAGCAATCGAATCCGGAATGCAGGAAAAGAGGAAAGAATTCCTGGAACAAGGTTCGGAGATCTACGCAAAGACGTAATGTCGGGGAGCGCACGCTTCCAGCGTGCTGGTTTCGGCATCTTACCGAAACGAACTTTAACCTGAGTTAGCCCGCGAAACACGCGAGCGAAACTGCGGTTATCTTTTAATTCTTGGGAATCGGCGAGTGATGTTGTTGACCGACATGCCTGCGGTAAGGTTTGGGGATGACCCGCGCACGCTTATCTGAACGCGTCACTCGCGCACGGGCCGGGACAGTTTCCCGTAGAGATTGCCTGGAGATTGTTTGGATTGATCAAGCGCCGCTGCGAGCCAATGCCGCCGCCGAATGCACCGACATGATGGTGCGTCTGGAGCGAGCGCGACTTGGCTGGCAGCAGTTTGAACGACAGGACAAGCCCGCGTTCGTCCGGTGGCGGGTCCGTGAGTTTGGCGCGTTGCTTAGCACCGCGCGGGATGTCGAGGATAAGATTCGGGACGCGCAAAACCTGATTCATGAAGTGGAGATTGAAATGCGGCGACACATCCAGGATCCGCACAGCGCCTATCGGCGCGTTCTGTTTCGACGCGAAAATCCGGGCGTTGCCGATGAGCGGGAGACTTTCTCTTATGGATCGCAATCGACACCTCATCTGAGCGAATTCGAGCAGGAAGCTCTGTTTCAAGAATGGGTGCGAACATTTCTTGGCACGAACCCGACCAAGATGGATGACGACGTTTATTCGAGCAGCTTTGAAGTTTTTAAGTCGCATATGTTCGTTAGGCCCGAAAGCGTCCCGAATCGATCTGATCCCCGGCCGGCGGGTGTTCGGCGTTCTGCGGTTGATGAGGAGTCGGCGGGCGCAACTGAACCGGTGACGATTGATCTGCGGGTAAAGGAAATCTATCGGCGGCTGGTGCGTCGATTACATCCCGACTTGCGCGCCGATGGGGATGCGTCGGTCTCTTCGCTTTGGCATGAAGTCCAGGAGGCGTATGTGGCTGGTGATGTTGCCCGCATGGAACTTCTGCTGGCGCTCAGTGATTTGTCGGACGCGCCCAGCGTTGGCACAACCTTATCGCAGATGCGCTCGGTCCTTAGCGAATTGACACGGTCTGTGCGTGCGTTGGAGTTAAGCCTGGTCGAAGCCGGGCGGGAAGATTCATGGAACTTCGCCCG
>JBARAJ010000144.1:0-33371 GCA_049791915.1 Candidatus Udaeobacter sp.
GCGGCAGCCCGTCCCAAGCCGCGCCACGCGCCGGTGACGACGGCGACGCGCCCCGCGAAATCAGAGTTTTCCATCCGGAGAATTGTGCCTGAGCTTCGCTCACCCGCAACCAAGGCACCGAGGATAATGATGGGGGACAAGGCCTTCGATTTCGCCCGAGGGCAAAGAACGCCGGACTTAACTGCGCTGGAGTAATTTTACTATTCATGGGATAAACTTCTTCGCCTAACGAGAAAGAGGTAAGCCACGGGCAGGGTGTCGTGGCAAGCACCCTGAGGTTATATCGCAATGACGGAGTTGGCTTCATCGAATGGTTAGATGGATTGGGTGCACAAAATGTGATCACCGTCGCCCACGCAGCTTGAGGATGATTGCAATCACTAGCTGGAGGAAACCCATGAAAACGACGATGCCCGCAATCCCTGCCACCATCTCGAGCGGAAGTAGGAACGAGCCGCCAAATCGTTCATGCCAAGTAATGCTACGAACACCGGATCGCATTAGGTTCAGTGCCGCTATGCAGATGAGGCCGCCAACGGCCCTATAGCAGATTCCGGCCGCGGCTCGTGATCGCACAGAGTCTTGGTCGCTGGCACTCATCTAACGAGCCACAAGATCATCGACCGCGCGAGCAAGAAGTTGCGTTCGCATACTCTCAAAGCCAGGCATAAGGACGGTTCGCGGTCCTGCATCGCCTGGTTAGATATCATTTGAGCACGGGCTGCCGAGGAAGAACAAGCCGCACGAACTGCAACATCGCAGCCATGAGATGAACGAAGATCCCGGCGAAGAACGGCCAAAACCGGTTCAGCACTGCGATGTTGTAAAATTGCAGCAAAAGCGTGGCGATCCCGATCGCAAACAATGGATAAAAAAAGATTTTGGGCAGCCCTTTGAATTCGTCTGGACTTAAGTGACGCGGCGTTCTGAAATTTGCGATCGCAAACGGCACCTGGAAAACTGCGGCAAACGCACTGCACCATTGCCAGATAGAATCCGGCGCTGGCTTTATCGTGAGCAGCAACATTCCAAACAACGAATAAGCGAGCGGAAAAATGGAATTGCTGAGCAGCAACCGGAGGCGAAACCGGTCCGTGCGCGACCATTGGTGCACCGATTCAGGTAGAAAAACCACCACAATGCCCGCGAACCCAGCGAGCGTCACCGCCACTTGAGCGGCGATACCGAGAGCCTCATTCGGTTCCATTGCCTCTGCAATTAAAGACGGAACCTTTGCCGCGATCAAATCTCAAAGCCGACGATGTTAGAAGTCAGCTGGTCGGGGACTGCGTTTCGGGATTATATGATCGCGCTACCATCTAACGGGACTCAAGATCAGCGACCGCGAGACCTGAGAAGCGATCAACGCAGCGATCGGGTGGATGGCAAACAGTCATGAAGTAGATCATATGCTATCTCGCGGTTCGCTGCATCGGCTGGTTAGGCCTTTACTGCATTTCTCTTCTGGTATCCGGTCCATTGCTTGGCAATGCGCTGGAAGGACTTCAGTCTCGCTTGGAAATCAACATCAGTCTTGAAAGATAGAAGCGCCCTGTCCTTCGATGGCCAGGTAAGCAGGCCATCGGGATCATTGATGGTTTCTCTCACGGTGCAATCAGCGCGCACCTTCGCGCCGCAGAAAAACACTACATCCAATTGCGTAGGCTTGTGGCTGCTGATGGTGGCAAACCAACCGTGGCAATAAAAGCTGGGGGAATTCCACTTGATCCCCTCCGTGATGGCTGGGTCGGCCGCCAAAATCGCCCGGCGCACCGCCTCAAGTGTCGGCTTCAGTGGATGCGTCATCCTGGCAACATGCGCAGTTACCCCGGGGCTATTGTCGTGCTCCCGACAGGACGATGCTGAAGCCGCACCCCGTTTCGCGCTGGCTCGATCTGTTTTTTTGGGCATGGGCGCGCCTAGTGGAGTAATCCCGGAGGCCTAACGAGAAAGAGATAAGCCACGGCAGGGTGTCGTGGCAGACATCATGAACTTATTTCGAAATGGGGCCGTTGGATTCATCGATTGGTTAGAGGGAAAAGAATGCCCAATCTGACTCGACGGACCGGCCGCCAGCCTGCGGAGGAGCATTAAGTAACACTAGACCTGCTTTGGCTTTGAACGACCTCGTTCTTGTCCCAGTTTCAGATTGCAGCGCCGCATTTACTTTTTCCATGATGACTGGCTGGGTATCAAAGACAATCTGTATCTTTTCCCCAGGCGCGATTGTTATGACCTCTTCTTTTTGATAACGAACCGAATTACCCTGAACTATTTGGCGAAGTTCGATCGCAGCCGGAAATGGAATGTTCTCCTTTCCGCTCTTGATATTAAGCACCGCCTTGGGCAACCTCTCTGGAACAGTTATTAATTTGTTTTCGGCCGTAGCGAATCGCAGGAACAATGAGTCTAGAGGATCTGCGATGTTCACCTCCTGGTGACCAGTGTTTTGTAACGTCAGAACGAACTCGATTGCTAGATTGGGAGGCTGCCCAACCAAGCTTCCTGACAATTCGGCAGTGATCTGTCGCAAGCGCGCCGGCGGTTCTGAAATAGGGTGTACTCCCTTCCGCTCGTGAAACGCGACCGTGTTGAAATTCACAGTTTGTGCGCTAACGCATCTGCCGATGATCAACCAAGCGACCATGCTCGTGGAGATTAGGACAGTGCGGCTTTGCAGGGGCTTCAGCATCTAATCCGGGTTGAGTTTGAAACCTGATGCGACAGGATCGCTGTTATGCCAGAAATCGTAGGGAGAATGCCGTCTGCGGGCAAACCGGAATTGATCGACCATTCGCGCGACGATGATGCGACGTTGGCATTAGTAAGGGGGATGTGCAGCGATTTAACTTTTGTAACGTTTTTAACGTTGTAACTTTTGTTCGAAATGTCCTGCGCAAAGATCGATCCAACCCTGCACCAGGCGCAGAAGCCGCCCTGGATCAAAGTGCGGCTGCCGTCGAATCCGGTTTTCTTTTCAACCAAAGCGCTGATTTCCGATTTGCAGTTGCACACGGTGTGCGAAAGCGCGCAATGCCCGAATCGTTGGGAATGCTGGAGCCAGGGCACGGCCACTTTTATGATCGCGGGCGATCGTTGCACGCGCGCGTGCGGATTTTGCGCAGTGACAACGGCGAAACCATTCGATTTGGAAGACGACGAACCAAAGCGCGTGGCGGAGGCAGTGCGCCGGATGAATTTGAAACACGTGGTGATCACTGCCGTCGCGCGCGACGATCTGAAAGACGGCGGCGCAGATCATTTCGCGCGCACGATCACCGCTATTCGCGAGATGGATCCTTCAATCGTCATCGAAGTGCTCGTTCCGGATTTTCACGCCCATGAGTGGTGCATCCAGACGGTGCTCAATGCTGGCCCCGACATTTACAATCACAACATGGAAACGGTTGAACGGCTGACGCCTGTCGTGCGTTCGCGAGCAAAGTATCGGATATCCTTGCAAGTTTTACGGCGTGCAAAGGAACTGTCGAACCGCGTGGTCACGAAGAGCGGGGTAATGCTCGGCCTTGGCGAAAAGGAGACTGAACTTTTTCAGACCATGGACGATTTGCGTGAGGTCGGGTGCAAAGTCTTAACCATGGGCCAGTATCTTCGTCCGACCCCGAAGCATTTGCCCGTCGTCGAATACATCACGCCCGAGCAATTCGATTATTACGGGGACATCGCGCGCGGGAAAGGGTTTCTCTACGTCGCTTCGGGGCCGCTAGTCCGCAGCTCTTATCACGCGGCTGATTTCCATCCGGTTGTGCGCCGATAATCGCAACGACGGTAACAAATCTTCCGCTGTAGTGTCCGCTGTCCTCAGCGGATTCTGTCGAGCGCCGGCTTTCCAGTCGCTTCAAATGGATGCGCTGAGGACAGCGCACGCTACACCATCGCGCTTGCAATCATTGTCATTCCGAGCGAAGCGAAGCGACGTCGAGGAACCCCGCGGCAACACATTCAGGTTTCGCAACGGGATGTCTCGACTTCGCTCGACATGACGGAAAATATTAGATCGCAAACCGCGGCGGTTATTCCGGCGTATCAGGACGAAAAACACATCGGCGACATCGCGCGTCGAACCCGGGAACGGCTGGATCACGTTCTCGTTGTTGATGACGGCTCAACCGATCAGACGGAACAACGCGCGCGCGAAGCCGGGGCCGAAGTTATTGTTCACACTCACAACCAAGGCAAAGGCGAAGCAATTAAGACCGGACTCGCGCACTGGCTTGGCGCTGCAAATCCGTCGGGCAGCGGGCAAGATCGACAAATCACTTGGGTAGTCCTTCTGGATTCTGATGGTCAACATCTACCCGAAGAGATCGATCGATTTTTGCTAGCAGCAGCCTCGGTGACACAACCCACGCTTCTTATTGGCAACCGCATGGAGGACGTTGCCCGCATGCCGTTTGTGCGGCGCGTTGCGAACCGTTATATGAGCAATCAGATTAGCCGCGTCTGCGGACAGAAGATTCCGGACACG
This sequence comes from Candidatus Udaeobacter sp., assembly GCA_049791915.1. Taxonomy (GTDB): domain Bacteria; phylum Verrucomicrobiota; class Verrucomicrobiia; order Chthoniobacterales; family UBA10450; genus Udaeobacter. The sequence continues at coordinate 4,490 of JBARAJ010000144.1, forward strand.
CAGTGCGGTTACCGCATGTTAGATCGACAGCTAATTCCAGACGTGCTTGGCGGCGGGCACCGGTTCGATTACGACACTGAAGCGCTAATCATCGCCAGCCGTAAAGGCTACAGGATTGAATCAGTCCCGATCACGACCGTCTACACCGACCAAGTCAGCAAGATCCATCCCGGGCGCGATGCGATTCGCTTTCTCAAAATGATGCGGCGGTATCGCAAACTGCCTCACGCCCCGGGCAGCCGCTCCGAGTATTAAATCACGGTTCTATGCCTCTGGGTCGCTGTTTTACCTAGCAAAACAGGGTGTTTTCAGCCCTAAAAAGGCTGTAGGTCATAACAAGTCGTCATAACTCGTCCACCGAAATTCACCGATTCCTAGACCCCTTAGAGTTTGCGCACGACCCCTTCTAGGGAGCTGTTTTTGACCCTGAAAGGGCAGCGAGAAGCTTAATGTCCCTTAACCTTTGCCTTTTGACATCCCTTAGCTAGTCCGATGGAAGGCGTCAAGGGAAAGGCGTCGGTCCCGCCCCTGGAAGTGAACCTGTCGGTTGTGTCAGCTGTTGGCGGCGTAGATCTTCACCAGTGCCCGTGTGAATGTTGGAATCGGACGCGGCCTTCCCATACTCGTCAACTTCGACCCAGTTACCACCGAGGTGGCTTCCGGTACGAGCCGGCAACCAAACCATATTCTTTCCTTTCTTCTGCTCGGTGGTTGCTCGCACCGCCGCCACCCGCTTCAGATCTAAATTGAGTTCAGTAGCCTGATCTTGCTTGGTTTTTATGTTGGTAATACACGCTTTGACTGCGCCATTCACCAACAACGTTACCCGGTAAACTCTAAGCTGCAGCCCCTGTGAAACATAGCGACCTCTCGCATTAGTTTTTACGGTTTTGAAAAGCTGCTTACCATCTACCGATTCAATCCGGACATCCGCACCTTTAATCGGCTGCCCGCTCGCGTCCTTCACGATGCCCTGAATGCTTGTTGGTCCGGCCCAAACGCTCGCAGCACAAAGGAGGAACCCCATTAACCCGATCTGCAATGATTTAATAAACATAGGTAAATTCAAAATTTTGGTTCACTAATTCCTACAGGAACAAAGAGGCGAAGTTCCGAAATAAAGGGGGACTAGACGCTTTACAGTGCGCGGCACTGCGTGATTGAATCTGAACTACGGATGAAAGGAACGTTGCTCGCCATGAAGACGCTACCACTGGCGGTCGGCACGCTGCATCGGTATTCATCGCAGCAAACAAGATGCGGATTCGTTTCGACGCGACGCTCGCTGATGCTGAGATTGAAAACCCTTTCCAACAAATTCAGCCACTCGATAACGACGCAATCCGAAAAGCCTTGCTGGACTTGGCCGATGATCGCGGCGTGTTCATGCTTTACTGGTACGCCGGTCTTTATGTCGTGATCGAAGGCTTTCAGAAGCTAAAGCTGCACGACCCAAAGATCGACCCACTCTTGCAATCGCCAAATGTTGCCGCCTTGAAAAAGGTGCGGCACGCGACATTCCATTTCCAAAAAGAGTTTGTAAGTCCGAAAATCTACCCGTTCCTGCAAGGTAAGGATTCAGTTCCGTGGGTTCGCTCGCTGACTGAGGCATTTAGTGAGTTGTTTCTGCGCGAAGTTCCGAAGCTATGACCCTCAGTAGATCGTAAATCGCAGCGCACGCACGCCTAACGAGTCGCCTAACGACCCAGACCCTCTGTTGAAATCAACATGGGGTATCCTCAGCTCAATCGCGGCGCGTCGCCCGCTCTGGCTTTGGCGCGACCGTTGCGGTTCTTCGCGCCCGGCCATTTCCAGTGACCCCCGTTGCCGCGTCCATTCCGGCAGTTACAGGCTCTCGACCATTTCTTCGGCGGGCATGGCTCTTTGACCTTGGTCTTAGAGCTAAAATAAGAGTCGGCGGGCATCGAAAGCTCAAGCCTACCAAAGCGGTCAACAGGCTGCGATTTCAGGCTGGTTATGAGTTGAGTTTTTGGCTGACGCCTGCGCGGGAAAGCTCCGGCAAGGCGCCTGAAAACATCGCAAGGCATCATCACCTATCCTTGAACGTTGGCCAAGTTGGCTAGCCTTTTTACGTTTAAGTGGCTCAGCCTCAAGGGCGCGGATATGCCCTTGTGCAATCCTTCACGCGACCGTTGACCTTTCAACTTTAAAAGGCAGTCCGGCTGCCGCTGGATTGCAGACGCACATCGCGATGGCGGAGGGCGATTCGTTGTGTACGCCGAGAAAAGTTGACTGCGTTTCTTAAACTCGAATCGGCGATTCGTGCTTGCGGCGATTCGCCTCGACAAACTGGCGAGATTTTGCCGAGACTCGCAGGATATGAAAACAAGCATTCCAACAGTTCTGATTACATTTACCCTCGTCTGCTTTGCGCTCGTCCGAAACACGCAAGCGGTCAGTCCGCCACCGGATGGAGGCTATCTCCAAGGCAGTACGGCAGAGGGCACTGATGCTCTCTTTAGCCTGACCTTCGGTGCCTGGAATACGGCCCTAGGTTATCAAGCGCAATATAAAAACGCCAGTGCCAACCAGAACACCGCGACTGGCTATCAAACGTTGTTTAGCAATGACTTCAGCAACAAAAACACGGCCTACGGCGCGCAAGCGCTCTATCACCACTTTCTTGGGGATTTTAACACTGCCACCGGCTTTCGGGCGCTCTATACCGATACCGAGGGCATCGCTAACACGGGTGATGGGTTTGAAGCGTTGGCCTTTAACGACCTGGGTAGGGAAAACACAGCCAGCGGATATATGGCGCTCTATCACAACACCGGCGGCAGCTTAAACATCGCCGTGGGTTTTCAAGCGCTGTTTCAAAACACAACCGGCGGCCTTAACATTGCCTTAGGCTCTGGCGCGGGCACGAATCTGACGACAGGCGACAACAATATCGACATCGGCAACCCAGGCGTTGCTGGCGAGGCCAACGCCGTCCGCTTAGGCACGCAAGGAACGCAGACGGAAACCTTTATCGCAGGTATTAGCGGTACAGCGGTTTCGGGGATTGCAGTCGTTGTAAATGGGAACGGCCAACTTGGCGTCGCACCTTCCTCTGAACGTTTCAAGGATGAAATCAGGCCCATGAACAAGGCAAGTGAAGCCATTCTTGCGCTGAAACCTGTCACGTTCCGTTACAAGAAGGAAATCGATGCTGAGCGCGCGCCGCAATTCGGACTTGTGGCTGAGGAAGTAGCTAAGGTGAATCCGAGCCTGGTAGTGAGAGATAAGAGCGGCGAGATTTACACCGTGCGCTACGACCAGGTGAACGCGATGCTGCTCAATGAGTTTCTCAAAGAGCATCGCACCGTGCAGGAGCAGGGAGCGACAATTACGCAGTTGAAATCTATGGTCGAAAAGCAGGAAGCAGCAAATGCCCAGCAGCAGAAGCAAATTGAAGCTCTCACTACGGGCCTACAGAAGGTGAGCGCACAGCTTGAAGCGAGCAAACCTGCGCCGCAAGTGGTCAACAATCCCTAAAGCCGCGCCCGCTCCAACAAAGCAGGAGCATTTCACAATCAGCCGTCACGCTTTACCGCGTGGCGGCTTTTTGTTTCATGCAGTCCGGCTTCCGCGCCGCATTTACTAAGGGCGAGAGACAGAAATCACGGTTTTGTTCCCGGCACGGGTTTTGAGCTTTTGAGGATTTCTGACTCGGGCGTGAGGTTGGGAGGCTTCCCGCCAAAGATGATCCGGTTTGGTCTTTGGGCGAGCTCATCAACGAGCGCCTTTGCGTGCGTCGTGAGCACTTTCAAGTTCAACAGAGTCACGTGCAGTTGTTTCATCTGTTCCTGAAGCTGCTTGTCCGTCGTGCTGATGAACTTGTCGGCTGTTCCCAAGAAAGAGTCCGCACCCTTGGCGAGGCCATCAAGATTCGTGATCGCATTCTGTAAGTTGTCCAAGTCCAGCTTAAAGGAATCAGCGAGTGGGCCGAGTTTCGGAGTGAAGTCGTTCAGATCCCTCTTTAGTCCCGTGACTGTGACATTGAGATTATCGATCAACTTGTTGGCGTTATCGAATAATGGGCCGGCTGCCGCCGTGATTTGTTCGAGGCCGTAAGCAGGATGGCCTTCGATCGACGCGTTGTTTGCCAGCGTCTGTCCACCGGGTGTGCCTGCCGAAAGTGCTACGAATTTCGGAGAGAGCATAGTATCCGAACTTAGCGTCGCAGTTATGTCCGAGGGCAACGGCGGAATTCCTTCGTCCAGGCTAACGGTCACCTGCACGGCGTCCTTGTTGTTTGTGCTCGCATCACGCTCCTTAGCCGTAAGGTGACGCATCGCGATCACGCGTCCCGCCGGCGCGCCTGCGTAGCGCACCTCTGAATTGACTTTGATGCCGGTCACATCTTCGTAATTGATTTGCAGAGTACGTGTCGGTTTCTTGAGGTGATATCCTGAGAGGGCGAGAGTAAGCGCAGCGAGCAGGACGATGCTGCACGCGATCACAAAGAGGGCGACGAAGATATCCGACAGATTGCGCTTCATGAATGCTTGTGATGAAAACGGAACCGCGCACCCAGAAACGGCCGGGGCCGGACCTGTTGATGATCTTTATGCTCTTCCTGTGAAAGGTTCAACGGAATCGGTCCGTCGGCACGACCGTTGATAAATTGTTGCACTTCAGCGTTCGGACTGTTTCGAATTTCGTCCGGCGTGCCTTGCGCGACAATTGAGCCATGTCCAAGCATAATCATGCGCGTAGCGATGCGAAAGGCACTCGTCATATCGTGTGACACGACGACTGCCGTCATGTGGCTGCCTTGAGTCAACTTTTGGGTTAGCTGGTCGACAACGGCGGTCATGATTGGATCAAGCCCGGAGGTCGGCTCGTCGCTAAATAGTAGTTCCGGATCAAGAGCAAGCGCTCTCGCAAGCCCCACGCGCTTCTTCATTCCGCCGCTGATTTCGTCTGGCTTAAGATGTTCAAACCCGGTCAGGCCGACCATCTCAAGCTTTCCTCTCACGATTTGGTCGATTTCGTCGGGCGACTTATTGGTGTGCTGCGACAGTGGCAGGGCAACATTCTCGCCCACTGTGAGAGACGCGAGGAGCGCACCGGATTGGAACAACATTCCGAATCGCAGGCGTACTCGTTCAATCTCGCGTTCCTTCATCCCTGTAATTTCTTCCCCGAAAAGTCTCACCGATCCCGAAGTCGGTTTCATGGACCCAATCATATGGCGGAGCAGTGTGCTCTTGCCGCAACCACTGCCGCCCATAATCACCAGAGTCTCGCCACGATGGACGTTGAACGACAGCTCGTCGAGCACCGCGCGATCGCCGAACTTCCGGACGAGATTGTTCACCTCGATGATAGTCTCTCCGTTATCTTTCATGCAGCGAAAAAGAAAATCCCTGTCAGAACGGCGTTCATCACTAGCATGGCAAGCAAAGCTTGCACTACCGCAGCGGTAGTCGCCTGACCGACGCCTTCGGCACCACCCTCGACATTTAGCCCGGCGTTGCACGAGATCGTGATAATGATCCAAGCGAATACGGCGCTCTTAATCATTCCGGAGTACAAATCCCAAGTGTCCGCGCTTTCCACCGCGCGCATGATATAGCCGGCAGTGTTAAAATCGAGAACGGAACAGCAGACCGCCCATCCCCCGAGGATGCCGATGTAATTTCCAAAAATCGTAAGCGCCGGCAGCATGACGAGCATGGCCAGGAAACGTGGCACCACCAAAAATTGCACCGGGTTGATTGCCATCACTTGGAGCGCCTCGATTTCTTCGGACACTTTCATAGTGCCAATTTCGGCCGCCACAGCTGAGCCGCTCCGGCCGATCACAATCACCGCGATTAGGACCGGTCCCATCTCGCGTAACAGCGTGAGCATCACAAGATCCGGGATGTACAACTCTGCACCGAGACTCTCCAACGAATGGGCGGCCTGCATCGCAAGCGTCACGCCTACACTGAACGCAGTGAGTGCTACCATCGGCGCCGCGCGCACACCTATGAAAACCATTTGCCTGAAGATCGGCGCGATCTTGAAAAATTGACCCGTGAACGGCGCAACGAAAATCCAGTAGAGCAGACTCAAATTGAGCTGGAGATAATTTTTCAAAGCAAATCTAGAAGGTGCACCTTTAAAAATCTGAGATCGCGCGCGTAAAATCCAACCCCAAGTCACCGAAAATCACCTGCGCCGCATTTCTTCCAGGTGCCATCGACACGCCGGGTCCGGGATGACTACCGGAACTGCACAGGTACACGTTAGGCACAGGCGTTCTGTATTGGCCAAGCTCCGGAATCGGGCGCAGCGAACCGCTTTGATAGGGGAGAAACGCGCCCTGACCTAGCGTGCCGCGAACGGCGCTTATGATCTTGCGCGAAATATCAATCGGTGAATGGGCCACCCGCTTTAGAATTTTTGCCTTCAAGTCGGGAATGTAATTCGCAGTGATTAGGTCGATAAGGTAATCGGCGTACGGTTCGCGCGCTTCATTCCAGGTGTGCGCCGGAACTTTACCGGTCGCATCGCCAGTAATGACATACGGCACACTTAGCACCACGAATTTCATCAGCGCCTTGCCGGCCGGTGCGCGACTGGGATCTATCGCGGAATCGTTCCAACTCACGATCATTGGCGCCGAAGGCAGCGCGCCACCGCGACATTGTAGATAGACCCGCACGAAGAAGTCGAGAGACGGTTCGGTAAGATGAACGTGCGCTGATTGCCGAGCGGCGGGTCCGGCTTTGTAATTAACAGGGCTCTCGAGTGCGACGAACATAACAAAGACTGAATCGCCCCACTCGTAGCGCTTCATCGTGTTCACGATGTCTGGTCCCACCATTTCCGCTCCGAGCAAATCCGTTATGAGGTGACCCGGGTCGATATTCGAGACGATCAGCTCACTAGCGGAAATCTCCTCGCCGCTCGCGAGACGCACGGCAGTAGCGCGCTTTGCGTGGCCGAGAATTTTTTCCACAAGCGCGCTGGTGCGGATTTCGCCGCCACGTGCTCTCAGATCTTCAGCCATTGCCAGCGTAACGCGATGCATCCCGCCTTTGACCAGATTGTTCCCTGCGTTTTGCAGGACTGACGCAAAGAGCCAGCCGAACTCTGCGCCTCCAGCATCGTCGGGCGAGGCGCCTAAAAACGTAGCGAAGGAGCCGAATAGTGTCTTTGTTGCCTCGGACTCGAGCGTTTGGTTCGCCCACGATCTGACGCTCTGCATGCTGAAGCGATAGGCTTCCATGCCAGCTGGCGATGCGGCAAATTGCGCTGCCGCTGCCGGAAACGGAGGCGGCGGTGAAAACATCGCCGCGGTAATCGCATCCTTTTGTGCGAGAAACTGGTTCATCAGCGCACGCCAAGTGTCGGCGTCTTTCGCCGAATAGCGGGTTATCTCGGCGACAGTCTTTTCAATATCGCGATGGACGCTGATGATGTGGCCATCGGGAAATGCATGCGAAAAAGGAATTTCCGGCTCGATGAGTTCGTAGCGATCAAGCAAACCCAGCTCCTTCGGAACCGGTGAGAGATTTGCAAGCTGATAACCGCTTGCGTGAATGTCAGACCAAAAGCCCGGCAACGTTTCTTCTTCGGTGACCGTCATACCGCCAACGGTGTGATATTGTTCAAGGACAAGGACCTTCAGCCCTGCTCTGACCAGGTAGCAGGCGCAGGTCAGGCCATTGTGTCCCGCGCCGATGATGATGGCGTCGTAATGATGCGGCATAGTCAGCTGAGCCGGACAATTTTTCAGTTGCTCCGAGTGCGCAGAATGCCAAGCTGCGCGCACTGACGAAAGCCGAAATTTCAGCGCTGCTCAATGATGGCTTCGGCGGCTTCACAGAGGAAAGACAATGGCCCAAAGCGAAATCGATGCTGTCCGCGCGCTACTGAGCTCCAAACCACGGCCGGTTGGTTGGCCTGAAAGGCGAAAGCGTATCGCCGAGGTTGGTGCTGTTTGGCCCGTTGCCGACGACGTGGAATTCACTGCCGTCGATGTGAACGGCATGCCGGCGGAATATTCCGTGGTTCCCGGTAGCGATTCTTCTCGCGTGTTGATGTTTTTTCACGGCGGCGGCTACTGTTCCGGTTCAATCCAGAGTCATCGTCGTTTGGTCACCGAAGCGGGCCGGGCGGCGAGAATGCGGACACTTGCTGTCGCATATCGGCTCGCGCCCGAGCATCCGTTTCCCGCAGCGTACGAGGACGCGCTGAGTGCATGGCGATTTCTGCGAAATCAAGGTATCGGTGCTGCGGACGTTGCGATCGGTGGCGACAGCGCCGGGGCCGGACTCACTCTCGGATTGATTGGCCGGTTGCGCGACGGGGATGAAGAGCTTCCCGCATGCGCGTGGCTCATTTCGCCGTGGACGGATCTGACGATGTCCGGTTCGACACTGGCAAGCAAAGCCGCAGTCGATCCGCTCATTCACAAAGAATATCTGAACGAATTAGCTGATGCCTATCTTCCCGCCGGCATGGACAGAAAAGATCCACGCGTTTCTTCGCTCTACGCCGATTTCAGAAACTTTCCTCCGATGCTCATCCAGGTTGGTTCTAACGAGACCTTGCTTGACGACGCCACTCGACTCGCCGAGCGGGCCGGTGCGGCTGATGTCGCAGTGACTTTGGAGATCTGGGCACGAATGATTCATGCATGGCCTTTGTGGAATGCTCATCTGAAGGATGGGCGACGCGCACTAACTAGCGCCGGCGCGTTTATCCGCGACCATATTTGACGCGGACATCTTTTCCTGTTGTCATACTCAGCGGAGCGACGCGGAGTCGAAGAATCTCTGTTCGCGTCCTTGGTAGCACCGCTGCTGGAATACCGAGATGCTTCGACTTCGCTCAGCATGACAGTTATTAATTGATTTGTAGTAGCAAATCGTCGCGTCGGCCGAAGCGCGACGTCTCAGATCAAACCGCGCTTGCGAAAGTCACCGAGATTACCGCCGGAGGAGCGCTCCACAAGGTCGATGGTGAACTTGAGCAGACAAACTTCCCACGCGTCGTCAACGCCTTGGATGATCGCGCTGGGCGGTTCGTTTTTGTTTTCGACCTGCCGCCTGGTGCGATTGATCACCGTGTCGATTGAAGCGCTGAACGTCTGTTCGTTTAGATCGGTTTTGCGAAATTGAAAACCGTAACGGAGCACCGCCATGTTCCGCGTGTGCTCGCGCAATTGATCGACATATCGCTCCGCCTTGTCTCCGAAGCCCTCCAGTAGCAGGCGGCAATAATGCTCCGGCGTCAGAATCTGCGGGCGCTCCGCCTGGATTTTTCCGTTGCGAATCCGCACCTGGTTCACGCGGTCCATCAGCTCCGAGATCAAATAGAAATTGAAACTGGTGATGCCGAACGTCGCGATCTGATGCTCCGGCGCAAGAATCACGTGCGTATTTTCAAGCGCATAGTCAAAATCGTCGCGGGTCATGATCGACGGAACCTACCCTGCGCGTCGCGGTATTCAAAAAAAAGCATACGCCCGGTGAATGACGAAATTCGAATGACGAATAATGAACTGTAGGGCGTCTGTGTCAGACGCCATGGCGTTTCACAGAAACGCCATGCAATTATTGTGGCTTCTGCGAAAACGAGCCACGACTACTTACTTTTTCGCCTGTGGTTGTTCGCCACCCGTTTGCTGCTGTGGCTGAAACAGCGACACATATTCGCCGTAACCTTCTTCCTTCAATTTTTCCGCTGGAACAAAGCGCAACGCGGCCGAGTTCACGCAGAAACGTTGACCGGTCGGGGCGGGGCCATCGTCGAACAGGTGGCCGAGATGCGAATCGCTCGATTTCGCACGAACCTCGGTGCGCTCCATTCCGTAGGAAGTATCGCGCTTTTCCGTCACGTTCTGTGACTTGATCGGTTTCGTGAAGCTGGGCCAACCCGTTCCGCTGTCGAATTTATCCAGCGAACTGAAGAGCGGTTCGCCTGTGATGAGGTCGACGTAAATCCCCGGCTTATGATTGTCCCAATAGGCATTGTGAAATGGCGTTTCCGTGCCGCATTGACGCGTCACCTTGTACTGGTCCTTGGATAATTTCTGCTTCAACTCGGCGTCGGTTGGAACGGGTTTGGTCGGATTCATTTTCGCGGCTTCTTGCTTCTGTGCTTGAGCATACCCGAACAAAATCGAACAGACAATCACCATGAATGCGCCGGCCACCCCAAACCAAAGAGTCTTAGAGGAATGTTTGTGTTTGTACGTTAATCGTGTCGCTTTCATCCGTGTTTTCTCGCGTGAGAATTGTCTCCTTTAGCAGTCCTTAAGTTCGCGCGGAATCGCGTTGATTGAGGCAGATGCCGCAGAACTCCCCCTTCATATTAAATTCGCATATTAGACACAAAATGGTTGGGACGCGTTCATTCCTGTCGGCCGGCTTCGGGAACGCGAATGTAGCGGCGAAAGCGAATTAAGCCGATCGGTGCGACCGAGGCCGCCGAAGCAAAAATCAGCCACATCATACTCGTACACCCGCGGTGAATAGAAAGCTTCGCTGATCGAGAAGATGGCCAGCCGAATGCGTCGACGCGGGAAGCCGACGGTGTTCAGCGATCGATTGTTCCGTTGCCGCGACTCAGTTTTGCGCTTGCGGCGCATCGAGCGTACTGCTTTAAGTGCGGTCGTGACGCGATTTCAGCGCGCGAACTAGCTCCAAATGGCGTTAAGCAGATTTTGGGTCGCTCTCTTCCTTTGTTCGATCGCCTATCTCCTCGTCCAGCTCTTCACCGGTCGATACTACACCATCGAATTTGCGGTGAGCGGCAAGAAGGACGATCCGCTGCTACAACGCGAGTATTACCTCGATAAGCTGCCACCTGAATTGCAGGGCAGCTTGCAGAGCGCGTCCGATCACAAGATCACGTTCGACAACAAAGAGTATCAGTACACGATCGACAACGAGGTCTTAAAGCTCTACGCAGGCAAACAGGCCGCTGACGGCGTCGTGCCGCAATGCAAAACTACGATCTTCGAAATCTTATTGCCGCTGATTGCGTACCTGTCGTTTTTTAGCGGTATCCTGCAGTTGCTGATCGACAGCGGCGCTGCGGAACGCGTCGCAAAACTCCTCAGTCCGATTTTCGTCCACGTTTTTCCGGACGTGCCGCGCGGTCACCCGTCGATCTCTTACATGACGTTGAACTTCGCAGCGAATTTCCTCGGCCTGGACAGCGCGGCGACACCGTTCGGCTTAAAGGCGATGGAGAGCCTCCAGGAATTGAACGATCAAAAGAACCGCGCAAGCAATCCACAGATTATGTTCCTGTGTTTGCATGCGGCCGGGCTGACCCTCCTCCCGACTTCGATTATCGGTTATCGCGCGGCGGCACATGCGACGAACCCGGCGGACGTGATGCTACCGTGCATTATCACTTCGTTCATCGGCACGGTTGCGGCGCTCGTACTCGTCGGCATTCGACAGCGGATCAATTTATTCAAGGCTACGATTGTGATCGCAATCGGCGGAATCACTGCCGTTATCGCCGTATTGCTTGTTTATATCACGCGGCTGGATCTGATCAGCAAAAGCCATTTCACCGGCAATCTCTCGAACGGTTTGCTGCTCGGCCTTATCTTCGCGATTCTCGGTTACAGCTTGTTGCGCGAGAAGCAATTCGCGGCAAAGGGCACAACGATCTTCAATTCATTCGTCGAAGGCGCATACAATGGGCTAGCAGTCGGGCGCATCATTTTCCCGTACATCCTTGGAATGCTTGTCGCGATCTCGCTTTTCCGAAACAGTGGACTGTTTGAGATGTTCGCGGCCGCGCTGGCGAGGACGTTTCGCGCCGTCCACGTGAGCGATCAGATCGTGAATGCGCTGCCAATCGCAATTCTTCGGCCATTCAACTCGGCCGGAAGCCGCGGATTCCTGCTCGACGCGATGTATACGTATGGCGCGGACTCCTTCACCGGCCGCCTCGGTTGCGTCTTTCAATGCGCAGCGGAGACGACGTTCTACGTCATCGCTGTCTACTTCGGGAGTGTGAAGATCAAGAATACCCGCTACGCACTGAGCACGATGCTGCTCATCGATCTGATCTGCGTGTTCGCCGCGGTCTTCGTCTCTGTGGCATTCTTTAGATTGTAGATAGGTACTCGTGGCAGACGATAGCTGCGCTGCAGCGTACGGTGAAGTCTGGGTGAAGTCTGGCTGGCCGACCTTAAGGTCCTTCGACTTCGCTCAGGATGGCAACACCTCTGCGATCAGAACAAATTTTCGATGTAATTCTTCCGCTCGAACTGCGCGAAATCGTCGAGCTTTTCGCCGGTGCCGACGAACCGCGTGGGAATTCCAAGTTCATCCTGGATCGCCACCACAATGCCGCCTTTCCCACTGCCATCGAGTTTGGTCACGATCAGGCCAGTGAGTCCAAGCGCGCTGTGGAACTCGCGTGCCTGACTTAGCGCGTTGCTGCCTGTGGCGGCATCGACGACAAGCAACGTCTCTTGCGGCGTGTCCGCATCGAGTTTCTCCAGAGTGCGTTTTATCTTCTGCAGCTCGGCCATCAGATTTGCTTTCGTGTGTTGCCGGCCAGCTGTGTCGCAAAGCAAAAAGTCAATCTCCTGCTTCGCTGCTGCCTGATATGCTTCGTAACAAAGCGCCGCGGGATCTGCGCCGTGCTGGCCGCGAACGATTTCAACGCTGAGTCTTTTTGCCCAGATGTCGAGTTGCTCGATAGCCGCTGCGCGAAACGTGTCTGCGGCCGCGAGCATCACGCTCTGTTGATGCTTTTGTAGGGCGTTTCTGTGAAACGCCGAGGCGTCTGACACTGACGCCCTACAGTGTTCGGCGTTCGTGAGGTAACATGCAAGTTTCGCTGTCGATGTTGTTTTGCCGGTTCCGTTCACGCCGACAATCAAGATCACAGTGGGTTTGCCGGGCGCTCGACGAATGGGCGCCGGATCGCGCGGCAAAATGCGCGCGATCTCTTCGCGCACCGCTTTGATTACGTCGCCGATTCCCAGCAAAGCCCACGCCTCGCGTTCCTGAAGCGTTTTGATGATGCGCATCGTTATCGGCACGCCGAGGTCGGCGCGGATCAGCGTTTCTTCGAGCTCGTCCCAGTCAATTGGTTTGCCGGAGAATTGCTTGGCGAGTGATTCAAGAAAATTCATGTCTGTTAGCTGTAGCCGCTCTGCTGTGCGAAGCGTAGGCACTGAGCTGTTACCACATCCGCACAGCGTCGCCCGCAGGGCGACGGCTACAATTCTTTTTTTACAGGCTCACGCGCGGGGCGATCCAAATCTTTTCGAATGCGATCGAGGATACCGTTCACAAATCGGCCTGAATCCGTGCCCCCGTACGCCTTCGCCAGCTCGATCGCCTCGTTGATGGAGACGACCGGCGGGATGTCGTCGCGATAGAGCATTTCGTAAATCGCCAGCCGGAGGACATTGCGATCCACCGCTGAAATCCGGCGAAATTCGTAGTTCTCGCAGTAACGGCCAATGCGCTCGTCGATCTCTGGTAAATGCGCCACCATCCCCTCGATCAGCGGTTGTGCGAATTCGCGTACCCGCGGTTGCGCAGGGCAAAATTCCCAGAACTCATCGATCTTGTCCGGCCCTTCACCACGCTGGAGATCACGCCAGAAATGATATTGAATCGCGGCTTCTCTAGCGCGCCTTCGTTTACCCATTATCTCTCGGCGGTTTGGAAACCGCCGCTCCTTGTTTTCTACGAACTTCCGACAAAACGTTCGCGATTTCCACCGCTGCGCGCGCGGCTTCGGTTCCACGATTGATTTTATTTTCAAGACAACGTGCCCGCGCCTGGTTTTCGTTATCAAAACTGAGTACTGCGTTGATTACCGGCACGCCGTGGTCCATCGCGATGCGCTGTAGAGCATCAGTAACGGAGCGACCCAGGTTTTCTGCGTGATTGGTTTCGCCTTGCAGAATCACCCCGCACGCGATGATTGCGTCGGCTTTGTTTTGCATCGCTACTTCGCGTGCGACCACGGGAATCTCGAATGAACCGGGAACGCGATTGAGAGAAATCGCCGCGTTCGGCGCAAGTGCCCGCAGCTCTTCGGTCGCGTGATTGATAAGCCCGTCCACGTAATGTGTGTTAAACCGGCTCGCAACGATGTGGAACGTGCGTTTGGCTTTGGCGATTGGCGGACGAGATGGCGATTGCTTCGTCATTCGTATTTCGTCATTCGCGAACGCTCTAGAGCAAGTGCCCGAGTTTCGTCTTTTTTGTCTCGAGATATTTTTCGTTGTGCGGATTGGCTTCGGTCCGGATCGGTACCTGCTCGATCATTTCCAAACCGTAGCCCTCCAGACCGACAACTTTCTTCGGGTTATTTGTGAGGAACCGGAACCGTCGCACGCCGAGATCGAAAAGAATCTGTGCGCCGAGCCCGTAATCGCGCAGGTCAGTTGCGTACCCGAGTTTCGCGTTGGCCTCTACGGTATCGAGTCCCTCCTCCTGTAACTTGTACGCGTGAATTTTTGCGGCCAAGCCGATACCGCGGCCCTCCTGTCGCATGTAAATCAGAACGCCCTGACCTTCCTCCTCGATTTGCCGCAGCGCCGCGTGCAATTGATTTCCGCAATCGCACCGGCGTGACGCGAAAACGTCGCCGGTAAGACATTGGCTGTGCACGCGCACCAGCGTCGGTTTGTTTTTGTCGATCCTACCTTTCACGAGCGCGAGATGGTGCTGCCCATCGAGCTTGGAGCGATACAAGTGCAAATCGAAATCGCCGTAGTCGGTGGGCATTTTTACGATTTGTTCCAGCTCCACTAGCTTCTCGCTCTTGCGTCGAAAGGCGATCAAACTCTGGATCGTGCAAATGCGCAGCCCGTGTTTGTTGCGGAACTCCATCAGCTCGGGAAGACGCGCCATCGTACCGTCGTCGTGCAAAATCTCGCACAGCACGCCCGCCGCTTGCAGGCCTACCATTGTTGCCAGATCCACGGCCGCCTCGGTGTGACCGGCGCGCCGCAGCACGCCGCCGTCTTTTGCGCGCAGTGGAAATATGTGACCCGGTTGGCTCAAATCTTCCGGTGCCGATTTCGGATTGGCGATGGCTAGTATTGTCGTCGCGCGATCGTATGCGCTTATGCCTGTAGTCACGCCTCGCGCCGCGTCCACAGAGACGGTGAAATCGGTGTTATGCTTCTCCCGGTTTTGCGTCACCATCCGTTGCAGGCCGAGTTGGTCCGCGCGCTCATTCGAAATGGGGACGCAAATCAAGCCCCGGCCGTGTGTCGCCATGAAATTGACCGCTTCAGGAGTCACTTTTTCCGCCGCCATGACCAAATCACCTTCGTTCTCGCGATCCGCATCGTCGGTCACGATCACCATGCGCCCTTTGGCGATGTCGCTAAGAACATCGTCGATCGCGTCGAACTGAAATGTTTCCTTCGCCTCGGAGATCATTGAGCATAATACCATTACTTCCTGCGAGGTGCTCAGCAACTCCTACTCGTGCTGATGATGGAGAACATTTCGGCAAGATCAGGTGCGCGGATCAAAATTACTTCGCGCTGGACGCGACAATTGCCTCCGGACGGTACATGTCTCGGTTGCTCCCTTGGAATTCGGCCTTCAGTTTAACGGTAAACCGCGAAAGATCGACAAGATCCCAGCGCGTGAATTTCCACGTCGCGTTCGGAGAACCCGCCGCAGTTTCGCGAGGCGCATGCTCAAATCCAACGACGAAATGCACTGCGTCGTCGCGCACTTTATTCGTCGACTTCTTCGGCTCGAAATAAAACGTGCGGAAACTGCTGTCGCGGCTTCCGGTGGCGTAAAGCTTTGGGTCCAAATAGAACACGCGTTTGCTCTCCAGATCGGTGATGCGCAAATCCGGATAACCTGAACGTTGGACTTTGCCTTCGGCTGTGAGCGGGAAATCGCACTGCAAACCGGAAGTCGTGTTGAGTAGGTCCCGCAGAGTGTCTTCGAAATGGCTGCTGACTTCGTTGATCCGATCGATATTTTGGATCGCGCTATCCCGTGCGTTCAATCGCTTCATCGTCTCATTGCACGCGGCGCTGATCGCTTTCGCGACGCGCTGATTAACGGAATTGTTCGCCTCAAACGGCAGCACCTTTCTACCGGTGGTATCGAAAATCAGTTCGGTGAACAGGATGCCGCGCAGTTGTTCGCCTTCATCCAACAACCAGGGAATCAGTTGATCGACGGGTCCCTTTGCTGTAGCCGGAGTTGTTGACTCCGGTTGGGCCGCCAAGGATTCCGCCCAAGCCGCGCTCACAACGCATGTGATTGCGAACCAAGGAATGAATCTCATTCTCCCGGATTCAAAATGGATGCGCTATTCTGAGCAAGACCAAACACCCTGTGGGCATCTTGCCTGCCGGGCAATTTCTGACTAGAGAAACTAGAGTGCAGTTGAAGAAATCTGACAAAATCTTTGTTGCCGGCCACCGCGGAATGGTCGGGAGCGCGCTCGTTCGGCGACTCGAAGCGGAGGATTTCACTAATCTGCTAACGCGCGGTCGATCGCAGATTGATCTTGGTAACGAATCTGCAGTTGCCAAGTTCTTTGCGGAAGTGAGGCCCGACATCGTGATTCTGGCGGCGGCGAAGGTCGGCGGGATAAAGGCAAATAATGATTATCCGGTGGAGTTTCTCCTCGATAATTTGCGCATCCAGAACAACGTCATTCGCTCGGCATACCAAACTGGGGTCCGCAAGCTGCTCTTTCTCGGTAGCTCCTGCATTTATCCAAAGCTGGCGCCGCAACCGATTCCCGAAAGTGCGCTGCTCACCGGGGCGCTGGAGCCTACCAATGAAGCTTATGCAGTCGCTAAAATTGCCGGAATCAAGCTTTGCCAAGCGCATGCACGCGAGTACGGCGCGAAATTCATTTCTGTCATGCCGACGAACCTGTACGGCCCTAACGATAATTTCGATTTGGAGACATCGCACGTGCTGGCTGCGCTCCTGCGCAAGGCGCACGAAGCGAAAACCCGAAATGAGAAAAAGCTTGTCGTGTGGGGAACAGGGGAACCGCGCCGCGAATTTTTGCACGTTGATGATCTTGCCGCCGTCTGTCTTTTGTTGCTCGAGAAATACGATTCGCCAGAAATCATCAACATCGGCTGGGGCGAGGATGTCACCATTCGCGAGCTGGCCGAGTTAATCTGCAACGTGGTCGGTTTCGACGGCGAACTCGTTTGGGACAAGACGAAACCGGACGGCACGCCGCGCAAGCTTTTAGACGTGACCAGAATTCGCGCGCTCGGGTGGCAACCTACGATCCCGCTGCGAAAAGGCATCACGCAAACTTACGAATGGTTCCTTGCTAACTGGCCGCAGAAGTAAGTTGTTCCCGAAGGCTTTCGAGCGTTGACCCGCGAAAGCTTTCGGAGTTGACTGGATTTGGGGTACCAATGAAAGAGCTGCGCGTTGGCGTTATTGGGGTTGGTCATATCGGAAGCAATCATGCACGGATCTACGCGGAAATTCCGTCCGCTGAGTTCACCGCGGTATACGACGTGGAGCCGTTCAGGAGCCGCACCATTGCGAGCAAATTCGGCGCGGCGTCTGCCAAATCGCTCGATGATTTCATCGCGACGGTTGACGCCGCTTCTGTGGCAACGCCAACCAATACTCACTACGACGTTGCACGGGCTCTCCTCACCAAGGGCAAACATGTGCTGATCGAGAAACCGATCACCGACAACACTGCACATGCTACCGAGCTTGCGGAATTGGCTGCACTTAACGGTCTCATCCTGCAAGTGGGCCACGTCGAACGATTCAATCCAGTCTTGGGCGCGCTAGAAAAACATTTAACGCATCCGCGCTTCATCGAAGCGCATCGACTCTCACCGTACACCGAACGCAGCGCTGATATCGGCGTCGTGCTCGATTTAATGATTCACGATCTCGAAGTCATTTTGAATTTCGTCCGCTCGCCTCTTTGGAGTATTGACGCGGTCGGCGTGCCTGTGCTGAGCCAGAGCGAAGACATTGCAAACGCGAGACTCCACTTTGAAGACGGTTGCGTGGCAAACGTGACCGCCAGCCGCATCAGCCCCGAACGGATGCGCAAGATTCGAATCTTTCAGGAAGACGCGTATATCTCGCTCGATTATCAAAATCAAAGCGGCGAGATCTATCGCCGCGTCGGCAAACAGATTTGGCGTGACAGGGCCGAGATCGAACATGGCGAACCACTCAAGCTTCAGCTCACGTCCTTCATTGAATGTGCAACCACCGGACGACAGCCGCGCGTTTCCGGTTCTCAAGCGACCGCGGCGCTGGAGCTGGCTGTCAAGATCACCAAGCAAATCGCGTCGATTGGATAAGACGGCTCGCGTGGCAAACTGTCACTGTAGAGGCAGGCGTGTCGCCTGCATGCTATTCCGCTGGGCAGCCGGCACGGCTGCCACTACAGAAGAATGACCATCTATTTTGTCGCGGGTGAAGTGAGCGCCGATAATCACGGCGCGGCGTTGATGCGCTCGCTGCGCGTGTTGGATCCTGAGCTGAAATTCATCGGCCGCGGCGGCCCGCAAATGCAGCAGGTCGCCGGCCCGCAATTTAAGAACTGGATCGGTGATGCAGCCGTCCTCGGTTTATGGGAAGTCCTGAGAAAGTACGGCTATTTTCGGGAGCAATTCCGTCAGACGCTCAACGAAATTCAGGAAAGCAAACCCGACGCAGTCGTTTTGCTCGATTATCCGGGTTTCAATTTGCGACTGGCGCGCGCGCTGCGAAGGCAATCGCAACGCCACAAAACAATTTATTACATCAGCCCGCAGGTCTGGGCGTGGAACCGTGGTCGCATCAAGAGGATGGCGCATTTCATCGATCTTGTGCTCTGTATTTTTCCGTTTGAGTCCGATCTCTATGCGGCCTCGGGGCTCCGCGCGGTGTTTGTCGGTCATCCAATGATCGAAAGACTTGAGACGCAGAAGATTGACACTCACCGTGATCAGAATCTGGTCGGACTTTTTCCAGGCAGTCGTTCGCGCGAAGTGCGAAAAATCCTTCCGGTGATGATCGAAGCCGCGCGCCGGCTTTTAGAATCGAACCCGACTTTGCGGTTCGAAGTCGCAGCCGCATCCGAGCAACTCGCTGACGAAATGCGCAAAATGGTAGCCCCTCACCTTAATCCTATCCCCTCGGGCAGGGGAGAGGTGAAAGCGGAAGCAGAATCGAACGAATCGTCGTATCAGACGTCTGCCTCATCGACAGGAAAGGCGAAAATGCAAGTTACACCTAACGAGTCGTCGCACCGGACGCCCCTGTTGACGGGCGAGGCGAGGGCGACAAGTGCCAAAGGACCGCTTCTGCACGCGATTGAAATCGCAGTCGGCCAGACCGCAACCATCATGCAGCATGCCTTCGTTGGAATCGTGGCCTCGGGAAGCGCCACGCTTGAGGCTGCTTATTTTGGAATGCCGTTCGTGCTGATTTACAAAGTTGCCTGGCCGACGTACGTGGCGGCGCGTCTGGTCGTGAATGTAGATTTTCTCGGCATGCCTAATTTGCTTGCAGGCAAAGAAGTCGTTCCGGAGTTTATCCAGCACGAGGCAAAACCGGACGCCATTGTAAAAGCTGTCCGGTTGCTAATGGAAGACTCACCCGCGCGTGATCGAATGATTTCGGATTTTGTTGCGACTACCAGCAAACTCGGTGGCACCGGCGCCAGCGAAAGAGCTGCGCAAGCAATTCTTGAGGAACTCAAGGAAGGGCGTTCTTCAGATCGCCCCGCCGGTCTGGAGACCGCTGCTCCTTAGAGAACACGATGAAAATCTGGGACATCTCACGAACGCTATCGAATGACTTCGCCGAATGGCCCGGTGACGAACCGTTTCGTTATCGTGTTACGAACGAGATCACAAAAGGCGCCAGCGTAAATCTCGGCGCGATCGCGATGAGCGTGCACAACGGCACGCACGCCGATGCTCGATTTCATTTCGAGGTGAATGGGGCGCCGATTGAGAAAGCGTCGCTCGAGATTTATCTTGGCCGCGCAACCGTAGTCGATCTCTCCGAAACTTTTTTTCAATCGACTGAGAAACATCTGATCACTCGCGAGGACCTGCGTCCGCACGCCGAAGAGATCGCCGCGACCTCACGGCTTCTTGTAAAGACGAGCCGATGGACCGACTCGACAGTGTTTCCAAATAGAATCCCAGTGATCGCGGCTGATGTTCCGGTGTGGCTGCAAAAAAACGGCGTGAAACTACTTGGCGTGGATCTGCCGTCGATGGACGAACTCGATTCGAAATCGTTGCAGAATCACCATGCGCTTGCCCGCGCCGGGATCGCCATCGTTGAATCGCTCGATCTCAGCGACGTCGCTCCCGGCATTTACAATTTTGCGGCGCTGCCTCTGAAAATCGCGGGTGGTGATGGCGCACCGGTGCGCGCCGTGCTTTGGCGTGATTGAATCCATATGATTGTCATCCCGAGCGGGGTCGAGGGACCCCGTGGCTTAGCCCTGAGGGCACTTCGCGGGATGTCTCGACTTCGCTCGACATGACAAGAGGTCTGCTTGAAGACCGCCGCACGCTATGGGTTATCGCGGCACTTATCATCCTTTTGTTTGCGCTCGCCAATTTGCCGTGGCAACTCGACGATTACGATCAAGCGAAGCAGGCGTTCACCTCATTCGAAATGGTCAAGGAGGGCCATTGGCTCTATCAGCGCACGCCGCAAGAACGAATCGCGACAAAGCCGCCGTTGGTTGGATGGATCTCAGCTGCGCTTTTTGCGGTGACGCGATCGTGGGAAATCGCATGGCGGTCGCCGTCGCTCATCGCTGCACTCGCGCTCGCGGTCGTGTTATTCCGCGCTGCTAAGGACGCCTATGGAAAAGTCGCGGCGGTAATTGCGGTCGGCGCATTTGGACTGAATCTGGTGAGCCCGCGCCTGGCTACGCTCGTGCGCACCGACATGCCGCTGGCACTTGTAATTTTTCTGATCGGCCTGTTGATCTGGCAAAGGGTCCGAAATGAAGACGAATGGAAACTGCGCCATCGAGTTTACGTCTTTGTTCTGCTCACCGCGGCGATGTTAATCAAAGGTCCGATCGTTTATGCTTTTCTGCTGCCGGGCATTGCGTTGAATGTTGTAGCCGTCGCCCTGTGGGCAACGCGCTCGCCTCGCACAGCGAGGCGGCTACAGCGTGCCTGGCCCGGTTGGTGGCCATGGGTTGCCTCGCTCGCGATTTTTCTCATCTGGGTAGTCGGGGGCATTCGGTTCCAGCCAGGATTTTACGACGAAGTTGTGATGCGCGAATTCGTCGGCCGCTTTGGTGAGACAATTCATCGGCCGCAGCCGCTCCTTTTTTATTTGCCGCATTTATTACACAAATTCGCGCCGTGGAGCGTGCTGATGATTGGGATTGCGGCTGTCGGTCTCCGATCGCGAAACTGGAGGTTGCGCTCCGTGTTTCGCGAAATGTCTCCGGAAACTTTCTGGCTGCTTTGCTGGAGCATCGGTGGACTGATCGTGATGTCGCTGATCCCATCAAAGCGCGTCGATAGAATCTTCCCTGTGATTCCGCCGCTCTGTTTGCTGCTCGCCGCGCAGATCGCGCCGCGCAATTCCTGTAGCCACGGTCCTGCGGGCCGTTCTTCCAGAAATATTGATTCAAACGAGACCGCCCATAGGGCGGTGGCTACAAGAACTGCGCGTTTGTATCGTTGGGGCGCTCTTGCGCTGGCCTTGGCGATCCTTTTCACGGCCGGCTACACAGGCTGGAAGGTGATCACCGGCTATCGCGATCATCGCGACGCGCTCGCCGTTTTTGGAAGAAATATCCGGCATGAGGCTGAAGCGCATCACTGGCGTTACGAGGTAGTATCTGCCAATGATGGAGGTCTGCTTCTCTATCTTCGGAAAATGCATTTCGTTAAGCCGGCTGATGCCACCACAGAATGGAATAACGGAAATCTCGACGTGCTTGTTGCTTCAAAAGAAGAAGCGGCGGTTCTGGTTCCCGACCTTAAAGGTGCTGTTATTTCTCAATTGCAATCAAATGAGCCAGAACAACATCATCAGGGCGGGAAATATGTTTTGATTACTCGTTAGCTCGTGCGGATTCGCTCGCAGCTAGCTGCTAGCCACCCTGCTGAGACCAGGCATACCGTTTGCCATTCCAATAGATCAATGCGCTGGCGGCTTCGCTCTTCTCAACCAGAAGCGCGTCGCCGTGGAGGCATGACGGCCGATCGATTTATAACTCTACAGCGCCTAACGTGGGCCATCATCAGCGGTCATGCGCCTTCCAGGCCGCATTCCATTCGCGTCGCCGAGTGTAAAAATAGCCGGCAACGCACCAGTCGAAGGCTGCGCAAAAAGCACCGTACGCCAACGGGAGCTCAGTCAGTTCGTGAGCGCCGAATAGACTGACTCCGCCAAAATCATGAACCTCATGAAGCACATCCCAAAAGCCGTGCAGGCAGTAGCCAATGATGAGCACAACCGGCAACCTGAGACCGAGAATACCGAACACGGCGAACACAATCACGGCTCCAGTTTCAAGTCGCCACGCTCCTTGGTCTCCGAAATAGGCGGTGAACGCCAGATAAAATCCCGCGATGGCAATGAAAAACAGAGCAAAAAAGATCTGCTCTGCTTTCGCCGAGAATAATTTCTGCGAAATGAAGATGGATCCTGCTGCTGCCAGAATTCCCACGCACACATACAGGACGATGATTACTGACAGCGCCATTTGGAAGAGTTGAGGAGCTGAAGGATTGAACGTTTCATCACGCGAACTTGGCAAAAATCAGGAGTGCTAGAAACAGAAAGACCGAGGCACTCAAGAGCGCGAGAGAAAATCTGCGCCACCCTTGATGAATCACAGCGCTCAGCATAGCCAGGAAAGCGCTCCCAATCAGTCCGGCCCCGGCGGTGACGCAACCCCACGCGAACCGGCTGAGCGTTTCCCAGCCTGTGGACATGCATGCCCACGCAATCATCACCGCGCCGATGACAAATAGGAAAAGCGAGCCGATCGCAAACCTAAGAATCCAAGGCATAGTCAGTTCTAACCAGCGGTCGCTCCAGAGGTTGGTTAGGTCTTCGGTGTTTTACTCGAAGCGTGGGTCTTAAGTGCTTCGAGCAAGCTGTGACAGCGATCAATCAGTTCTCCAATCTTCCCAGGTAAAGCCTCAAGGTCGGCTAGCGGCATATCAATAGACGTCATCGCGGAATAACTGGCCTCTTCTTTATTGTAGTCCCACGATGTGTCAGACACACGAAGAAGCCCGTCCATAACAACAAATCGGTTTACCAGCCAGTACCCGTGAATAAAAAGGTTGCGCTTCTGTCGGTAAGCTTGCAAGTCGACGGTGAGAGAAAGGCCGGATTGAAGAAGCTCCGGCTGGTCGTGCAGGCGAAGTCAAAGTAACTCAGCAATAAGGGAAATCTTCTGGTAGAACGTTGCGCGGCGAGTGAACACAACAGTCTCGACTGCAAGCTCGCGGCCCATGTGAAGGAACGACAGAAGAAACCGGATGTGAAACTCAAGGGCTGAGAACTGCGTCGCGCATAATCCCAAGATGGCGTACGCGCGAAGGATATTCGGATCATCCTTGTCTGGCGTCGTCTCACTCATTGACCTAACCAGAATTCGACAAAAATGATTTCGTCTACTTCGCATATTCTTCGGGAGGAGCAGCGGACAAAACGAAAGCATGGCGTGTTTCTAGTGACGTTTCCGACTCGAAGCCAGGCAAATTGCTGGGTGTCGTGGAAAACGAACGCGAGTTGCGCCGGGAACATGATCGGTCATTCCACCGGCATGTTGCGATCTGCCAGTTCGTCCAATTTCTTACGGGACATCGCGAGCTTGCCTTTAATCGAGCGCAAGATTCTTCGCGCAAAATACCAGAAGGCGCCGATGCAGATTAGAAAAATGATCAAGGCGAGCACGGGACTAAGATTCACAAGAGTCAGGCCACCCAGCACCGCAGCGTCTTCGCCAAGACTTAGCCCGATATTTGTAAGCGGTTCCGGCGATGTATTGCTGGCGAGCCTGGTGGCTGCTTTCGCCGTGTGCGCAAGGAGGCTCGTGCCTCCCGCCAATAAAGCGATGATGACCGTTAACGCGGGACTGGGATGACCGAGCACTTGAATTGCAAGCAGAGCGCCGCCGATCGGGCGAATCACGGTGTGGACGGCGTCCCAGATTGAATCCACCCATGGAATTTTATCGGCGAAAAATTCGAGGAAATAGAGAACACCGGCGATGCTAATAATCCACGGGTTGCCCAGGACTTCGAGCGACTGATACTGCGGCGCGAGAGTAATCCAGTGAAAATGGATTGCGAGACCAGTCGCAAAAACCGTGAGGTAAAGATTAACACCGGCGAGCGCGGCGAGACCGAGCGCGACACTGAGGAGGTCCAATCTTTCCACGAAGCAAATATGTGTCCTCGGCGGTTAATGTCACGCAACGACCCATACGCGCATTTCCGGGTAGCGCACGCGTCACGCGTGCTGGCGAGCGCGTCCTCGCGATCGCAAACTTTCTGAAAGCGCTGGCTGCTCTCGAAAAACTGACCTTCAAGAGAAGTTCGTTTCGGCGGGACTCCGAAACCAACATGCCAGAGGGATGCGCTACCCAATCGCATTTGCCGCCGGCGACCCCGGCCTCTACAATCGCAGCCATGCTCGACATCCGTCTGATTCGCGAGAAACCGGATTTCGTCCGTGAGCGGCTGGCGACGCGCGGCGACGGAGATGAGGCAAGGATCGACGACGTATTGCGAATCGACGCGGAGCGGCGCAAGAGCGAGACTGAGTTGCAACGGCTACAGTCGGAGCGCAACCGTCTGAGCAAAGAGATCGGCGCGCGACGTTCGCGTAAGGAACCGAGCGAAGAACTTGAAGCCGAAGTGCGAAAGATCGGAGAACAAATCGCCGGTGTGACGCAGCGCGCCAACACGCTCGACGAAGAGCAGCGCAACTTACTCCTGGATATTCCAAATCTTCCGCATGCGAGCGTTCCCGTTGGGAAGGATCCCAGCGCAAATCGGGTCGTCCGCAGTTGGGGCGAGAAACCGCAATTAACGAATGCTGCCGATCACGTTGCCCTCGGCACGAGACTGAATCTCTTCAATCTCGAATGGGCGGCGAAACTGAGCGGGAGCGGTTTCATTTGTTTTACCGGCGCAGGCGCGAAGCTCGAACGCGCATTGATCAATTTCATGATCGACCTGCACACGCGCGAGCATGGGTATTTTCAAGTTAGTCCGCCGTTTCTAGTTCGGCGCGATTGCATGATCGGCACGACGCAGCTGCCGAAGTTTGAGGCCGATATGTACGGCTTGGAAGAGAATCAGCTTTTCCTCGCGCCAACAGCAGAAGTTCAATTAACAAATCTCCATCGTGAAGAGATCCTGAGCGTTCGCGATCTCCCAAAAAAATTCACCGCCTATACGCCGTGCTTCCGGCGCGAAGCGGGTGCCGCTGGGCGCGACACTCGTGGCATCATTCGTGTGCATCAATTCGACAAAGTCGAATTGGTGAAAATCGTCGCGCCGGAAAAATCGTACGAAGAACTTGAATCGCTCACTGCGGATGCAGAACGCGTGTTGCAACTGCTGGGGTTGCATTATCGAGTGATCGAGCTTTGCACTGGTGATTTGGGGTTCGGCTCGGTCAAAACGTACGACATCGAAGTCTGGTCGCCCGGGTCCCACGACGGCGGGGCGTTTCTTGAGGTCTCGAGCTGCTCGAACTTTGAAGATTTTCAAGCGCGCCGGATGCAGCTGCGGTTTAAAGATCGTGACGGAAAAAATCGCTTGTGCCACACCTTGAATGGTTCGGGTCTGGCGTTGCCGAGATTGTTTGCTGCGTTGATTGAGACTTATCAGCAGCCGGATGGCTCGGTGCGCATTCCGGAAAAGTTACAGCCTTACTTCGGCGCGGAGAAGATCAACTGATCACTACAATTGTTGTAGGGCGTTTCTGTGAAACGCCGGCGTAAGGAATCGGCGTCTGACACAGACGCCCTACAATTCGGCGTAAACATAATTCGCCATTACTGCAGTCCTGGTATTCCCAGGCCACCGAGCCCGCCGGTGATTTTCGTCATCTCGGATTGCGCTAGCGCCTTGCCCTGCTCGATCGCTTGTTTCACCGCGCTTAGCACCATTTCCTCGAGAAATTCGACGTCGTTCGGATCGACAACTTCCTTGTCGATCTTGATCGCAATGATTTCGCCCGCGCCGTTTGCCGTCACTTTCACTTTCCCGCCGACCGCGCTCACTTCGACGGTTTTTTGCTCGAGCTCGGCCTGAGTCTTGGCCATTTGCTCCTGCATCTTCTGCGCCTGCTTCATCAATTTGTTTAGATTCATAATTAATTCTTTGTCATTCCGAGCGAAGTCGAGGAATCCCGCTGTGATCGCTCAGGGTAATGCCGCGGGATCCTTCGACTCCGCTCAGGACGACAAAAGCATGCATTTACGATCTTACTCGTGCGTTGAACAGTTCGATAGCATCCTGGATTAATGGTTCGTCTTTGAAATCTTGAGGCGCTTGTTCCGTTACTGCTGCGGTTCTGGAAGCGAGTTCTTCGTTCACGGTTAGCTTCAAACTCAAATCCTTCCCGGTGATTTCATGCAGCAGCGTCTCGACGAACTTACGATTCGCTTGAGTGCTCAAGATATCCATCATGGGCTTGTCGGCAGACGCGAAACCGAGTTTAAAATTGCGCCCCTCGATTCCAAGAGCGTGGGCTGCCGAAGCTGAGTTTCGCACAAAGCCCTTCTGTGCTGGAATCTTCGCAAGAACGCACTCCCAAAGTTTTTGAGGCTCGATTGTCTCGCTCTTTTCCTCGACGCGCGTCTTGCTGTCGCCGGGGGCGATGACCCCGGCTGTTTGGGTATGAGATTCTTGACGACCGGCATCACCGATGCCGGCTACAGGTTTCGAGCCGCCGCCGCCGTCGCGAAGCTCGCCTAATTTCTCGATCACCTCATCGAGTGTCGCTTGTCCGAGACTCTGGATCGCCTTGATGATCGAGACCTCGAAATGGAGCTTTTTGTTAGGCGCCCATTTCATCCGGCCTTCAGTGGCGGCGAATTGATCGATCAACTCGAGCAAACGATCGATGGAAATTAGTTCCGCATGCGCGGCCAGCTTTTTTTGAACGTCAGGATCAACGTCTTCGTTCAGCGCATCGGGTTTGGCTTTGAACACGAGCAGATCGCGCAGATAAGCGATAAGGTCAGTCATGAGCCGCATCATATCTTTGCCGGCTTCGGATTGCTCGTGCAGCAAATCGATTGCTTCCGGTGTTTCGCCGCGCAAAACCCGCCCTGTTAAATCGCCTACTGTTTGTTCGCTGGTGAATCCGAAAACATTGAGCACATCGCTCTCGGCAATTTTTTCTCCACAAAAGGCAACGAGCTGATCAAGCATCGACTCTGCGTCGCGCAGGCCGCCCTCTGCGCCGCGTGCGATCGCGTGTGCGGCCGCAGGTTGCAGCGTGATCTTCTCTTTCTTCGCGATGAATTGCAGATGCTGCGCGATCAGATTTGCCGGGATACGATGCAGATCGAATCGCTGGCAACGGCTGAGGATGGTTGCAAGAACCTTCTGCGGCTCGGTTGTAGCGAAAATAAATTTCACGTGCTCCGGCGGCTCTTCCAACGTCTTCAAAAGCGCGTTGAACGCGGCCGACGAAAGCATGTGCACCTCGTCGATGAGATAGATTTTGTAACGCCCTTTGGCAGGCGCATACCGAACGTTCTCGCGCAACTGGCGCACGTCCTCGACACTGTTGTTGCTTGCGCCATCGATTTCGATGACGTCGAGACTGTTGCCGCCTGCGATCTCGCGGCAGTTGTCGCACACGCCGCATGGCGTAACCGTCGGGCCTTTGATGCAGTTGAGCGACTTTGCCAAAATTCGTGCCGTCGAAGTTTTGCCAACGCCTCGCGGGCCAACAAAAAGATACGCATGCGCGAGCCGGTTCTGCGCCACCGCATTTTTCAACGTGCGCGAGACGTGGGTCTGACCGACCAAATCGTCAAATGTCTGCGGCCGATACTTTCTGGCGAAAACTTCGTAAGTCACTTCGTTAAGTCTAGAAGCTTTCTCAAAAATGTCATTCTGAGCGAAGCGAAGAATCTCTGATTTTCTTCCCTAGAGAATACTCCGAGATGTTTCGCTTCGCTCAACATGACAGGGCCGTTAAGAACAAACAAAGAGGCCCCGCCAGTTTCCCAGCGGGGCCCTTTGTCAAACTGCCCGAATTATCGGGTCATTGTCATGCAGCATGCGCCGGGGCAGCACGCGCCGCCACCGCAGCAACCTGCGTCACTGGACGAGATCGTCGTCGCGCCCGTCAGCGTCAGCATTGCTGCAATTAAGAGTAGATATTTCATGATTCTCTTCTGTTGAGATTTCGTAAATCCTCGGCTGCATAAACTCGCACGCGGTGCGCGCCCGTTTTGCGCCGAGCCGAACGCTGTATGAGAGAATCAAATCCGCGGCGGCGGAGTCGGCGGCTGTTCGATTCGTGCAGACGCGGTCGCGTCGTCAATTGCAAAAGTGTGGCCGTTAAAACGCGGAGCAGAGAACCGGTCTGAGGTCGGACAGAAAAGAATCAGCGTCGAGCACGAAACGGTGCAACAACTGCTGGGCTGCGATTCATGCCTGCATGGCTGATGATGCGACGTCTGCTCATGCGTCATTTTGCACCCAGACATTTTGGAGCAACAATCGGGCGCTTTCGTCACCGTAATCACGTTCGGTTTGGCCACTTCAGGGCAGACGAAGGTAACGAGACAGACAATCAACAAACCACTCAGGCCGACTCTGCGCATGACGTTTAGAGCTTAAGGCTGGTGGGATTGAAATCAAAGCATGCTTTCCATTTCGACGGATTGGTTTAGATGAACCTTCGCCGATGCGAATACG
>JBARAJ010000145.1:0-1523 GCA_049791915.1 Candidatus Udaeobacter sp.
CGTTAAAAGTTCTGGAAATAGCTGTGACAAAAGTCGCGCCGCTGCTGATCATGATGATCTAGCCGTCACGGCTGATGCGCTGAGGACAGCGGTCACTACAGCAGTTCGGTTGCAGCCACAGACCCGCGATTTGTCCGTGCTCGATTCACGAAGAGGACCGCCCATAGGGCGGTGGCTACAGCAGCGAGCGAGATTTCGGGCTCAGCGGGCGCCCTTCATGAGCTCGCGCAAGCGATCGTGCGGAAGGGCTTCCACAGAGTGATTGTCGCGGCCGGTCATCGATTGGTTGTCCACCAGTGCATTGACGACGGCTTCCTCGGTGGCCTGGACCACGCCTGTGAAAAGCGGATCCATCAGATCATTCGGAATTGTTTGAACGGTGTGCGTCACTTGGTCCGGATTCGCGGCGTTTGGATTCGCTGTCGAAAAGGCGATGAACAAATCCCCGGAGCCGTTTCCGGAAACTGTTCCTGTTC
The DNA here is from genome assembly GCA_049791915.1 of Candidatus Udaeobacter sp. Taxonomy (GTDB): domain Bacteria; phylum Verrucomicrobiota; class Verrucomicrobiia; order Chthoniobacterales; family UBA10450; genus Udaeobacter. The sequence goes on from JBARAJ010000145.1 coordinate 477, forward strand.
GCGCAAGGCCAAGGGACACGCGCTTTGCCAGCCGTTTTAATTGGTTAGGCAACAGTGGCGCATCGGTCGCCACGACAGCGATGCACGAACCGCTCTCTTGTTTGTAAACTTCACCGGGAATTTCTTTACCCACCTGCACGCCCGCGATCGCTAGCTGCGGTCGCCTGCCGAAGTTCGCCTGCAGAAACACGCCCACGACAAAGGTTCGCGGTGGAGCATCTTTCGAAGTGCGAATTTCAACTTGGCGCGAAGCCATCCCGTTTCCGCCTTTGAATTCGTAGCAGATCATCCCCGTTCCGCCGCCGACGCTCCCCTCTTCAATTGCGCCGCCATGCGCAGTGTCGAGTGCATGAAACACGTGTTCGGGTTTCACGTGAAAACCATTGATGTCATTGAGCCAGCCGTCCCAAGTTTCGGCGACGACCGGTAAACTCCACCAGTACCCGGTGGTGTCGGGCGCACCGTGTTTGATTCGCCAGGCGATGACAGCGTCACGCGCAACGCCGACGCTGTGCGTGTTCGTAATCACGATTGGTCCTTCTAAAAACCCGCTTTCGTCTACCCACGCGGTGCCCGTCATTTCGCCGTTGCCATTCAAGCTGAAATAGCCGGCGTAAACCGGGTCGTTGAGGGAATTGTGTCCGCGCGGAATGATTGCGGTAACGCCGGTGCGCACTGGGCCCTTGCCAACATCCAGTTTTCCTTCCCCACTGATCAAGGTCGTGTAACCGACCTCCACACCGGGGACGTCCGTGATCGAGTTCAATTTCCCTGGCGTGCCATCGAACGGCACACCGAGATCGCGCGCGCGAACAACTTTGACCTCGGCGATCTGCGTTACCGGCGGCGGTGATTTAATCGGCTCGCGGCCTGAAAGCTCCAGACCGGACAAAACTGTCAGACTCAAAAGAGCAATTGTGCGTATTCGCATCGGCGAAGGTTCATCTAAACCAATCCGTCGAAATGGAAAGCATGCTTTGATTTCAATCCCACCAGCCTTAAGCTCTAAACGTCATGCGCAGAGTCGGCCTGAGTGGTTTGTTGATT
>JBARAJ010000146.1:0-123403 GCA_049791915.1 Candidatus Udaeobacter sp.
GCGAAATCAATTTCCCGCGCCTGACTGACTTGTACTTCAATTACAAAACTGCGCAGGGTCTGTTACGCGGTACGTATGAGTTCGCCGGCATGGGCAATGATTGGCGGACGATGCGAGGCAAAGGAAACGTTGAAGTGAGCAACGGGGACGTTTTCGCGATACCGATTTTTGGGCCGCTGTCAGGAATCTTAAACCACATCGTGCCCGGCAGCGGATACAGCATCGCACATAAAGCAAACGCTGAATTCACCGTCGAGAACGGGATTATTCACACCGAGGATTTCGAGGCTGCTGGCTCCCTCTTCGGTATGCTCGGCAACGGTGACATTCATTTTCTCGACGATAAACTCGACTTCAATCTGCGGCTGGATATGAAAGGGCCGGGCATAGTGCTCCTGCCGATGTACAAACTTTTCGAATACGCGGGCGAAGGGAGCCTCAAGAAACCCGATTGGCATCCGAAGAGATTTTAGGCCGCTCTTGTCATTCTGAGCGAAGCGAAGAATCTCAGATCATCCGTTTGAGAAAGAATCAGAGATGTTTCGCTCCGCTCAACATGACAGTAACCCGGCGCGGCGGCAGCCGAACCGATCACTGATTACGGATCACCGATCATCGCTGTTAATTGGCGCGCACATGTCCATCCGCGGAGGGGTGAGCATGGCTATCGAGCGCGCGCGATCGATCCGCTGCACCGCGATGCAAATGTTTGTGAAAAACAACATGCAGTGGTTTGCCAGAGCGCTGACCGATGAGGAAATCCGAGCTTTTCTCAACCACGTCCAGCGCGGTGAATTGTTGTCGGTTTTCGGGCACGCCAATTACCTGATCAATCTCGCTGCGACCAATCCGCAGTTTCACGCCAATTCCATTCAAGCGCTCGCCGAGGAACTGGTCCGGGCAGATCAACTTGAACTCCCGTTTTTGGTGTTGCATCCGGGTGCGCACCTCGGCAAGGGCGAAGAAGCAGGTTTGAAAAAGATCGCTGATTCAGTCGACGAGGTGTTTCGGAAGATTCCAAAAGTAAAAACGAAAATCGCACTCGAGATTACAGCCGGTCAGGGCTCGTGCATCGGCCATCGATTCGAGCATCTCGCGCACATCATCGCAAGCGTGCGCGAGCCGGAGCGGTTGCGCGTATGCCTCGACACAGCGCATCTTTTCGCCGCAGGTTACGAGATCGGCAGCGAATCAGGCGTGAAGAAAACATTTCACGAATTCGATCGCGTGATCCCGCAGGCGCGGGATCGTCTCGTTGCGATTCACGTAAACGATTCCAAGACAGGCCGCGGTTCGCGAGTAGATCGACACGAGCATATCGGCAAAGGCCAGATCGGTCTGGACGCTTTCCGCTTCATCATGCAAAGCCCGCGTTTCCGCAAAATCCCGAAAGTGCTGGAAACGCCAAAAGGAAAAGACCTCGCGGAGGACGTGATAAATCTAAAGACGTTGCGGCGATTGGCCACAGTGAGGCAGCGCTAGCAAACGCCGTCACTTGATCAGCCGGATCGTGAACGGATACTGATAAAACTTTCCTTCGCTGGCCTTAACCGAAGCGATGATGACCAGCACGGTGTTCGCCACCCAGAGCGCTATCAAGATTGGAATCCCGATAAAGAACACGATAATGAGAATCGCGGCGATCGCGTCGTAAATCAGCATCGAGATCTGGAAATTCAACGATTCCTTTCCGTGCGCGTCAATCTCAGGTGAATCGCCGCGTTTTATCAGCCAGACGGCAAGCGGACCGAGAATGTGACCCAGAAAGTGAAAGAACAATCCGAGCAGTGCGCTGGCGTGGCACAAAACGCACCACGTTCGAACATTAGAGGAAGTGGATGGAGTCTGCGGCGGTTGTGAATCCATATGCAACCTTTCGCTCAAGGACAGGCTGCTCGCCAGTAGAAGCGGCAGAAAAAGATACGCGGCTACTCTGATTTCACGCGCTCGATGTGCGCGCCGAGTTCCTGCAGTTTTTCGTCAAGATGTTCGTAGCCGCGGTCGATGTGATACACGCGGCTGACTTCCGTAACGCCATCTGCTTTCAGTCCGGCCAGCACCAGCGCAGCAGACGCGCGCAGATCACTTGCCATCACCGGCGCGCCGAGAAGGCTATCTACTCCTTGAATCACCGCAGTGGCGCCTTCCAAGCTGACCTCGGCTCCCATGCGCTTTAGCTCAGCCACATGCATATAACGCTGCGGAAAAATGTTTTCAGTAACTGAACTCGTTCCTCTGTTCGTCGAAAGTAACGCGCACATTTGAGCCTGCATGTCGGTCGGGAAACCAGGATACGGTTCAGTAACGATTTCCAAGGCGCTGGCTTCGCCGTTGGGCAGGACGGAAATGGAATCTCCTCCGATATCCACGGCGTAACCACACTTTGCGAGCGCATCGGTGACCGCACGCACGTGTTCGGGCTCCACGCGTCTTACCGTCACTCCGTCTCCAGCGATTGCGCCGGCTACCAGAAATGTGCCGGCTTCAATCCGGTCCGGAATAACGCGGTGTTCCGCCCCATGTAACTCACGCACGCCTTCGGCGACGATTCGGTCCGTGCCCGCGCCTTCGATCTTTGCGCCCATTTTGTTGAGGAAATTTGCCAGGTCCACGACCTCGGGTTCGCAGGCCGCTCCTTCAATGACAGTCACACCATCGGATAAAACAGCTGCCATCATTACATTGTCTGTACCGAGCACAGTCGGACCGAACTTGCCTTGCATGTCGATCTGTGCGCCCGTCAATTTCGGCGCAAAAACCTTGATATCGCCGCCTTCCACGCGCACCGCTGAGCCGAGGGCTTCGAAGCCTTTCAGATGCAGATCAATCGGCCGATCGCCAATGACACAGCCGCCGGGCAACGCGACGCTGGCTTCCTTGCACCGACCCAGCAACGGTCCCAAAACACAAACGGACGCGCGCATTTTCCGGACGACATCGTAGGGCGCGACACTATGGATCTTCTCGGCAGTCACAGTTACGGTGCCGCTCGCACGTTCCACCTGCGCACCGAGGTGAGCGAGAATTTGGAGCATGTAATTCGTGTCGCTCAGGTCGGGCACGCCGTGAACGATACACGGCTCTCGAGTCAGCAATGTCGCGGCGAGAATCGGTAGCGAAGAATTTTTTGAGCCGCTGACCTTAATGGAACCTGAAAGGCGGCGGCCGCCGTGGACCAGAATTTTATCCATACCTCGCGAACAAGAAACGTATCACACCCGAGTAATCCTTTTCCGTCCAAATGTCGCGATAATTTTTCTCCGCCAGCGCTGCCACAAGCGTCTCGCTTTGGCCGATCCCGATCTCCATCGCCAGCATCCCGCCCGGCCGAAGCCACGACGGCGCCTGCGCAATCAATTGCTTCATCAGCTCGTCCCCGCGCGCGCCTGCGAAAAGCGCCACTTCGGGATCGTGCAACACTTCGCGAGAAAGATTCGGCCGGTCTTCGGTCGAAACGTACGGAAGATTCGCAACGATCACATCGAAGTCTGGTTGCACACTTTCAAGGAAGTTGCTTTGCAGGAACCGGACACGATCGACCAGGCTGAGTCGCTCGGCATTTCCGCGGGCGAGCATGAGAGCATCTTCCGAGATATCAACCCCGACGATCTCAGCCTTGGGAAATTCCGCAGCCAGAGTGAGCGCGATGACGCCGCTGCCGGTTCCAACATCGACCATGCGCGAAGAGGCAGTTTCGGGTTTGACATGTGAGATCAGTAGCTCAACAAGCTGCTCGGTCTCAGGTCGCGGCACCAGTGCGCGCTTGTCGCAGCGAAAACTGAGCCCGCAGAACTCCACCGTGCCGAGCAGATGCTGAAGTGGTTCGCCTGAGCCGCGGCGCTTCACCAATTCGCGCAATGGCGCAAGCTCTGATTCAAGCAACCGGCGCTCGAAGTCCAGATATAACTCCATCCGTTTCCGCCCCAGTACGTGCGCCAGCAAGTGCTCCGCATTCAAACGTGGACTGTCGATTTTGCGCTTCTGGAAATAGCCCGTTGTCGATTGCAAGACTTCGAGCACAGTCATGTGGCAACTTAGACGCGGATCCGGCGCCCTGCGCAGCCGGTTTGCATATCGTCGAACGTTACAGCTACGCCATCACGCGGCTGATGGCCCAGGCAACTTCTTTGCCCGTGACGAAGCCGTGCGCATCGCCGCCGCTTGGATCAATGATGTATTTGCTGCCTTCCAGGTTGTGAAAACGGCCGGACTGCCAGCTGTAGCTGCCGCCCACCGCGAGCAGCCGATCAACACCCTGCACAACTTCGCCCGGCTCCATTTTCTGCGCACCGTTTCGGCCGAGGCCGCCAAATCTGTCGTTCGCGTCGCCAAAAGCAGATGCGACCGTGCCCGACAATCGTGAAGCAACCGGATAAGCAATGCCTACGGCGAGATCATTTGGCGTGTATGTAACAACGATCGGACCTTTGATGCGGTGGTTATCCACCACGCTGCGAAAAAATCCATTCATCGATTTCGAGAATCCGTTATGCGAGAAAGCCGCCTGCAAAAGCGACATGCTTTGCAATTTATCTGTCGTAGATGTCGCTGCCGCCGCCGTCACCACGCGACAGCCAAAGCTGTGGCCAACCAGATGGATCCGCTGCACGTGATCGCCCAGCCGATCAAGCAGTGGCGCCACGCCTACCTGGCCGACTGTTCCAGCGCGCTTTTTCATTTCGTAGTAAGCCAAATAATTCAGGAACCGAATCGCGCCGGATTTGATTCCAGAAAAAATGTCACCCAGTCCGGCTGCGCCGCCCGCCAGCGTCGTTTTCGGATGCGCGCCAAGGGATGCCGCGCCGCCCCCACCTCCTCCGCCCGAAGAGACCAGCGGAGTAGGCATCTTTAATTTCTCCAGGATCACCGATCCATCGAGCTTGAAAAAGAGCGCAGAATTGTCTTCATCGTTCGCGGCGCTTTCATCGAGCAAGCTCCGCAGCTCGTCTACAAATTTTCGCCGGGCAGCGAGATCACTCTCCAGCTTGCCAATCTGGTTCTTTGCAGCGGTGATCTTTTTCGCCGCTTTCTTGTCAAACATTGTGGCAATGACGTCGAGTTTGGCCTTGATGGTTTCGTCCGCCGCGGCGGAGCTCGTTCCGAATCCCGCGCCGCCGCCGCGCGCTTGTTCCGCAACAGCAGCGTCAACTACATCCGTGAATCTCTTCGACGGCCAGATGACCCCCACAATTGCGACTTTTTTCTTCTGAAGTTGATCCGACGCGACTGCTGCAAAGTTGGTGAACAACCCGGTGTAAAGCTGCTCTGCTTGTTCTTCGGTATTATTCCATCCGTGCGACGCGACGATAACGTCCGTCGTGCCTTGAGGCAGCGTGACCTCTTGTTGGTTTAAAGCCGCGCCGTCTTTATCGAAGCGTGCGGCCGCATAAGAAATGCCTGCGATATTATTCATAAATCCATTGCATCACATATTCACACAGACTGAATGGCGCGCATGAGATCGATCAACCCCGCGCCTTGAAAAGAGCGCTCCCGCTTCAAGTCGGTAGCTGCCCCAAGAAAAATCTCCTTCACCTTTTCCGGTTCGGCGATGAATTCCCGTCGCACCGAAAGAAACGCCGCAATAACACCGCTGACATGCGGGGCAGCCATGCTGGTCCCGCTGTCCTCGACGTATTCGCAGGGTTTGCCCTCTGCTCGGTCCATTAACAACTTTCCCGTCGCAGCAGAGAGAATTTTCTCACCAGGAGCAACTACGTCGGGCTTCATTCGTCCATCACCAGTCGGACCCTTTGATGAAAAATACGAAACACCATACACATGCGGCATCTCGCGATGCGTTGACCCGACGGTGATGGCCAGGTCCGCGTTGCCTGGATCGTTGATTGTGACTTGCATCCCGGCATTCGTTGTCCGCTGTTGCGCCGCCAGCGCCCCATAGCCGGTGTTGCCTGCGGCCACTACGACCACCACGCCCGATCGCACCAGGCGATTGATCTCAACGCACAGTGGACTTTGTCCACAGGCAAACCACTCTGGATCGAAATCGTATCCGAGACTGATGTTAACCCCGTGGATCAGATTCAGACGACCGTGGCCGTTCTTTTCCTGGATGTGGGCGATGGCCGCAATCAAATTGCTGACTTCGCCGTTACCCTCGTCGTCGAGCACCTTTAGACTAACGAGGCGACAACGGGGCGCCATCCCACGAATCGAACTGAGCACAACCTCATTAGTCTCGACAGCCGGCGAATCCCCGCCTTCATAACCCTTTACCGAGCGTGTGACTGCCCGCATCTTTTGCGCCTGCGCTTTCGTTCCATCAGCCAGTTGTTCTCCCGCCAAGATTCCGGCCACGTGTGTGCCGTGTCCAAAGCGATCGATCAACGCAGCGTTACCGCCTTTCGGAACATTGAGCGTATCGGTAAAATCCGCATGGAGCGGTGAAGCGGGATCGACGTTCCCATGGAGGGCAAAGTGCGGATGATTCGCGTCGATTCCTGAATCCATGATGGCCCACGTGATCCCCACCCCGTGCGCGCAGAAAGAAGTTTGCGCCGCATCTGCTTTCACCGTGGCGAGCGACTTTGTAATGCAGGGTGAAATCTTGAAATCGGGCCAGATACGGTAGATGGCCCGAAAGCGATACGGTGCTTGTGTATCCGAGTGCACTGAGGCTTTTCCGCGTTTCTTCGGCTGCCGCGGTTTTTTGGCCGTTTTGGCTTCGCTGCCAGCGCGCTCGGCATCCAGCCGGACAAGTTCGCGAATTACTTTTCCACTGAGACGGGCAAAGATGTATTGATTGCTTAAGTCCGACTTCTTCTCTCGCACGCCTTGCTTCTCGTCGGACGGTGCGATTATGGCTATGGCGTTTTTGATCGCTTCTTGAATCCATTTCCGGCCTGCGTCGCGGCCTTCATCGTAGTCAAGATTCACATCGATGATGATGGCGTGAACCTCATTGTCGTCTTTGTCGATTGCCTCAAGCAGCGGAATCGCAATAACGCTGCGATCGAGAATCCGCGGATCAAACCGCTTTATTCCGTCTTTCTCTTGCCCTCGCCGATCAGATGCAGCCATAGGATTGACGCGTCGGCGTCCAGACGCGGAGTACAACAAAGCGGCATGGTTACGTCAAGCGCTCTTCAGCGAAATGCTGAGCCGGTTATGCCGCGGCGGCTGATTGTTTCAACCGCTCGGCGACATCAGCGGCTTGCAGTGACTGAATCAATTCACGGAGATCGCCATCCATTACCCGATCCAAATTGTAAAGCGTGAGGCCGACGCGGTGATCGGTCACGCGGTTCTGTGGAAAATTGTAAGTACGAATTTTTTCTTCGCGTCCGCCGGTACCGATCTGTCCCCGGCGTTGCGCACTGTATTTCTCCGCTTCCGCGCGCTGCTTGTGCTCCAGCAACCGGGCCCGCAAGATTGATAACGCGCGCTCCTTATTTTTAAGCTGGCTGCGACCATCCTGGCAGCGAACAATCATGCCAGTCGGAATGTGCATGACCTGCACGGCTGAGTCGGTTGTGTTCACGCCTTGCCCGCCCGGACCGCCCGCGCGCGAGACTTCGATCCGCAAATCGTCCGGTTTTAACTCAACGTCTATATCTTCCGCCTCCGGCAACACCGCCACGGTTGCGGTGGATGTATGTATGCGGCCCTGAGCCTCGGTGGCTGGCACGCGTTGCACGCGGTGGACACCGCTTTCGTAACGAAGCTTTCGAAAGACCGATTCGCCCGAAACCCGGAAGATTGCCTCCTTGAACCCGCCAAGCTCCGATGGACTGGATTCGAGGTCCTCAGTCTTCAGTCCTGCCGCTTCCGCATAACGATGATACATCCGGTAGAGATCGGCGGCGAAGATACCGGCTTCGTTGCCGCCTGTCCCGGCACGGATTTCCACGATCGCGTCGCGCTCTTCCGTTTGATCAGCCGGTACCAACGCGATCTGTACGTCGCGTTCAAGATCGGAGACGCGTTTTTCGAGCTCCGGAATTTCGTCGTCAGCCATGGCCGCGATCTCGACATCGCGCGACGTCGCCAGCTCGCGATTGTCGTCTAATTGCTTGCGCGTGGTTTCAAGCGCGCGCCATTTCTCCAGCAGGTCCTTCAGGTTCGCGTGTTCGCGCATGATCTCCTCAGCGCGTTTGCGATTATCGAACAGGCGCGGGTCCGCGATCTCGCGCTCGAGCTCTTCGAAGCGTTCGCGTTTGAGTTGGATGAGGGAATTTAAGTCCATGAGGGTGTAGTGGCGGCTGTGTCAGCCGCAGAATCAGGCGTTCGCAGCAGGCGAACGCCTCTACAAGAAGCTAAGCTTTCTTTTCGGCGCGAGCAGCTTTGGTGCTGCCGTAACGGCGGGCAAATTTCTCGACGCGGCCCGCGGTATCGACAAATTTTTGTTCGCCGGTGAAAAAGGGATGACAAGCGGCACAAATGCCGATCTTAATATCGCGACGCGTGGAGCGAGTGTGATACACCGCACCGCATGCGCACACCATATCAGTTTCGTAGTATTCTGGATGAATGTCTGCTTTCATCTTCTAAGTGGAGCGCGAAATCTATTCGCGACCGTCGGTTTTTGCAAGCGATGAAACATGGCGATTCACTGCTACTCGCATGGCGGACGACGATCTCGCGCAAAGGCGATGACGCCGCTGTTTTCGATCCAACTGGCAGGACCGCAAGGAGGTTTCGGGACATTGAAGGGCACGCAAGAGCTTTCGAAGCCAAAATGGACAAGCTCCTCCCCGGCACGGTCGTGGCTGTGCAAATTGGCAACCACGAAGATTGGCCTGCGGTTTTCATCGCGTGTCTACGCAAGCGACTGGTTGTTCTGCCGCTGGACCAGTCAATTGGGGAACAACAACGCGACGCAGCGTTGGAGATTTGCAGAGCAAACGCTGTAGTGTCCGCGGTCCCCGACGGAAATTCTCCGCAAATCACTTGGCTGAGGACAGCCGACTCTGCGGTGGACTGGAACGGGATTCCGCCCTCGCTCTTAAAACTTACCTCCGGCACAACGGCAGCACCGCGTGCAATTCGATTTCGCAGCCCTCAATTGCTGGCCGATTGCAATCAGATTTGCGACACGATGGGCATTTCGGATGACGATTTGAATTTTGGCGTGATCCCGGTCTCGCACTCATATGGGTTTAGCAATTTGCTTACACCATTGATTGCTCGTGGTGTGCCGATAGTTGTGAGCCGCGACAGAACACCGCGAGCCGTTCTTGCGGATCTTGTGCGTACCGGTGCGACGGTTTTTCCCGGAACGCCGGCTTTTTACCAGGCGTTTTGCGACATTGGTGATGTGCCACCGCTACCAAAACTTCGGTTGTGCATTTCTGCTGGTGCGCCGCTCTCCAGCGCCGTCGCGAAGAAGTTTTTCAGGAAATTCAGGCAGCCGATTCATTCGTTCTATGGCGCATCGGAATGCGGCGGAATTTGCTACGATCACCACGGCACAACATTCAAGGACGGTCTGGTCGGCCAGCCGATGCAGGGTGTCGAAGTTGAGCTCATCGATCCCACGGAGTCCGCCAGCCAGATTCGCGTTCGCAGCGAGGCAGTGAGCGACGGCTACTTTCCCGAGCCCAACGATCAGAAGCTTGGCAACGGTGTTTTTGTCCCGGATGATCTGCTCGAGCGACACGATTCCGCGCTGAAGATCGTGGGCCGGATTTCGGACGTAATCAATGTCGCCGGAAAGAAAGTGAATCCGGCGGAAGTAGAAGCGCATCTGCTGCGTTTTAAGGGAGTGCGGCAGGCGGTCGTCTTCGGTCGTCCCACAGGTGCAGGATTACGAAATGAAGAAGTAGCGGCGTGCGTGCGGGCTTCCCCGGACGTAAGCGAAAGCGACCTTTTACGATTTTGCCGCACTGCGTTGAGCGGATGGCACGTACCGAAACGAATCTTTATCGTCGACATAATTCCGACAAACGAGCGCGGCAAAATCAGCAGGCGCGAGCTGGCACGGCATTTCTCAGGACGGGATGGGAGTTCTCCGTTGCGAACATTGGCTTCTTGATAAAGCCTTGATAAGGAGTTTGCTTACAGAGACGGAAAGGTTACGGCGACAGCAGCCCGCAAAACCCAAGCTACTAAAAGCCCAAATGGAAAGTTCGAACAGCGAAGAGCGCGATCAGATCGACCGGCCATCCGCCTCGCGCGAGGACGAGGCCGACACGAGTTCCGAGGCTTTCCAGTCTGACGAGTGGTGGCGCGCGTCCGCGCCTGAGTCGGATTGGGCCCAACCGGTCTCAAGCGCTGCAGCCACGGAAATCGGGCAGCGGAAGGAAATCGGCACGGCTGATGTCTTTTTTTGCGGCCGCACAAATCTGTTTCCGTTGAACCTTGCGATACGAGCCATCGGGAAAGAGAACCTGACCGGGTTCCTCCGAGCCTGCTGGGACCGGGAACCGATTGACGTTCTCGCCCGTGACGGCGAGATTATTTTAGCCACAACCCGGGACCTGGATCTCTATTGCCCGGAGACTCCATCAATCCTCGCCAACGTTGATCCAGACGTTGTGACCAATGCTCGGGCCCGCCAGAAAGAAAACGGAACTCCTTTTCTGCTAACCCTCGCCCGCGACGAGTCGATCGAGCGGCAGCCGGCGCTCGATTTGATTCGCCACCAGGGGCAACTGCTCTTTTCACAACTGTGGTCGGCGCCAAATGTATGGATCATGTTTGAAAAGAACGCCGACCTGTTAGGCGGGTTTGGCGACCTGTCCGGCGACCCCGACGTGGACGACTGGTCACTGGAAACTTTGCGTCTCGTCCAAAACCCGGGGCAACCAGGAGGTTTCGATCCGGCATCAATCCCGGCTTACACGAGAGGAGGCTTCGATCGCGTCCAGAAGTTGAAGCTGACTTCGGATGAAGCCCAATTCGGCTCGCAATTCAATGGCGCCCGGTCCGTGCAACAGATTGCAAAAAATCTGCGGCTCGATTTGAAATCTGCCCGGCAACTGCTGTTCCGGTTCGTAGCGCTTGAAATCGTGGAGTGCTGGCCTGGCAGCGCAACTGCAAAGCCAGAACCGAAGGCCGGCATGGGGCGATTGTTCGGGCGCGGCCGATAAGGCTTCCCCACTTCGCGCGGACGGGGCTCATGAAGAGAAGAATTCTCGTCGTCGATATCGGGGGCAGCTTCGTGAAACTGCTCATGTCCGACCGCGTGGAACGCGAATTTGCATCCGGTCGACGAATGACTTCAAAACAGTTTCTTGCCAAATTTAAACAGACCGTGAGGGGCTGGAAATTCGACGTTGCGTCAATCGGTTTTCCGGCGCCTGTACGCGACGGACGAATTCTTCGAAACCCGAAACACCTGGGTAAGGATTGGGTCCATTTTAATTTCGCGCGGGCGCTGGGAATACCGGTGCGCATCGTTAACGACGCAGCCATGCAGGCGCTTGGCAGTTATCTCGGCGACGGACGGATGCTGTTTCTGGGGCTAGGAACAGGGCTTGGATCCGCGCTGGTATGGGATAGAAATCTTATGTCACTCGAGCTGGGCGATCTCCCCTACCCAAACGGAAAAATCATTGAGAACCATCTCGGTGTCCCCGGCCTGGCGGAATTGGGCAAGAGAAAATGGAAACGTGAAGTCCTTTATGCCGTCGGCCAATTAAAGCGCGCGTTCATTGCCGATTACGTCGTCCTTGGCGGCGGCCTGGTGCACCGGTTCGATCGATTGCCCAAGGGAATCGTGCGCGGTCAAAATGAAAACGCATTCCTCGGTGGCATCCGTTTATGGGAAAGGAAACGCAATTCTCGCGAGTTGAAGTGGCACCTGTTGTAGCGGAAATCTTCGCCGGGACTTTCAGCGATGTCCAGCGATCGTTGTCACAGGAGAACCAGAGACGGTCTCGAGGAAAATTCCTTTCGAACGATCCGTCTGCCGCAATTGGCTTGACTTAATGGATCGCCCTTACCACCATGCGCACCAAACCAAAGGAGAAAATATGAAGAACCACGCTCACCTCGTTATCTCAGCTTTATCCGTCGCGATGTTTGCGTTGCTGGCGCCCACTTCGTTTGCTCAAAAAGGGGAAGCGATGTCAAAGGCTCAGGCGATGGCGCAACAGCTTAGCCTCACACCCCAACAAAAGGAGAAAATCCTGCCCATTCTTGCCGCCGACGTACCAAAAGTGCACGCTATCAAGAACGACAATTCGCTTTCAACTACGCAGAAAATACAACAACTCAAAGCTATTCATCAGCAAACCGATCCGCAGATGAAGGCGATTCTTTCACCTGAGCAATATCAAAAACTCAAGCAGCTTCGTGCGCAGCAAATCCGCGAAGCCACGCAATCCACGAGTCCAACTTAACCAGACTGGCAAAGGCACGATGGGCCACTAAGGATGGCCTTCAATCAGTCTCAGTATCCTAAAAATCGGCCATCTCGTCGCTTTGTCGCGAAGTGTGGTGCTCTAAACGCCCACTGTCGCGCAGAGAACAAAGTGCGATCGTTGTAATCGGCACTGGATTCCCGCTAGATCCGTGCCCAGTCAAGAACTGCACGTTCGGAGGGGTTCCGTTATGCCTGATGATCGATCACAAATCAGCGAGGACTTCGCGAAGCTCTGCGACATCGTCGCGAAACTTCGCGCTCCCGATGGTTGCCCGTGGGATCGCGAGCAAACTAATCAGTCGTTGTTGCCGGCACTCATAGAGGAGGCGTACGAAACCGCCGAGGCCGCGCGCGCTAAGGACGACGCGCATTTTCGCGAGGAACTTGGCGATCTTTTGTTGCTCGTCGTGATGCATACCCAAATCGCGCGAGAAACTGGCCGGTTCGACATCGAGGAGGTGATTGAGCACGTGTCGGACAAACTCATCCGGCGGCATCCGCATGTTTTCGGCACGAGCGAAGCGCGCGACGCCGGCGCCGTGCTTAAACAATGGGAAGCGATCAAGCGCGAAGAGAAAAACGCTGACTCGCATTTCCTCGACAGTTTGCCAAAAGCCCTTCCCGCGCTGGTGCGCGCACAAAAGGCACAGTCCAAAGCCGCCCGCGTGAATTTCGACTGGACAGCATTGCGCGATGTGATGGCCAAGGTGGAAGAAGAGCTTCATGAGACCAAAGGGGCGATCCGCTCACAACAGCAGGAAAGGATCGAAGACGAGATTGGCGACCTGCTGTTCGCCGTCGTAAACCTGGCGCGAAAGTGCAAAATCGACGCAGAAACCGCGCTCCAATCTGCCACTGACAAATTTGTTACGCGCTTCAATCGATTGGAGGACGAACTCAAAACGCGCGGCAGGAAATTGGGCGAAGTGGAGTTGGCCGAGTTGGATGCGATTTGGGACGAGATCAAACATCAGGAGTGATCAAGCCGGCGTGATTCGTTAAATCGTTACATCGGATTTTCCATTCCACGATTCACGATTCAACGATTTCCGTAGCAGAGCCCTTCGAGATTCGACATTGGTCATTTACCAGCCATATTTCGCCTCCCAATGAACCTGCTGATCAACTTTTGCCTGGTGCTCTTTGTGCTAGTCGCCTCGCTGATGGTGCTTGTCATCCTGATGCAGCGCCCAAAGAGTGAAGGTCTCGGCGCAGCGTTTGGCGCCGGCGTCACGGAGAACATTTTCGGCGCGCAAACCACGAACGTGCTGGTGAAGTTCACCACGTGGCTGGCGGGAATATTTTTCGCGCTTACGTTTGCGTTATCGGTCCTTTATTCGCACCACAGCGTAGCCAGCAGCGCCTTCCGCCGTGAACTAATGAAAACGCAGCCGGCGCAAAGCTCACCTGCGCCTGCGGGAGCACAATCGTCACCGGGAACTACGCCCGCACAGGCTTCACCCGTTGTTTCTCCAGCCGCAAGCGCAGAACCGACGGGTTCGCCAAAATCATAGCCTGCTAGTCTTCGCGGGAATTGTAGCCACGCCCCTGCAGGCCGTTTCTCGATTTAACACGCAAGCGTAGAACCGGCTACAGGCCGGTGGCTACCGCAGGATTTATTGCGAGAAACCTATTTCACTTTGCGCGCGAATTTCGGCGGGAACAGCCAGAGAAGTTTTCCTTTCTCAGTCTCGATATCGATGTCGACCAGCGCTACCCCCGCTTTGGACATCTTGATGAAACCACCGGTCAACGCGGAGATCACACTCGAAAAGTCTGGCTCGTGGCCGACCAGCATCAAAACTTTCGAACGATGCCGCTTGAGCACAGTGCTCAACTCGCTAATCCCAAATCCGGGCTCGAGCACTTCGTCCTGGCGCAACTTTGTTTTGAGCTGTTCCGCTGCAACTTCTGCCGTTTGCAACGCTCGCGGCAGCGGACTACTTACAATTAGATCCGGCTTCACCTTGAGACGGTTGAGAAACTTGGCCACCTCCCGCACCTCTTTTTTACCAAAATCAGTGAGCGGCCGTTCATCATCGGGCTTGGTCCAGCCCGGCCAATCGGCTTCGCCGTGTCTGAGAAAATAGAGTTGCATGTTCTAGGCAGTCATTCCGAGCAAAGTCGAGGAATCCTGTAGCACAATCTAAAGGTGGTTTCGCGGGATGTCTCGACTTTGCTCGACATGACAGACTTAATTTTTCACAGGATTTGCCACTTTGGTCTGCGGTTGTGCGGGTCGGTTTGCCAGAGGCGAACGCCGCCGAGAAAGGCGTTTCGATTGTGTCCAGGCTCGACTCCTTTCGGCAGTTGATCCAATTTTTTCGCGCTTCCGCCGCCGAGAACAACGTAATCGGCAATCAGCGATTTCTTCAACAACACGACGGCACGAAGGACTTCGCCTTTCCACCGCTTTTCGCCGAGCTGTTTCAGTCCAGACTTGCCGAGGTAATCCTCGATAATGTGACCACTGCCATAAGGCAGATCGCCAAGCTCGAGTGGGAGCACGTTGTTTTCCCAGACCAGCGTCGATCCCAATCCCGTGCCCAGTCCAAGAAACAACATGCGCCGGCCGCGATAACTGCCGAGCGCCTGCATCGCGGCGTCATTAATGATGCAGACCGGTTTGCCTAACGACTTCTCAAAATTGAATCGCTTCCAGCCCGGTCCAAGATGCTTCGGCTCGCTCATGATACAGCCATTGCGGACCGGCGCCGGGAACCCCATCGAAATCGCGTCGAACGTCCAATCCTGTAACAGCGACTTGAGTTGAGTCACCAGTTCGCGCGGCGTCATTTCCGGGCCGGACTTGAATTTTCGCCGTTGCGCGCGCGAAATCATCACCTTTACGTTCGATCCGCCGACATCAATGGCGAGAATTTTTTTCTTCACTCCGTCTCTGATTTCGTCGGGCTGGTCGCGCCGCTTTCCTTTACAAAGGCAATCGGCATCAGCCGGTCTGCACGCGCCTTTTTCGTCGAGCCACCAAGCTTTTTCATGCGTTCGCGTGATACTTCGCGAAATTGCCACTGCGCCTGCCGGCGCGGTTCTTCGCCTTCGGGGGTTAAACGTCGGTACGTGCCGTCTGGCTGCAATTCCCGCGCCTTCACGCGATCGTTCAAAAACGCGGGAATAACGTCGTTGATGATTTTATCCCGCAACGCCGGCGTCTCGATCGGGAAAGCCAGCTCGATTCGCCGGTAAAAATTGCGCGGCATCCAATCCGCGCTAGAAAGAAAAACCCGCGGCTGCCCGGCATTTTCGAAATAAAAGATCCGACTGTGCTCCAGAAACCGGCCAACGATGCTGATGACGCGGATGTTGTCGCTGAGACCTGCAACCTTCGGACGCAAGCAACAGATCCCGCGCACGACCAGATCAATGGTTACATCTGCGCGGGATGCTTCATAGAGCTTCTCAATGATCTCCTGATCCACCAGCGCGTTCATCTTCGCAACGATGCGGGCCGGCTTGCCTGCCAGCGCGTTATCGCGTTCCCGCTCGATCAGTTTCATGAACCGGCTGTGCATGTCGAACGGCGCAACCATCAATTTTTTCAATCCCGGATAACCAGCGAGGCCGGTAAGCGTATTGAAAACGGTCGCGACTTCCTCGCTCAGCTGCCGTTCGCTGCTGAGCAGACTAAAATCGGTGTAAATGCGCGCGGTCCGCGAGTGATAATTTCCCGTGCCGAGATGGACGTAACGGCGGAGTTCGTCGGCGTCACGCCGAACGATCAGCAACGCCTTGCAATGCGTCTTGAGACCCACCACACCATAGATCACGTGCGCGCCGGCTTCTTCCAGGCGTTTCGCCCACTGAATGTTGCTTGCCTCATCAAAACGCGCCCGCAGCTCGACAATCGCGGTAACCTGTTTTCCTGCGTTAGCCGCGTCGATGAGCGCCTCCACAATGGGCGAATCTCCGCTTGTGCGGTAAAGCGTCATTTTAATAGCAAGCACCTGCGGGTCCTTTGCCGCCGTTTCCACCAACTCGACGATTTCCTCGAAACTGTCATAAGGATGATGCAGCAACACGTCCTGTCGTCGTAACACTTCGAAGAAATCCGCGTGTGGTGGCAACGCCGGATCGCGGGCTGGTTGAAACGGATGGTCTTTCAGCTTGGCAAACGCGTCGTTGGCAACCAGCGGAGCAAGATGCGTCATCGTCAATGGGCCATCGAGCTTGTAAGCGTCCGCTTCAGACAGATTGAAAAACTCAAGAAGCAGCTCGAGAAAATCTTTCGGACAATCGGCTTCCACTTCCAGCCGCACGGCGTTGCCACGGCTGGTGCGTCGCAGTTCGTGCTCGATCGTTCGCAAAAGATTCTCCGCCTCCTCATCGTCAATGTAGAGATCACTGTTCCGAGTGACGCGAAATGCGTGCACGCCGTCCAGGATTAAGCCCGGAAACAATTCGCCTATGTGCTGTTTAATTAGCGACGCCAGATAAATGTATTCCCACGGCTCGTTCGCACCGGCGCCTCTAGGCATAAGGATAAGCCTCGGCACAACGCGTGGCACTTGAACAATGGCGTGCAGCGGCTCGCCGCGACGGCTTGTCTTCGCTCGTACCAGCAGATTGTGGCTGCGGTTCAATAGACGCGGGAATGGATGACTGGCGTCCACGGCCAGCGGCGTCAGCATTGGGAAAACTTCCTGCTGAAAATAGCGATTTGCCCAGGCAGTGCGTTTCGCGGACAACTCCGCGATCTCGCGCACGTAGATCCCGTTCTTCCCCAACTCGGGCAGCAACTCGTTATTCCAAAGCGCATACTGCGTCCCCACAAGCTCGCGCACCGTCTTTTGAATGCGGTCGAATAACTCCGTGGGGCTTAAGCCGTCAGGACCAACATCGCTGGTCTCGCTTTCAATCTGTTGTTTGATTCCTGCTACGCGAATCTCAAAGAACTCATCCAGATTCGAGCTGAAAATCGTGAGGAATTTAACCCGCTCAATGAGCGGTTGCGTGGGGTCCTGCGCTTCCTCGAGGACGCGTTGATTGAACGCGAGCCAGCTTAGCTCCCGGTTGATGAAATTCTTTGGATCGCCAAAACGGTCGTGGAGGGTTTGGACAACCTGAGGAACAGCGGTCGCATCGCTTTTCTCTTCAGTCTGCGGAGTGGCCTGGGCTTGCGGCATGTTTTAACGATTGCCGATCAGCCGCGCATGCGCAACGGTCCGTGTCAGGCGGAGGCGGTCAAAGACGGGTGCCTGATGTCCTCCGCTGCAGCGGCATAGACTGCGTCCTCGGCGATGTTCGTTGCGTGATCGCCGACGCGCTCAAGCGCTCGGGCAACGAACATCAAGTTCAAATACCCGCGAAGTTCGCCTCGGTCCTGGGCCATTCGCTGGATTAATTTTCCACTAACAACGCGATTCAGTTCGTCCAATGATCGATCGCGTGGAACAATCGCGCGGGCAAGCTCCACGTCTTCGCGCACATAAGCGTCCACGCTATCTTTGAACATGGCCATGGCCTTTTCGCGCATTGGCGCGATCAGATCAACTTCACTCAGCGGCGGGTGTTGATTTAATTTCCGCGCCCTACGCGCGATGTTTGTTGCCTGATCGCCGAGTCTCTCAAGGTTCGTAGAAAATTTCATGGCGGAAACGACACGCCGCAGGTCAGACGCCACCGGTTGAAATCGCAACAAAATCGCGACGCCATCCTTATCGACCTGCATCTCGAGTTGATCGATCTCTTCGTCATCAGCAATGGCAATGACGCACAGATTGTCATCGCGATCGAACAAACCCTTCATTGCCCGGTCCAGGCTGCGTTCAGTCAAACCAGCCATCATGAGCACGCTATTGCGCAATGTCGACAGCGATTCATCAAAGGACCCAAGAATATGTTTTGGTGTAACCATTGTGGTGCTTACTTTTTGCTTTCATTAATCGCCGGGCGCCCAGCGGCCGCGCTTGGAAACATCATCCAAACCTCCCGGTAATATAATCCTCCGTCTGTTTTTCAGTTGGATTTGTGAAAATCGACGTCGTCGGTCCAAACTCGACCAATCGTCCGAGATAAAAGAAAGCGGTGTAATCGGAGATACGACCGGCTTGTTGCATGTTGTGCGTCACAGTCACAATTGTGTATTGGGCCTTGAGTTCGTTGATCAATTCTTCAATCTTTGCCGTCGCGATCGGATCAAGCGCTGAGCAGGGTTCATCCATCAAGATCACTTCCGGCTCCACAGCGAGCGCGCGCGCGATGCAAAGGCGTTGCTGTTGTCCGCCAGAAAGACTTGTTCCGGGCTTGTGCAAATCATCTTTCACTTCGTCCCAAAGAGCAGCCATGCGCAGCGATTTTTCCAAACGCTCGTTGAGAAACTTTTGATTGCGCACTCCGTTCAGTCGCAAGCCGCAGATCACGTTTTCGCCAATCGTCATGGTTGGAAACGGATTTGATTTTTGGAACACCATGCCAACCCGGCGGCGAACAATCGCGGGATCAACGGTTTTCGAATAGAGATCTTCGCCGTGCAGCAGGACCGTGCCTTCCATGCGCGTCTTTGGCGTCAGCTCGTGCATCCGATTGAGAGCCCGAAGGAACGTTGATTTTCCGCAGCCGCTTGGCCCAATGATCGCTGTCACGGACTTGGAAATGATGTTGAGGCTCACGTCCTCGATGGCCCGCTTTTGCCCATACCAGATCGACACATTCTTCGCCTCAAAAGTTAATTTCGGCGCCGGCTCGCTACTAGCGGGTGGCTGGGCAGCGCCCTCGACGCGCTCGGTAACCCTTTCTTCGGGTGTTGCCATAATTAAATTATCCATTTGTCAATGTTCTAAGCAACCGATCCTCCCCGCCCGCGGGTCAGGAATCTCACCAGTATGTTGACGCAAAAAATTCCGGTGACGAGCACGAGCGCGCCGGCCCAGGCTTGGCGATGCCAGTCGTCATAGGGAGAAATTGCGTATGTGTAAATTTGCAACGGAAGCGCGGCGATGGGCTGAAAAAGGCTGTGATTCCAAAACCGGTTTCCAAAAGCAGTGAAAAGAATCGGGGCGGTCTCGCCGCCGATCCGTGCTAACGCCAGCAAGATGCCGGTGATGATGCCCTTGGATGCCGTCTTCATTACAATATGGACGATTGTTTGCCACCGGCTGACACCGAGTGCGAGGGCAGCCTCCCGATAACCATTGGGAACGAGCAAAACGACTTCTTCAGTCGTGCGCAGAATGAGTGGAATCATAATCAGCGCCAGCGCCAGACTGCCAGCAAGCACGGAGAAGCTTTTGAACCGCAATACGATCAGGCCGTAAACGACCACGCCCCAGGTAATCGATGGGACTCCGTTGAGGACGTCAGCCAAAAATCGCAGGACTGAATTAATCCGGGCGGAGCCGTATTCCGCCAGGTAAACTCCGCCTAAAACGCCGACTGGAATGCCGATCACCCCAGCAAAGGCGAGCAGTTCGAGCGAGCCAATGATGGCATTTGCCATGCCGCCACCGACCTCGCCGACAGGCGCCGGTAACTTGGTGAAGAAGTCCCAGTTAACCGAAGAGATCCCGTTAATAAGAAGATGAAAAAACACCAGGCCCAATGGCAGGATCACAAGAATGGCGGAAACAAAGGCAGTCGTCGATGCCAGCGCGCTTTTAGTTTTCCGCCAGGTATGATGGTCTGTTCTTTTGGAACGCATGGCTATTGCACGGCGCGTGTTGATGATGTTGTCGCGATCGTTCGCAGCAATAATTGGGCGAGGAGGTTCACCAGAATCGTTATTCCAAAAAGGACGAGCCCAATCTCGAACAATGCCCCAAGGTAAGTGTCAGTCGTCGCTTCCGTAAATTCATTGGCCAGCACGCTGGCCAGCGTGTACCCGGGCTTGAAGAGCGATGCCACAATTTGCGGCGTGTTGCCGATGACCATCGTGACCGCCAGCGTTTCGCCGAGGGCGCGACCGAGACCGAGAATGACCGCGCCGAACAAGCCTTTCTTCGCGTAACTCAACACCGCGATGCGGGTCGCTTCCCATCGGGTCGCGCCCAGCGCGTAAGCCGCTTCGCGCTGCAAATCCGGCACGCTGCGCAGAATTTCACGGGAGATCGAAGTGATAATTGGCAGAATCATGATGGCTATGATGATTCCGCCGGCAAACATGCACGGGCCGTAGATCGGCCCGTTGAACAGTGGTATCCAACCAAAGTATTGCTTGAGGAATGGAAAAGGGTAATTCCGGAGCCACGGCACCATCACGAAGATGCCCCAAAGTCCGAGAATTACACTTGGAATGGCCGCCAGCATTTCGATCAGCGAAGTGAGCGGCTGCCGAATCCACAACGGCGCAAGTTCCGTCAGATACGCCGCCGTTGCGATACCGAGTGGCACAGCGATGATTAACGCAATCGCCGAAGAAACCAGCGTTCCATAAATGAACGGCAGCGCACCGAATTGTTCTGCGACCGGATCCCAGGTGGACGTAGCGAGGAAATGAAAACCGAATTTTTTGATGGCCAGTGAAGATCCAACCGACAACTCCCACCCGATCAGGATGACGAGCACGACTACGGAGGACGCCATCGCCAGTGTGAGCCACTCGAATGCCTTGTCGCCAAAGCGCGACGGCGGCGCCATCCGCGTCTTTGCCAGCCGAATCGTGTCTGCTTCCTCGACAGTAATGGCCGACATGTTTTAGGCCGGTTGTTCGACCGGAAGAGACGCCAACCAGTCTTGAATCTTTGCTGCGATCTCGTCGCGAATTTGGTGGACCTTCTGTAACTGCTGCTCGTGCGTACCCGTGAGCTTTGCAGGGTCGTGAAAAGGCCAATGCAGACGCGTTGTCAGCCCCGGGAAGATCGGACATTTCTCAGCTGATTCCGCATCGCACACCGCGATAACATATTCAAAAGCCTCGCCGCTCTTCCACACATCAAAAACGCTCTTGGTTTTATTTTGCGAAATGTCGATCCCGATTTCCGCCATCACCTCTACTGCCAGCGGATTCAATTCGCCCGGCTCAAGCCCTGCGCTGTGCACCTCGAAGCGATCGCCTCCGTAGTGCTCGAGAAGAGCCTCGCACATTTGGCTACGCGCAGCATTGTGCACGCAAATAAATAACACTCTCGGCAGGTGGAACATTTCGATTACCCGTTGGATCCTTCTTAATATTTGATCTCGTTGACCTGCTTTAAGACGCGCTCTTGTACGTTTTCCGGTAACGGCGCGTAATCGAGGTTCTTGGCCATCTTTTCACCGTCTTTCGCCGCCCATTTTAGAAAGTCCACGAGCTTCTTGCCTTTCGCCGGATCTTTCTGTTGCTGGTAAACCAACAGCCACGTCGCACCCGCGATTGGATATGCATCTTTTCCCGGTGCGTTTGTCATCGAAAACCGGAAATCATCAGGGATTTCGGCAGTTGCGAGCGCCGCGGTTACCGATTCGATCGTCGGTTTCACGAATTCACCCGCGGCGTTTTTAACCTCGGCATACGGCATTTTGTTTTGGATCGCATAGATTAGTTCTACGTACCCGACGGCGCCGGGCGTCTGCTTCACTTGGCCCGATACACCTTCGTTGCCTTTGCCGCCGATTCCGGCGGGCCAGTTGACCGACGTGTTATTGCCAGCCTTACTCTTCCATTCCGGGCTTACTTTACTGAGGTAATCGGTGAAGATAAAAGTGGTGCCGCTGCCATCAGATCGATGGACGACCACGATGTCCTGATCGGGCAACTTTACGCCAGGATTCAACGCCGTGAGCTTTGGATCGTTCCATTTTGTGATTTTACCGAGATACATTCCGGCGATTGTGTCTCCATCGAACTTCAGAGCTGGATTGCCTGGGAGATTGGAGACCATCACCACTGCTCCTGCGACCGTTGGAACATGGAGGATTTTGCCTGGCGCTTTGGCCAGGTTCTCGTCGCTCATTGGCCCATCGGATGCACCGAAATCGACCGTCTGAGACAGGATTTGCTTCTGTCCTCCACCCGAGCCGATGGATTGGTAATTAAACCGTACGGACGGATCGACCTTCGCGTACGCATCAAACCATTTCGAGTAAATCGGATACGGAAAGGTCGCGCCCGCCCCGTTGATCATCATTTGCGCCGAAGCGCTCGTGCTCAGCCCTAGAGCGATTGTCAGCCCAAGAAATATTCGTGTGCGGAATTTCATCATGCGATGAAGTTGCCGCACGGCGATTCTGCCGGTCAAAGCCTTTACTGTTACGTTTGTGTGACAAGGCAAAAATGACGAAGCACGAACGACTCAATGACGAAAATCCCGTGCCATTGGTGGCTCCGGTAATTTCCATTGCTCATTCGTCATTTCTCATCGGGATCAGCACGCGAATCGTCGTGCCTTTGCCCAGTTCGCTATCGGCTTCCACGCGTCCGCCATGTAGCTGCGCGATGTGTTTTACAATCGCGAGACCAAGGCCGGTTCCGCGAACATTATCAGGGCTGCGTGCTTTGTCTGCCCGGTAGAAGCGCTCGAAAATGCGCGGCAAATCCTCCTTCGCCATGCCGATGCCGTCATCGCTCACGTTAAGCTCGATTTCACCGTCACGCTGCCGGGCGCTCAGCCGGATCTCGCCGCGCTCGCGCGAGTATTTCACGGCGTTGTCGAGCAAATTGTAAAGAGCCTCCTGGAGCCGCGTCGGGTCAGCGCGAATCGTGAAAAAATCAGGCGAAATATCGACAATGATGTTGAGCTGTTTGCTCGCGACCTTCTTTTCCCAATCGTGGACCAGGTCTCGGAAGAAGCTCGACAGATCGATGTCACCCAATTGCAAATAAGGATTGGCAGATTCCAATTGCGCGAGAGTAAGCAGATCCTCGGCCAGCAGGTCGAGGCGCTTCGAATGGCGCTCCATTACGCGGAGAATTCGGGTGAGCTCCTCACGCGGGGTTTTTGGACTGTCGAGTAACGTCTCAATGTAGCCGCGCAGGATCGACAGCGGCGTGCGCAATTCGTGCGAAACGTTCGCCACGAAATCCCGCCGGACTTGATCCAATTTTTTCAACTCCGTGATGTCGTGAAACAAAACGAGTGCGCCTGTGATCTCGCCCCCGTCGTTCTTTGTCGCGACGGCATGCAACTCAATTTGCGAATCGTCCAGAGTCAACTCGCAGCGAACCGGGCCCTCACCACGGAACGCATCGGTCAGCAGCCGATCGAGTGTAGGATCGCGGACAATTTCCAGCAGCGGCGTTGCTACTGAAATTTCGGGAACGTCGACCAATTTTCGAAACGTTTGGTTCGTCAAAATCACCTGCCGGTTGGAATCGACTACCAGCAATGCATCCTGCATTGCAGAGAAAATTGTCTGCATCCCTGATTCACGTTTCGCGATCTGTTTATGAAGCTGCTCCAATTCCGTAACGATCTTTTCCAGCTGAAACCCGATCCGTTGGGCCGGCACGCTGCCCTCTATAAGAAATGTCCGCGGCCGTTCGCCGCGACCGATTTGGGTTATGACGTCCTCAACCCGCCGCCACGGCGCGATCCATTTGCGCCACGCAATGAAGGCGACACAGCCGAACGCAGCACAAATTAGGACAAGAACGAACCAGGCCACGGCATTTGTATTCTCTTAAATACTTTTCGCAGCAAAGCGGGTGTGAAGACGTTTCGCAATCTCAAACCACTTCGCTCAAGTTCTCGTTAGGCACGGCTCGTTGTCGTGTCAGCTTTGGAGTGCAGGGCGTTCTCACACCGCTTTCGCACCCACCCCGTTACTCTTCGCGGAGCCGATAGCCGAAACCGCGCACGGTTTCAATCGTGTCGCCGGCTTTGCCGAGTTTTTCGCGTAGTCGGCGAACGTGCGTGTCCACGGTGCGGGTGTCGATCACGCTTTCGTAGCCCCAGACGTCGTTGAGCAATTTATCACGCTCCTGCACCCGGCCTCTGCGCTGGATTAACGTTCGCAGGAGCTTGAACTCGAGACTGGTGAGACGCACTCGCTTGCCGTTCACGCGAACCTGATGCCGCGCAGGATCGATCGAGATCGGGCCGGCCTGTAACGTTTCCTCCGGTTTCTCGCCACGCCGCAAAATTGCCCGGATTCGCAGCATCACTTCGCGCGGGCTGAAAGGCTTGGTCACGTAATCGTCAGCTCCGAATTCCAAACCAACGATTCGATCAATCTCTTCTGCTTTTGCCGTCAACATGAGAATCGGTATGTGAGACGTTGCCACGTCGCCTTTCAAAATCCTGCAGACCTCCAGTCCGGACATTTTTGGCAACATCAAATCAAGAATGATGAAATCGGGCCGGTTGTCGCGCGCCTTCTGCAAACCGCTTGCGCCGTCGGCGGCTGTTGTGGTCTTAAAGCCCGCCTTGCGCAAACCCATCTCAAGCAGGTCTGCAACGTCGCTTTCGTCTTCGATGATCAGAATTTTCCGTCCGGAGGCGTTGTCCATGAACAGCGAATTCAACTCAGCTGCACGATAAATTGCAATTGTTTCTGCGCGGCTTGAAGGAAAACGGACCTAGGGCAACAGCAAAAGTTTCCGAATCGTCACGATTTCGTCATACGACTGTAACAATCGGCCTCTAGCCTGCTCGCACTTACAGGAAACGAATCCCCACAGAACGCCAAAACCACATCAGCCAAGGAGAACTTATGTTTATCAAGAGATTCATTTTGCGAACAGCAGGCGCTAGCCTGGCTGCAACTATTTGCCTAGCGGCGCAATCGCTCGCCGCGCAAACATCCTCTGAATCCAAAGCGATCGAGGATTTGAAGCGCCAGGTGGCCGAACTCCAAAAGGAGGTAACTAGTTTAAAACAACACCCTGGGCCTGGGGACGGGCCAATGACAACGGAAGTCGTTCACGATGGAAAGACTTATGTCGAGAGAAGCGTCCCCGTCGAGAAGTCGGCCGCGGACAAGTGGAAATTGTCCACTTCCCTTACCGAGTTGGAAATCTTCGGCGATATCCGCCTCCGCTACCAATATAACGGAGGCGAGACCAAAAACACGGGCCCGGTGGGGGCGCCGGGGGCGGGTGTCGCAGGGGTAAACGATTGGCAGGAGCGCGAGCGCGAGCGTTATCGTATTCGCCTGGGCCTTCGTGGAACGCTTATGGATGATTGGTTCTTTGGTGTTCGATTGGAGACAAACAATAATGCCCGCTCGACCAACGTGACGTTTGGCGACGACACAGCGAGTAGCACGCCCGGTGGCGGCGGACCATTCGAAAAAAACAGCGACACGATCTACGTCGGCCAGGCGTATGCTGGTTACAAAGGCTTTCCAGACTTCACTTTCACTGCGGGCAGAATGGCGAACCCGCTCCTAAACACACGCATGCTTTGGGATGTCGACATCAACCCAGAAGGGTTGGCCGAGCAATGGAAACATACGTGGGCCATTGGCGGTGGAGCACCATCGCCACCGATCTATAGCAAGGATGGCAAGGATGCCAAAGCTGTCGTCGAGCCACATCCCCCTGAGCCGTGGCTAAATATTACCGCGTTCGCCAACTTCGCGCAATTCGTCTATGACGATACAAATCCGGAGAATCCGCTGGGCGCCAGGGCGACGACGACCTCAAATAACGGAAGCAACCAGCTAGTCCCGAACACCGATGCGTTCCTGTGTGCGTGGCAGATAGGCGCGAAGTTTGACTTTCCACACATCGTATACTTCCAGCTAGCGCCGACGCTCTACAATTACACCGGTAACGGCGACACGTTTAACATCCATTACCAGGGCGGCGATCCCCGCCTAACGAACTCCGCTTCGCTGGCGGAAAACCAGACTGGCATCAACAGCCTGCTGGTTTTCGATATGCCAGTGGAAATCGGATGGAAGGTATGGGGGTTGCCGATGCGCGCCTACGGCGATTTCGCGACCAATTTTGAGGGCAACGAGCGCGCTAGCGCCGCGGGCCAACCCGGCCAGGGCAGCCAGCGCTACGCGTATCAGGCTGGGCTCGGTATCGGGCAGTTGAAGGCGAAGAATGATTGGCAGCTAGACGTTTGGTATCAACACCAGGAGCAGTACGCGCTCGATCCGAACTTGATCGATGATGACTTTTTCAATGCCCAATTGAATGTGCAGGGCATCGGTGTCACAGCGGCATACAACCTGACTGCCGCCGTCAACTTCACCCTGAACTACGGCCACGCTTGGTGGTACAATCACAATCTCGGCACAGGCGGAAATCCAGGTAGTCTGGCCATCGCAACTAATCCTACGAATGAATACAATTTCTTCACCGCCGATCTGAACGTCAAGTTCTGAGCAGTGAACAGCTTGGTTAGGTTATCGATAGCCCGCCGGGGGAAATTCCCTCGACGGGCTTTTCGTTATCCGCAATCATAGTCGGCGCATGAAAGCAAAGGCGAAGCAAAAACGGGAACGTCGTCGAGGAGCACAGGAATCGTCACCGGTTACGATGCTTGAATCCGAACTTCGCTCGCTGCACCGCGATTTACGGACGATTGCCAAGGCATACGTCGCCCGGCTTGAAAATGATCTATTCGTCTGCCTTGCCGCGCTCAGGTCATACGGCCCAATTGAACAGGTGCCTCGGGAAATGCTACACCAGATCCGCGATCTGACGATTATCGTTCGCAATCGCAAATTGAAACCGGAAAAAGGCCGCCGCAAAGACTTGCGCAAAATCGACTCGCTGATCGTCGACTTGGTCTCGACCTTCGGGCAAAAGAATTGAGCGCCGCATCCGGGCAATGGGATGCCACGAAGGTCCCGCGCTGTTCGAGCGCAAATTCTCGACGGCCCGGACAATGATTAGTTTTCCGGCTGCACGCGGAAGTCTCTGAAGAGCGCTACCAAAAGATTCTGCAGTGAAAAATTGTTATCCGTCTCAATCCAGCGTATTCCGGCTCGCGGGTAACTGGTAGCCGTCAAAGTAGCAGTGACGCGACCGCTTTCTTTCAGCAAATAGATCTTCGCACCCGGAACCAAATCAATCCATCCAAAGGACGGATCCTTCCGAAACCTGGCAACCGCGATTCGTTTGCCGTGACGGCTATTCATAAAAAAGGCGCGTTGCGCGGAATCGAATTGGACACCGGGAAAGCGAAAGTCGAATGATTCGTCCCTGCGGGGTTCGTCGTCGCCGGCGTAAGGCACATTACTGTATGTGATTCGCACAGCCAGTTCGCGGACCGGGCATGGTAGATAAAGTTCGTGCCCAATCATTGCGCCGTACGTGAATGTTTGCGGGTGATTGGGACTGGTGATGCAGATCGCGTCCGCCATTACGGAAGCGCTCATCGCGAGAATGATGGCCGGCAAAATCGCGAATCGCATCCAACGAATCCAGCACGAGACGCGCAATGGTCCAACATTAGACTCGATCATTTGTTCCAAAATAACCTCGGGATTCAATTAATGCGGATTAGAGACGTCAACAGCAGAAGTCTGAGACTCGCAAGATCAATGGTGATCGCCGCCGTGGTCCTCAAACGGGTTATAAATTTGTAACGCGTAATACCAGATGAAACCGTCTGGACGCGTTGCCAGGGAATGCGCACCCCCAAAAAGAGCTTCCACATCATGGATGCTTGCGCGACCACGAGCCAGTGATCCGATTCGACGAGTGTAAAAATCGTTCGGCGACTCTTGTGCGATGTAGGCCGGAGGCGCGATTAACACGCCATTTGCATTGAATCGAAACGCAAGCGCATCCGCTCCGTATCCGTGGCGCAACGGGTCGGCGGTATCGATCACAGGCGCTTCGTAAAGGCCGAGTTGACGAAGCAAGTGCGAATCCGGGCGGACGATATAATAGCCGTTTCGCGGGCCTAACGAGACGTAATGTGAATCGTCGTCCCATGAGGTCGCGTAAACGAAAGTCGCAACGATCAGGAACAAGAAACCACCCCACGACCAAGGCCTCATGATTAGTCAATAAGCCTCAGTCCGTTTTTTGTCCACGACCCTCTGTCCACCATCTGACCACGGTTCAGCGGCAGTATGAGACCCATCGCGCCCGATGGGCCGCCAATTAACGCGAACGACTCGCGTTTCGCACAGCGCGGCTACATACGGGGTCGAATCATTTCGAATACGAGACCGTATCGGTCGATGACTCGATTGTCTGTCTATTAAAGACTGTACGCGAGCTTGTGAGTCGGCTGATACAGCTGGATGTCATCCGCGCCGGGGACGATCACCATGATGACACGGCCGTACTCGCGTTGCTCGACAGGACCGCGGAACTGCGCTCCTTTCGCGCGTAACTCGCCGACCGTCGCGTCGATATCGTCGCACATCAACGCAATCGCGTGGTGACGCGGGTGGTCATACGTTTGGCCTTCCCATTCGCTGTGCGTCGGGTGCACGCCCATCTCGCTCGGCCCGGAATTGAAAATGAGCCAATTGTCATCGAAATCCTCAGCGACGTGCTTCCACCCGAGCACGTCGCGCAAAAACGCCCGCGTTGCGTTAGCATCATCGGAGTAAATCAACGTATGAATTGAGGTAACCATGTGTTTGTTGTCGGTGTTACTGAATGTATCTAACGAGTTTTCGAAATAAGTCGTCGAAGCAGATGGCCTTTCCACATCCACAATCCCGATAGGACAATTATAGGAATGGCGACAAACCGAACAACGGGGGCGTAGTTTGGGAGCTCTTTAAACGGACTATAAATGTAACCGATTATCGGAATGCCGAAGACGATGTGAATCGAGCGTAAGATCGAACGTTTGGTGGCATCAGTCATTCAATCCCTTTCCATTGAGAATTTGCCGCACATATGTTTCAACCCGTGACTCCCGCGTTTTCGATTGTTTGGCTGCAGAAAAATAAAGGATGTATCCTCTTTGCCGACCCGGCGTCAACGCATCAAAGGCCGTTTTCAAGGCAGGAGATTCATCTAATCTATTTTGGAATTCTCCAGGAATTACGAATTCCGAAGTCTTCTTATAGTCTACTTCCAAACCGGCCTTTTCCGCTTCGATGGCTTCCTTGATATAGGCTTTCAAGATGGGTTTCATCTCAACGATTTCTCGAACATTGGTGAACCGAATCTGACGCGCCGCCTGCACATTCTCCGTCTGTTGGACGAGAATACCCTTGGGATCCTTTAACAAGGCACCTTTCATAAACAGAAGCGCACAGTATTCCTTAAATCCATGTATCAGAACTATGTTACTTTTTCGATACGTGTAACAGGGATGATCCCACTTCAATTCTTCGGTCAGCTCACAGGCGACGCAGACCATTCTTAATTTCTTCATTTCTTCCCGCCACTTTTTGGCTTTCCTCAGATATGTACCGACCTTTGGATTTCTTTTATTCATTTGTTTCAGAATGTCGGCTGGTTAGATCCTATTACGTTCGCCTTGTGAAGTGCTCACGCAAAAAGGAAAAGGGGTAAGCGTCTGGCTTCTGTAGTCGCGATCAATCTCCGAGACGCGTTCACGGCAAAGATCCTGTGTGCCATCGACGAAGTCTGCGATCGCCGCGACGAGAGCACGGCGTGCGCGACTCATACGGGAGAGTTCGTCGCGCTCCAATAGCTTTACAGGATATGACCCAGGCGTGATGAGCTTCGGAGGCGCATAATGCTCGACGAAATACTCAAATCGAAATCACGAAACACGGTAGGATCTAACGACCCAAGCTCGGCGATCCGGCCCGTGGGAGGTGTGGATGGCAACCGCGACGCTCACGCCGGGTTCGCTGCAGCGACATGGTTAGGCCGCGTTGGTAATCTCATACACACTCCTCAAAATATATTCGGATCGCTGTAATCAGGGAAGACACAAACAGCACCCTCCGCGGACAATCGTGTCGCTCGACTCCCCGTGCCAATGCCAATGAACGGAACGCCAATACTACGACAGGCGAGAGCATCCCAAACCCCGTCACCAACATACACGGTGCAGGCACACGACTCGCCATACTGTTCGGCGGCTCTCTGCCTGGAAAGCCTCATAATGGACTCCCTGTCGAGTGCGTCATCCGCTGATGCGGCCGGATGGTCGTCAAAGCACATGCCGGCACTAGTCATTTTGAGGCGGGCGGAATCACGCCAACCTCCAGTAGCCAGCGACACCCGATGCGAGCCGCCCTGTGCGAGCAGGGACAACAACCTGTCAGCCCCTGCAATCGGTACAAACGGAGACCGTGATGAAGCGGCAGCGAGCAATTGGATGAAATGCTGGCGGAATCGCGAAACTTCCCGCGCCGTCGGTGACCGACCAAGGCGTGACGTGAAAACACTGTGAAAGATGCCGGAATCTGTCGTGTGTGGATAATGTGACCAACCGGTGTCGATGTCGGTGAAACCAAACACGTCCTTGAATGAGCGAACGAAGCACTTCTCGTCAACCTTCATGGTCTCGGTAAGCGTGCCGTCGATGTCGAACATGACAAGATGCATGGGGAGCGGCCTAACGAGAATTAGACGACAAAGCTTCTCTAATCCAATCACTTCTTCAGCATTGAATCGCGTTTCGCTTTAAATTCGGAGCGCGGCTTCCACTCGGGAAACTTGTCGCCATTGGCTACTTCGTAACCAACTTCGAATAAAAGCTGAACATCTTGCACACAGCCAGAGAGGTCCCAATCGGGATGAACTTCGTCGGTGACCTGGTGGTAATCTGTGGAGTCAAATTCGTCGGACCGGAGTGGCGCAGTCTCGGGACGGGAGAGAAGATGTTCACCTTTGCCGATGTAAAGCGACGGCAGACCGACTTTCGAGAATTCGAAATTGTCAGCGCGATAAATCTTGCCTTTGTCAGGGCGGCTGTCCGGGATCGCGCTGCGGCCCTGCCGTTTGGCCGCGGCAGCGAGAAGATCGTCGAGCGTGGAAAAACCAAGACTCAGATCCTCAATATCGCGCGCTTTGCCCCAGACGTTCATGCTGTCAAGGTTGATGTCCGCCAGCGTTTTCGCCAGGGGATAGAGCGGGTGCTCTGCATAAAATTTGGCACCGAGCAATCCCGCTTCTTCGGCTGTCGTTGCCATAAACAACACTGATCGTTTCGGCGGCGGATTTATTTTTGTGAAGGCGGCCGCCAGTTCGATGACGGACGCAACGCCTGACGCATTGTCGATTGCACCGTTGAAAATCTGATCTCCCTGCAATTCCGGATGCCGGCCGAGATGGTCCCAGTGCGCAGTATAGATAACGTATTCACCGTTTAATTTTGTATCGCTGCCTTCGAGTTTGCCGATGACATTGTGCGATTTGAAGGAGCGAATCTGTTGTTTGATTTCGATATTGGCTTTGGCGTTGAGCATCACTGGCTGAAAATCCTTTGTGACTGCCGATTTTTTCACTGCATCGAAATTCTTACCGCAATCGGCCAATAACTTTTTCGCAACATCGAGCGTGATCCACGAACGCGCCGAGACCGCATCCACATTCTTGTTCGGATTGTCGAGCTCGCAGTTTTCTTTGCCCCAGCTGGACTTCACTACCTGCCATGGATAAGCGGCAGGTTCTGTCTCATGGATGATGATCGCGGCGGCCGCGCCTTTTTGCGCAGCAATTTCGTATTTGTAGGTCCAGCGGCCGTAGTACGTCATCGCCTTACCCTTGAACATCTTATCGTCGAGTTTTGCCGGATCTTTTGGATCGGGAACCGGCGGATCGCCGATCAACATCAGCAACGTTTTGCCACGGACATCGACATTTTTGTAATCGTCCCAGCCGTACTCCGGCGCGACGACGCCGTATCCGACAAAGACGAGATCTGACTTCTCGATCTTGATATCCGGCTGGAGCCGCGCTGATGAAGCAACGAAATCATCCGAATATTTCAGATCCATCGTTTTGTCGCCAACGACGAAGGACATTCGCGGTTCGCTTGTGATCCCGGCGAGAGGAACTTCCTGCGTGTATGTCCCGTCGGGATTTCCCGGTTTAAGCCCGATCTTTTTGAACTGATCGGTGAGGTATTTGACCGAAAGCTCTTCGCCTTTTGTCCCCGGTGAGCGCCCCTCAAATTCATCCGATGCTAGAACTTTGATGTGCGCGAGCAGACCGTCCGGCGTGATCGCCTCCAGCGCCGGTTGCAAACGCTCCGTCAATTCATCATTTCCAAGGAGCGCCGCCGCGGCTGGAAAAAAGAGAGCGAGTAACAAGCGCGAAATTTTCATGCTCGTTCATTAGCGGTGCTTCGCGACCGCCGCAAATCGATCCCGCGATCGTATTACACGATCAACAACTGCTTCATAAAATCACAGTTGTCGCAACACGGTGTCGTGAGCTAGCGACTGGATGCGGTGGCTAACCAGACCTCATCTCTATGATTTTTCGACAGCGAATTTAATTGTCGATTTCAGGACCTTGGCTTTGTCAGATTGATCGAAGCCCAGCACCACGGTGCGGGTCGCGGTGATCGAGCCGCTGTTTCCATCTATCATGTTTTCGATCTCCACGACTAGCGAACCATCCTTTTGCCATCGCTTCACGCTCTGCGAGTTCAGCTCGGCAACGTGCTCGAAACTTTTGCCTCCCTTGACCTTTTCCGGGATGTCCGCCACCAACTCCGGTACTTCGATCTCGCGAAACGTAGAGCCATCCCGCACAAAAACCGCTACATAGCTTCCTCGCTTCCACAGCGTGGCCGTGAGCACAAACGCCTTCGAGTCCTGTCTCCATAGTACTTTCATATTGAACCGTGCGCTGGGTCCTGAATCAGGCTCGGACTCGGCAACACTCTTAAGCACTTTTCCTGATTGCTTTTCGATTAGATCGTACGTGTGCTCGTCTGAATCCGAGTCGCCGGCATAGCGAAAAGCAAATTTGCCGTCGGGCGAAGGTGCTTCGATTGTGCTCTTCGCACCTTCCTCTGTTTCCTGTCCGCAGATCGGGTGGGAACAGATTAAAAGGATCGATAAGACCAGCAAACTTCTGCGCAAGCGTGCGATGCTCGTTGGGTTAGGGAGAATGAAGTACAATGGTGAACGCCGCGGTTATTTTTTCACTCAGCTACATCATTGAGGCGTAAATGGATTCTCGCAAGTGAGTGCTGGCGGCGAATTCGCAACGTTCGCAATAACATGTCACGAGTTTTTTTCGCGATCGCCATCTGGTTGTCACCAAGCCGTGCGACGATGAGGTGTTCACTGACTGAGTCGGTTCAGTCGAGGAGATTAGATTTTTGGAAGCACTGGTTAGGTTAAGGCAGCGAGAGCGAGAGTCGGGCACCCCTGGATCCAGCTTTCCGGGGGCGCCCGCTCGTGCGTTTGCCACACAAATGTAACGCTAATTGTTTTGCCGATTCGCCTGGCGATTCGTACGTTTGCACCTGATCACGCATGCAGGCGTTGACTCTCCCCCGACGCGAATCAGAACCTACTATTAACGTGCAGCAGCGTTTCTCGTTTGGCGGATCGCGACAGGAAGTTTCAGGATCGAAACGCTATCGCGCCGCGTGGATTTCCGACGCGCACCTGGGCACACGCGGCTGCAACACCACTGCGCTGCTGGATTTTTTGCGCGAGACCGATTTCGACACGCTGTACATCGTGGGGGACCTGATTGATATCTGGTCATTGCGGCGCGCAATTTACTGGCCACAGCAACACAACGACGTGATCCAGAAAATTCTGCGCAAAGCCCGCAAGGGCACACGTGTAGTTTACATCCCGGGAAATCACGACGAACTCGTGACGAGCTTCTGTGGATCCTATGGGAACATTGAAATCAAGGAGAACGCAATCCATGTGACCGGCTCGGGCGAGCGGATTTTGATTATTCACGGTCACGAACTCGACGTGGTGGTGTCCGGCAGCGGCCGGATGAAGTGGCTCGCGTTCGCAGGCGATGTTAGCTACCAATTTCTCCTCTCGCTCAATCCGCTAATTAACTTTGTCAGGCGGCATTTCGGTCTGGGCTACTGGTCCCTCAGTGCGTATGCCAAGCGAACGGTAAAGGATGCCGTGAGCTTCATCGGTAAGTTCGAGGCCGCAGTGGCGCATTACGCGGAGCGGTACCACGTCGATGCCGTGCTGTGTGGGCACATCCACAGCGCAGCGATCCGCGAATTCGGCACGATCTCGTATTACAACTGTGGTGACTGGGTCGAAAGCTGCACGGCATTAGTCGAGGGCGATGATGGCCTGATCTCGCTAATTAATTACCACTCGCTCTCCTCGAGCGCGGTCGCAGTAGCTCCGAGGATCGATTCCGGACGGCCGAAGCAGACCTTGGTGAGCAATTGAAATTGTAGGGCGTTTGACTCACTCGTTCCCACTCGCTCGGCCTCCGGCCTGCCTGTCTATGTCGCTCAGCGCCCGCTGGCTCCATTCTGTGAGACGCCGGGGCGTTTGACACAAACGGCCTACAACAACGCGTTTCAACGCTCAATCACGGCGACATCGCTCGTTGCTAAGCCGTCATCGCCTTTTAACAATTCGTAACCTGACGCGGCGCGCTTCTGCTTTAAATAAGCGTTCAGTTATGACTGCGATCACAGTGAAGCGAACAGTTACCAGAAAAATACGCGCGCAAAGATCGGCGATAAGCAAGCGCCGATCGCTTCGCGAACTTTCCCGGTCTTATCTGGCCGGCGAAAGGACTGTGGAGTTCACCATTGAAGCGCTGCTCTTCGCCATCATCGTGGCAATCTCAGCATGGCCGGTTTTGGCAGCCGCAAACGCACTCGGCGAATTCCTTCAGCAGGTGTAAACCTGAGCTCTGGCTGGAGCCTGCATCGGTGATGCCGGCCGACTTGCTGGCGTGACATGCCGGTGTCAGCGCCCCGGCTACAGCATCGAGTGCGAAAGTCTCGACACTCAATGCATCGCGTTTAGGATGTGCAGCTTGTGGGAAGTAGCAATCGAACGCGAAAGAATCGCGAAATTGAACGGAAGTTCTTAGTCGAATGGTTACCTGATAACTTCAAGCGATCACGGCACTTCATTATCGAGCAAGGTTATCTGGCGACAGAATCCGCAGGCAGACAGGTACGGCTTCGAAAAACAAACAAGACTGCGTCGCTGACATTCAAGGTCGGTCGCGGCAGCCATCGCGAAGAACGCGAGATCAAATTGAGCCAAAAGCAATTTGCAGCGCTCTGGCCTGGTACGGCCGGGAGAAGACTGCGAAAAGTGCGCTACGAAATTCCTTGGGAAGCTCTGCTGATCGAGCTGGATATTTATCGGGGCAGACATGCCGGTCTTGTAGTTGCCGAGGTGGAATTTCCTGATACCGCCAGCTGTCGCAGGTTCAAAGCACCGTGGTGGTTTGGGCGGGAAGTGACCGGCGAAAAACGCTACAGCAACGTGCGTCTCGCCCTGACGTAGAAGACGCCATGGCTTTCCGTTTGAAATTGCGCGAACCCCTGCCGGAAGGACTCAAGCGAGTTTTTTGCGAGCAAATCGACTCGGCTTTGCGCTTGTGCCAACACCCCGCCAAACAACGTGGCGTCACCGTGCACGACGTTCGCAAGCATCTCAAAAAGCTCCGTGCCGCAATGCGGCTCGCGATCGGCGCGGTCGGCAAAAATTGTCACGCGGAAGAGGATCGTTGCGTGCGCAATATCGGACGGTTGGTCTCAGACTTGCGCGATGCGCAGGTACGATTGCAGACGTTTATTAAACTGCGCGATAAGGCGGCAAAAATTTCCAAACAACAGCGCTTTCCGCGCACGGAGGAATTGTTGGCACTCGAACGCGAAAGTTTTTCCGCAGCATTCGCCGGCTGGCAAAAGGAAGCGATTCCACAGTTGGAAAATGTGAAAGCACGTCTGATGGCGTGGCCAACGGACGGCCTGAATTGGAAACAGATTTGCAACGCGGTATGTAAAATTTACAGGCGGGGCCAACGCGCACTTGCGGAAACGATTGATGATCCGGGCTCGGAAAACCTTCATGCCTGGCGCAAGCGCGTGAAAGATGTCTGGTATCAGCTGCGAATTTTGCAGCCACTGAACCGAACGGTTCTCGAAGAGATGGCTCACGATGCGGAGATCCTGGGCGAATTACTGGGGAGTGAGCACGATCTCGATTTTCTGCGGACGCGCCTGGAAAGGGAAAGCGGCGATGAAGTGTTGGCCCGCGAACTGGCGCAGCTCCAGAAATTGATTTCCAAACGCTGCAAACGACTGCGCCGCGATGCGCTGGAACTCGGACGGCGTTTCTACGCGGAGCCATCTAAAGCGTTCGCAAAACGCATCTCCATTTTCGCCGGCAAACGGACGTAACACAGGCATCCTGTCCGCCACAGGACGGATTCGCCGTCGCGAACCTGTTCCGTTAAGCAGGCATCTCTGCCTGCATTTGGCAAAACTGCGAAAACGTCATCTGCCTAATCCGCGCTCGTACGCTTCAAGATATTTGATTCCTGAGCCTGTGTTAAAAACGACCACACGTTCACCGGACCGGACTTTGCCATCGGAACGGAGTGACTTGAGAGCGGCAAAGCACGCCGCGCCTTCGGGGCAAACAAACAGACCTTCGTTTGCTCCGACATCACGCCCGACGCGGATCATTTCTTCGTCATCGACGGCAATCGCGCCGCCGTTGGATTCACGAAGAATTTCCAGCATCAGGAAATCGCCGATCGCTTTTGGAACGCGCAAGCCGGAAGCGATCGTGTGCGCGTCCTGAAATTCTGCAGCGTCTTTTTCTCCGGCCTCGAACGCGCGAACGATCGGCGCGCAACCGGCAGCTTGCACTGCGAACATGCGCGGCCGGCTTTTCCCGATCCAGCCGAGTACTTCCATTTCGTCGAATGCCTTCCACATCCCGATGAGACCAGTGCCGCCGCCGGCCGGATAAAGAATCACATCCGGCAATTGCCAGTTCAGTTGCTCCGCTAATTCGTAACCGAGCGTTTTTTTTCCTTCGACCCGGTACGGCTCTTTGAGCGTGGACATGTCGAACCACCCCTCATTTGCTTTGCGGCGGCCGATTTCCGTGGCGCAATCGGTGATCAATCCGTCGATTAGCGTGACGTGAGCGCCCAGCTCGTGACACTCGACAACGTTCGCGCGAGGTGTGTCGCGCGGCATGAAGATGTGCGCCTCCACACCGGCTCGAGCCGCATACGCAGCAAGCGCACCACCGGCGTTACCCGCGCTGGGGACCGCGAGCTTTGTTGCGCCGAGATATTTTGCCATCGAAACAGCCACGCTCATTCCTCGTGCCTTGAAGCTCTGCGTCGGATTGAGCGACTCGTCTTTGATCCAAAGATCGACATCACCGGCGATTTTCGGGGCACGCAGCAGCGGTGTGCCGCCTTCACCTAACGAGACCTGCTCAACATCGGATGGCAACGGCAACACTTCGCGATAACGCCACAATGATTTTTCGCGCGCGAGCAATGTCTCGCGGGTCAGGGTTCGACTCGCTGCGGCCAGATCGACGATTGCAAACAGCGGTTTATTGCAGAAGCCGCAAAGATTTTGCAGCCGAGACCATTCGTGCTCACGTCCGCACGCGCTGCATTCGAGACGCTTCAGAAACATCGGAGCAATTGAAGCGTACATCTGCCAGGGCCGCGAATTGCTGTAGCCGCTTCGCTGTGCGAGGCGCCGGGCCGACGGACAGCCGATGGCACGCAGAACGTGGCCCCAGGGCGACGGCTACAGCAAGCGCCCGGGCCTTGTGTGATGTGTTAGATTGGCACCAATGAATTTGTTTACGCTGACGGAAATTCGCCGGGCGGCGCGGAATGGAGGGGCGTCTGGACGCGTGCACGTGCAGGTGGAAAGCGCGACGCCCAAGCTCACGCGCGAACAGCAACCGTATTGCGAGCTCACGTTGACCGACGCATGCGACCGGATGACGCTGCGCGTCTGGAGTGATCATCCTGCGTACAAAACGTGCAGCGCGTTAACCAGTCAGGATTTCATCGAACTCACCGCGGAGTTTTTCCAATCGCAATACGGACTCGACGCTCGCAAGTGGACAGTGCGGCCGTTGACCGAGCAGGAAAAAAACGAATTACTCCAAGGCCCCGCAGATTTACGCGACAAACAGGCGTCCGATTTCGAATTCGTCAGGCAAGCTGTGGCTGGGATCAACGATCCACGGTTAGTCGCGTTGGGTGAAGCTTTTCTTAGCGAATGGGGCGACCGGTTCCGGCGCACCGCGGCCGCGCGCAATTACCATCACGCGCGGCGCGGCGGACTGGTGGAGCACACAGCTCAAATGATGCGCGTTGCCAGGCAGATCGCACCGCTTTACCCGGAGCTGAACCTCGACCTGTTGCTCACGGGAATTCTCTTCCACGACTCCGGAAAACTCTGGGAGAACGCGTTGCCCGAAAACGGATTCGTAATGAGTTATGACGAATTGGGCGAACTGATGGGGCACATCTCCATTGGACTCGAATTAGTGAACGCGTTGTGGAGAAGGTTGAGCGTCGAAAACGCCGAAGCGTGGAAAAATCTCACGCCGGCATCGGAAGACGTGCGAATGCATCTGTTGCACCTCATCGGCGCTCATCATGGGGCGCTAGAATTTGGTTCGCCCGTTGCCCCAAAAACACCCGAAGCAATGGCGCTTCATTACATCGACAATTTGGATGCGCGCCTGGAAATGTTCGCCGCCGGTTACACCACTGCCAAACCGCTCGCCGCGCGTATTTTTGATCGCGTGCGGCCGTTGCCCGGGAATTTGGTGAAGTCGCTGGAGAAATTTCAGCAAGCAGCGAGTCCGCACCAGCCGGCGGACAAACTTCTGTGACGCGGTACGAGCACACACAAATCACTCACATAATCATCTGTTCCGTTCTCGCGATCATTCTGATTGCTAGCGGCGGATTGATAGGATCATCGGCTCATCGGGAGCCGCCAGTGATCGTTTCGATCATCCTGCTGGTTTGCCTCGTCCTGTTCTACAGACTCAGGATTACGATCGACTGAGAGACTCTCTGTGCCTCGTTTGGTATTGGCGTGATCCGCAAGAAAGTGCGGCTTGCGGAGATTGTCGCATGCGAGCCCATTCGCATTCGTTGGTGGTATGGCTGGGGCATTCATCTGACGCCGTACGGCTGGCTGTATAATGTTTCTGGGTTTGACGCTGTAGCAGTCACCTTACGAGATGGCCGAAACTTCGCGCTCGGTACCGATGATCCTCACGGGCTCGTCGATGCAATCAGGCACTACACCAGCACGTATTTCACGCGCGGTTGAGCTCGTACGTCCGACCTATGGACAACGCGGTCACTGAAATCAGAATGCGTTTATTTCGCCAATTTGCGGAACCAACCTAACGCGACCGAAGTTTGCCCGTCATTTACTTCGTGCCCGCCACGAAAAGTCCCGATTCGCATCCGATTGAACCCGGTTCGCTTGATTGAACCGGCGACAGCGTACTGCTGCTCCACCGTTGCGATTCGATCATCGTGACCGGCGCTGATGTAAATTGGCGTATTAAGAAAACTCCCGCCGGGCTGGATCCGAGCGTATCCATCGCTTAGGTGATCTTCGTTCGCACCAGTCATGTAGATGCCGGCAATGCGACAGCCATTCCTCGCGAGCAGAGGCGCAACGTAGCCAACACCTTTTCCCCCTCCGGAAAACCCTGCACACGCAACCGGCCACTTGTCCGATCCGGGAAAACTGCGATGCAGCGCATCAACAGCCGCGAGCGTCATTGCGCCACGCCAGGCGGCGTTATCGTTCCGCGCGTGCTGCGGCCCGTCTCCGGCCAGAAGCACGCAGCCTTCAGAGAGTCCGACGGTGCGATAAAACTGGACGAGATCATCTCGATTCTGGCGTTTGAAATCGCTCGTCGAACAGGGTATCAACACGAGCCAGCTCTTTCGCGGGTCGAAGTTTGCGGGTGTCGCCAGTACGGCGACTGCATTCGGCGGAACGACATTTCCGCCCTGCCCGGCAAGTGATTTTTCCTGCGCGCTCAACCCGACATTGGCCTTAACCGTTGAACCCGGAGAAAAAGCGGTTCCGGCGAACTTGAGTGACTCTCCGGCTGCTACTGCTGAGCCAGTATGAACTACGAGAATCAGCCCGGCGAGCGAAAGCAGTTGCCTCGGTTTAGCAGAGAGGTGTTGCGAAGCCAATCGTATCATAGTGTTTCGTATTTCTGACCAAAAAACGTGCGGAATGGAAATCTCAAACCTAATCTAGATCGAAAATGTGAAATCGGCCATGGCCTCCCGTATTCGCACAAACGTGCAGGTGATGTTTTTCGACACCGATTGCGGAGGCGTCGTATCCAATATTGCATATTTGCGTTTCATTGAGATAGCGCGCACACAGCTTGCGGAGGAGCTTGGGCTCGCGGTCGTGGAGATGGCGCAAAAGGAAACTTATCCCGTCGTGGTCCGCACCGAGATCGATTATCGACGCGCGGCAAGGCTTGGCGACCGGCTGGTGATTGAGGCCTGGCTGGATCGCGCTGAGCGCGCGCGGTTCTGGTGCGCATTCCGCATCACGCGTCCACAAGACAACATGTTGATCGCCGAGTGCCGCCAGATGCTCGCGTTGATCGAAATGCCGACGGGAAAATTGCTGCGTTTGCCGGAGCATTGGAAAACGTACGACGAAGCCGAATCCAGCGAACGTAGCGACGGCGAATCTCGAGGCGGAACGGTTCCCGGTGGAGAATCTGTGCAATGACAGCAAGCGCCCGCACCCTAAGCATCGAAGAGACGCTGCTTGAACCGCCTGCGTTGCCGCCGCCGCCCACTCGCCACGCTCTGCTCATAATTCTGATTGCGCTCGCAGCGCTGTTACATGTGGTGACCGTTGGGACGGGTGATCTCTACAGTGAGACGGAGGGCCAATACGCCGGAGCCGCGCGCGAGATGGTGGCGAGCCATAACTGGTTGCTCCCAACGAACAACGGCATCCCGCGCCTCCAAAAACCGCCATTACTCTACTGGGTCATCATTGCTTCGTACAAAATTCTCGGCGTGAATGAGGCAGCGGCTCGCCTGCCGGTCGCGCTGGCGGTCGTAGCCACGGTTGTTCTTGTCTTTCTAATTGGCGAAAAGCTCTCAGATTACTGGCGCGGTTTCATCGCAGGTCTGATCTACCTCAGCTTTTGCGGAACGTTTCTTCTCGCGCGCATTGTAATGCCCGAACCGCTGGTCACCGCATTCATGGCTGGCGCAATGTTCTGCGGAATATGCGGCTATAAGCGTAGGCGCTATCGGCGGTCGTGGTTCGCCGGTGTCTGGATTTTCGTTGCGTTGGCATGCCTAACGAAAGGTGTGCTCGGCATCGTTTACCCCGCTATGGTTTTTGTTTTGCTCTCGATTTTTTATCGCGAAGCGAGGATACGGTTTCGCGCGCTTCTGCGGTGGGAATATGCGTTGATTTTTCTTTTGATCGTGACGCCCTGGCACATCTGGGCGCAATGGCATTTCCCGCATTATTTTCGTTATGTCAGATCGGAATGGCTGGGACACATGCGCGGGCTCACGGATGAGACGCACGATTTCCTCGGCGCGCCCGCCTATCAATTTGTGATCCTGCACGTGGCCTGGTGGTTTCCATGGTCGATCGCGCTGCTGCCGGGGGTCATTTTTGCCTGGCGCCGCGTTACCCGGCCGCGGGAGATCAATTTCGGCGATGCATTACTTTTTTGCTGGATGGGTGTGGTGTTCATTCCGCTGCTCTTTTTGGGACAACGACAGGACTATTATTCGATGAGCATGTGGGGCGCGTTCGCGCTCTGGGCAGCCATGGCTTGGGATCGGACTCCTCAATCGTTGCGCGTCGCGGGTACAATTGTGGTGGGGGTGGTCGGTCTGATCCTTGCGGGCGGAGCGCTGTTCGCGGCGCGTGCCGCACGTGCTTTGAACGGAAATTGGGGGGTGATGGACGCTCGCTGGACCGCGTGGGGAGCCTTGCATGATATGCCTGTGTCTGCCTGGGTAGCACTGCGGCCGATGCTCGTGATTACGGCTGTCTCATTCGTGTTCTTCTCGATCATAGCGCTCTACTGCATTTTCAAACAACGCGAGAAACTCGCGGCCATTGCTCTTGCGGCCTCGATGATTCCGGCCGGACTGAGCATGGTAATAGGCGTCGCGAAAACCGCGCCCTATTTCTCACTCGCCGATGTAGCCCGTTACCTGAATCCGCGCTTGGAGACAGGCGGCCACGCGATGTTCGAAGGACCGCTGGACGACAGCAGCAGCCTTATTTTTTATCTCAATCGAAAATTCTTTTTTGTTAACCAAAATCCCAGGAAAGAAGCTCCGATGGGCGCACCTGCCACCGACATTTTTCTGGACGAACAAGCGGTTCTGGACAAATGGGATCAACCCGACCCGGTTTACCTGATTGTGGAGCAAAGCCGGGCGGACTACTGGAA
The DNA here is from genome assembly GCA_049791915.1 of Candidatus Udaeobacter sp. Lineage (GTDB taxonomy): Bacteria > Verrucomicrobiota > Verrucomicrobiia > Chthoniobacterales > UBA10450 > Udaeobacter. The sequence goes on from JBARAJ010000146.1 coordinate 42,521, forward strand.
AGGGCGAGTCGTCAGCCGGTTTCACGTTTATCACCAGGTCACTGCATCCGGCACGTACGTCGTGCTTAGCAATCAGCTCTAACACGAATTCATTCGTCTGTTCGGCGTCCTTGAAAAACGACCGAGTCGCGCTAATGTGCCGGCTCACTTCCGTTTCAACTCTTCACCGGCTCAACGAATTTATGTCGCAACATCGCAGTTTAAAAGGCGCCAGTACCATTGCGGCTAAGCGCAACGTGTTGAAACGCTTTGAGCGTGTCGAGCTTCTCAAGAAACGCAAACAATGGAAGGACGGTCAGAAAGTGATCGGCCTACCGAAGACAAAGCCCGACGTTTAGCACGTTGAGGTCATCCTGAGCGGAGTCGAAGGATCCCGTCGATTTACCTCTGGATCTCGGTGTGAGATTCCTCCACTTCGCTCGAAATGACAGTTGGCATAAGACAGCGCCATGCGCTTAAATCGCTTCCTCGCCGCCGCGGGTATCGGATCGCGTCGGCATTGCGATGAATTGATCGCAGCGGGCCAGGTCACTATCAACGGCAAAGCCTGCACTGACTTCAGCGCCCAACCCAGCGAGCGCGACCACGTCAAGGTGAATGGCAAACTCGTTCACGTCGCGCAGCCAGTCACCATCATACTGCACAAGCCCGCCGGATTCGTGTCGACCCGGAGAGATCCGCACGTGCGCGATACTGTTTTTGATTTGCTGCCGGCAAAATTCTCGCGGCTGTTCAACATTGGACGTCTGGACGCACAAACCGAGGGTCTGCTTCTTCTCACAAATGATGGAGATCTCGCACAGAGGCTGACGCATCCACGTTACAAAATTGAGAAGGAATACGAAGTGACTCTGGATCGTCCGTGGGACCCCGAACTTGGATCGAAATTGCTGCGCGGAATTTTTCTCGACGGTGAGCGCGCAAGAGTTGCGCGACTCCACGCCGTGTCGCCCGTCCGCCTGCGCGTTGTCCTGCGGCAGGGAATCAATCGCCAGATTCGCCGTATGTTCGAAACCCTGGGTTATCGCGTCAAAGATCTCGTTCGCGTTCGCATCGCAAATCTTCGGCTTGGCGACCTGCCGCGCGGTCATTGGCGTCCGTTGACAAAGCGCGAACTGGAGTCATTGGAGGGGCGAGCTCCCGCGAACCCGAGCCCGGCGTCGCATGAGCTCCGCCCTCCACGATGAAACTCGACGGTTGCAATGCACTAATCACAGGCGCTTCAGCCGGGATCGGTCGTGAATTTGCACTTCAACTTGCCGGTTGGGCCTGCTCGATGATTTTGGTCGCACGGCGTGATGAGCGGCTGATCGAGCTGGCTGATCAACTGCATCGAGAGCATCCGAAGCTTCTTGTTAACATTCGAAAAGTCGATCTCGCTGATCTTGGGCAGTTGCAGGCTTTCCTGGAACAGCTTGATCGCGAGAAACTCGAAGTCGATCTCTTGATCAATAACGCCGGACTCGGCGACAGCGGTCCTTTTGCGGAGAGCGATCCAGATCGGAACAAGGAAATGACGATCGTAAACGTCGAGACGCTAACGTTGGTTACTCGTCATTTGCTTCCGCGAATGATCGCACAGCATCGCGGCGCCATTCTCAACGTCAGTTCGTCGGCTGGCTTTCTCCCGATCCCAGGATCCGCTGTTTACGCCGCCACGAAAGCGTATGTGACAAGTTTCTCTGAATCGCTAAGAGCCGAGCTCCGCGGAACGGGGGTAAGCGTATGCACGCTTTGCCCCGGTCCTGTTGTAACGGAATTCCAACAAGTCGCCAAGCGGCAGGGAATGAAGCCTGACATCGGTCCGCAGTTCATCGTTGTTACAGTCGAACAGGTCGTGCGCGATGCGCTCGCAGCACTTGAAGCAGATCGACCGCTCGTCATTCCCGGGTTCGCGATGAAACTGTTGATGCTTCTCGCTCGATTAATGCCAATGCCAGTCCTGCGATGGGTGGCACGAATGTCACCGAGGTCACGCGGCGTTGTGTAGCAGCAGCGGGTGCCTGCGCAGATGCCATACACAGGCTAGCGATGAAACCAGTTGTGCTCGCTCGCAAACACCGGGTGATTGATCAAAATTTCAGACACCTGCGAAAAAACAACGATTGCTCCGAGCACGATGAGTGACGAAGCGGTGTCAATCCAACGAGTTTGACGAAATCTTGAAGTCGAGAGGCGACACAAGAAGGAAATCCCATAGACATAACTCAGCGCGAAAGGAATCATCGCGCCACTCAGCAAGCGGCCCGATGTGAAATACGGATGCGAACGGGATGGATTAACGCAACTGCCAAAATCGAATTGAATTGAAAGCAACCCAAGGAAAGCGACTCCCGTTGCAACAGTTAGAATCGCAACGGCGATGGCCTGTCGTTGGAAGCCAGAAAGTGCAAATCGTTTTCTCAATCCGAGGACCGCTGCCGCAATAAACACCAGCGAAGAAACAGCGTACAGCCGATCCGCTATTTGCCAATCGAACCGTCTGCCGTGCCACTCAACTTCGCCGCGCCAAAAAGTTGCAATTAAATCCGACCAGAAAACCCAAAGCCCATGAGGGCTGAAAATCGGATGCTGCCACCACTCAACGAACGGCTTCCGGGTCCAGTCCAGGAACGCGATTTTCGCCGTTGATCCGGTGATATCGCCAAACTGCAGTTTCAGCCAAACCATCCAACTGCCAATCGGGACGACGGCGCACACAAGGAGTGCCACAAGCGCGATTAAGCTGGCATGAGGACTTCGTCGAACAATTGGGACGAGCCTGGCAAGGATGACTACGACCGCAATGATGATCAGCGGCAAGTTAGACAATTTGGTCAGGTACGTGGACGCAATCGCCCCCCCCGTGATTGCCCCAAGCAATAAGCTCGGCGCGTCCGTTCGCAACCATCGCAAGACGCAGAGGAACAACACTCCGAAACACAGCGGCGACAGCACATCGTTGTTCATTGCGTAGAACACGTTCTGCGGAATGAAAGCCAGTAGTAGCGGCACGCCGAGGCGAAGGTCGAGGCGCTCCGGCGCAATTGTTCGCGCAGCCTCATAGCCCAACCAAACCACGATCGCCATGACCGCGGCATTCAGGAACCGAATCGAATACAACGATTGAATACCGATCAATCCAATCTGCTTCCCAATCCACCACCACAGGCCCGCAAGAGCGTAGTACAGCGGCGGCTGAGATGATTCGAAATTGATTTCGCTGCTCCATGCCGCTCGTGTCGCCGCAATCTCCGGTTCCACTTTCGACCAGGGTTGTTTCCATAGCGGCGGAGGAAATTTCCCATCTGGAAACCGCTCCGGCGGAGACAGGAACTCCGGCGAAGCATAAGGAACAATCCAGTTCAGCGTTTCTTCTTTCAGCAGATCGAAGCCGCGCGGGACTTGGGCATGCGAATACTGCGTGATCAGATCGAAATGCAGATCCTCATCAATGTTGCTGAAGAACGGGAATGCTGCTGAGAAAATGAAAACACGGAATGCAGCGGCGACGCAGAGCAGCAAGATTAAAACGCGCTCGTTCGCAGCGACGAACGTTTTCGATTCAGCAGACGCCATAGTGGTTCGACTGCAAGATTAAAAGCGGCGCAGCAGCGCCGCACTCCAAAACGTACAAAAGAAAGCGGCGGTCGCCATTCGGACCGCCGCTTTGAAACTTTCGATCCTGCCAGAGCAGGAATTCTACGAGGATTTGTATTTAACCGAGCACCCGTACGGCTTCGTCTCTGGCGTCGCGACAGACTTGCCTGACAACGATTGATCCAGCGCTGCCTTCACGTAGTTCGTAGAACTCGGGATGTCCGACGGATTTGGGGTGGCTTTGCTGTCAATTGCACCGCGGTAAATGACTTTCCCTTCTGGATTGACGATCACCATGTTCGGCGTGTTCTTTGCGCCGTAGGCGCGGCCTGCGTTGCCTTCGGGATCCAGCAGCAGCGCTGTCTCATGCGTCTTCCACGAAGTCGCGATCTTCTGCGCCTCTTCCGGCGTCAGATTTCCTTCTGTGCCCGGCGCATTGGAATCGATGGTCAACCAGACAACGCCTTTGTCCGTGAACTCCTTCTGCAGGTTTTGCATATTGCTGCTGCCGTAATGCTTTTTCACAAACGGACACTGTGGATTAAACCACTCCAGCACGACGTATTTGCCCTTGTATTGCGACAATGAATGCGTCTTGCCGGTAGCGTCCGGCAGCGAAAAATCCGGCGCAGCGCTGCCCACCGGCGGCGCATCGGTGGCAAAGACTGCGGTTCCGATCAATGATGTAAGGGTAGCTAGGAATAGTTTCATCTTCATATGAGTTATTAGAAAACAGATTTGCTGAGACGTTTAAACTTCTTCGAGTAAAACAATCGTCGCGGTCGGAAAAATTTCAACGTGAAGTGGCTCGATTCCCGGCGCATGTCCCACGATGCTCGCGAAAGCCCGCGGCCGAATTATTGCGAGGCGACGCGGTGCCCGACGGTCTCAAGCTTGTCCAGGATCATGCCTTTGGTGAGCACTTCCGGAAAAACAATTGGCTCTTCGTTCTTCGCGGGATAAAGCACGTAGAGTGGAACCCCCGGGCGGCCGAACTGCTGCAATAATTTTGTGATCACGGGATCGCCGTTGGTCCAATCGGCTTTCAATTTCACGATCCCGTGGCGCTGGAACGCCTCTCGCACATCCTGAGCTTCAAGCACACTGGCTTCATTGAATTTGCAGGTAAGACACCACGCGGCGGTGAAATCGACAAAAACAGTCCGGCCTTGCTCCAGTTCGGTTTGCAAGCGTTCGGGCGTGAACCGCTGCCAGTCACCGCGGATCTGCGAATCTACGGAAGCAATTTTTGCGGACTGAAATTTGTCGCCGATGAAATAAGCACCGCTCCCAATTACGAGCAGGAGCATGAGCACGAGCACGACGATCCTCTTCACAGCCGGCGCTGTTGGCACAACGAACGCGCCTTTCATCCAGCACGCAACACTGATCACGAGCAGGAAACAGCTCGCCCAGATCGCTCCTTCCAAGCCGCGTTGCGCGCCGACTACATAAAGCAGAAAGAGCAGCGTCGCCAACAGCAGGAAGCCCATGAACTGTTTCACGTGCACCATCCAGGGTCCGGGTCTCGGCAGAAATCGCAGCCACGCAGGTTGCGCGCTCAAAAGCAGATATGGCGCGCTCATACCGGCAGCGATGGCAATGAACATCGCCAAAATGATCGCCGCTGACTGCGTGAACGCGAAGCCCAGCGCGGTGCCGAGAAATGGCGCCGTGCACGGCGTGGCCAGCACAGTCGCGAACACGCCTTGGAAAAATGAGCCGAGCAGATCCTTGCGCTCGCTCGTCGAAAGCAAACTGCGCGTAACCGATTGTGGCAACGAAACCTCAAATACGCCAAAGAGATTCAACGCGAATACGAGCACAATCACGCTCAAGGCGAGGACGAAGTAAGGATTCGTGAACTGAAAACCGCCCCAGGTTACATCACGCCCAGTGCCTTTAAGGGCGATCAGCAGGATCGCCAGCGCGATGAACCACGCAAAAATTCCAATGGCGAACGCAATCCCGCTGCGAAGAATTTTCTGCCGGCTCTGTCCGGCTTGTTGGACAAAGCCGAAAATCTTGAGCGAGATCACCGGCAATACGCATGGCATCAAATTCAAAATGAGGCCGCCGAGAAACCCAAAAAGCAGAAACACGAAAATTCCGTGCGCCGGCATCGATCGGAGCCCCGAAGCAACCGGCGCACTGGTGATCTGCCACGCCGCGCGATCGTCGCCGTTCGGCTGCTGCGCAAACACCGCCAGACCCGCCATCGACGACAGATCCTTCGGCGCCGACTCAAGCGGAATGCGAAACACAATTTCATTGTTGCTCCGCGATTGAACCGCGGGATGTCCAACGATTGTCTCCTGTTCCGGCAACGGAAAGAAATCGACTGCGGGATATTTCGCCAAAGTTTCGCTCGTAATTTTCAAGCGAAGATCGGATCCAACCCGGCTCCAGTCGGCGCGCGTCACATTGGATGCCGGCAGGTTTTGCGGAAGCAAACGCCGATAACGCGCGAAAACGTCCGTACTCGCCGGCTCGCTTGTTGATGCTACAGGCAAATCCAACTGCAAAGTGGCGCTGCCGGGGATGCAGATCTTTTCGCATACGAGCCAATCTGCTTCGGCGGAAGGTTTTGCCGACAAACCGTCGATCTTTGACGGCGGCGTGATTTCCTGCATCAGCAGGACTTCATTTTCATAACCGTACGTTTCAATGTCGCCCGGATCGTTCGTTTTCAGCGGAATTGGCCATTGGATGTCGCCGACCTTCCAGCCCGGCGGCAGTTTCCATTTCAGTTCCGTGGGCAGTCCCGCGTCGCCGGAAAATTTCCAGTAGGTGTGCCAGCCCGGCGCCACTCGCAGCAACAAGCCCACGGTGAACGGCTTGCCGGGAACGACGGCGTTTGTATCCGCCAGGAGTTCCGGCCTAACGAGCTGCTTTCCCTGGTAGGTCTGCGCAAGGCCATGTGGCACAACAGCAACGAGCACCCAGCAGAGCAGCGAATAAACGGACGATCTCCACGCAATTCGCATAAGATTAGGTAACATTCACTGCACTCGACGGCAATTCAGTCGGCTGTAGCCGCTTCGCTGTGCGAAGCGTGACTTCGATCTCCGTGTTCATCCAGCAAACGTCGCCCACAAGGCGACGGCTACAGCACCTACGGCACGATAAAAATTTTGTCAGTCCAAGGATCTTTAACCTTGGTCCCCGGAGTGTAACCGCTCACGTCAACGTACCTACCGCCCGAATCAAATGGACTAAACACGTATCCCGGCTTGTCAGGCACCGCCTTGGCAGTTGGGAACGTGGAGGACGCTTGCGCTGGAGACGGCGGTTTTGTTTGGGGCCGCGTGGTGTCGCTGTGAGCGACAGGCGGAGTTGTTTTGGGCGGCTTTTGAGATGTTGTCGTATTAGCCTTGTGCTGTGGCTGCGACGCCGAGGCCACCTGCGCCGATGCAACAGGGCGACCGGGCTGAGTCACATCGGATTCGACTGCATCTGTCGTTCCGACCATGGTTGGCTCGTTACTATGGCGCCGCAGAACGTAATGCACCGGCGCGGTCGCAACGTGATAAGAACCAACTGCCGCGTCGCGCGTGACATGGTATGAACTCACAGCCACGTTGCGCGTGGTTCCGCATCCGGCGAGTAAAACTGCCCCTAACACCCCAGCTCGTTCAAGTAGGTTCATCTCGTTGGTAAGATCGTTCCAAGGGCGATCCGTTCAATCATTTAATCGCGACAAAATCGCCAACCAGCATTGAAATTTCCTCGTCCGTGGTGGCCCACGAACACATCAGACGGTAAATGTCCGGCTCCATAAATTTATAAAAACGCCAGCCGCGCGCGTTTAAACCCCGCACGCGTTCATCGTCCAATTGGACGAACACCGCATTCGATTCCACCGGGAATACGCTTTCGATCCCTGCCTCGTTTGTGAGGCGCAGCGCAAGCTCGCGCGCCGCCTCGTTCGCGTGCCGGGCGTTTCGCAACCAGACCTCTCCGTTCAATAACCCCAGCCACGGCGCAGCGAGAAAGCGCATTTTCGAGCCGAGTTGCCCGGCTTGTTTCACCCGGTATTGAAAATCTCGCGAAGTTTTCTTGTCGAAAAAAATGACCAGCTCGCCCGCCGCAACGCCATTTTTCGTCCCGCCAAAGCTGAGCACATCTACGCCCGCTTTCCAAGTGATCGTTTTCGGCGAGCAGCCAAGCGATGCGACGGCATTAGCAAAGCGCGCGCCGTCCATATGAAGCAACATTCTGTGCGCCCGTACAAAGGCGCCAATCGCCTCAACCTGATCTGGCGAATATACGGTTCCGAACTCCGTCGCCTGTGCGATGCTAATGGCGTGCATCATGTGCCCGTGCAGCTCGACCTGTTGCGCGATGAGTTTTTCTGTCTCGCCCAGGTCGATCTTTCCGTCATTGGTTTTCGTCAAAAACAATTTGGCTCCCCGGGTATAAAACTCCGTAGCGCCGCCTTCATCCGTCTGGATGTGGGCGCGCTCGTGACAGATCACTCCGTGGAAGGGTTGGCAAAGCTGGGCCAGACCGAGCGCGTTCGCCCCGGTGCCGGTGAACACCAAATAAACATCGCAATCGACTTCGAATAATTCCCGGATGCGTTCGCACACCGCTGCGGTCCATTCGTCCTCGCCGTAGGAGGGAGCGTAATATGTATTCGCTTCCACCAACGCTGTCCACGCCTCGGGACAAATCGCGGCGGTATTATCACTGGCAAACTCGTAACGAACCGTGTCGGCGCGCATCCCGCCTTTTCTTACGCGGGTTTCTCCGTATGGCAATCAACGCAAAAAGAGATTGCCTGACAGCGGAGCCCTGGGCCTCCGAATCTGCCAGGCAAATCCCTCCTCTACTTGCTCTTCAAATTGCGTACAGCCGTTCCATTTCTATTTCGGAAAGCGCATGCCGCGTGCGCGTGTTTCCCTAGTAATTTTTTGCACTCGACCATCGCTTTTCGTCGCATTTTGCCTAACTCGCGGGCGCAGACTAACCTTCGCCAATGAGATCGCTCCAGAGCGACGTCGAGCAGCGCGGCACGCGTATTTTCGAGTTGGTCGATAAACATCCGGAGCGACTTTTCAGCAAGGCTGGATTTTATCAGCGCCTAATGGCGCTCTCGATGCATGACGAGCGATTCAAGACGCAACTATTTCGCTTTGTCGCCGTTCTCCCGTCGCTGCGCCGGTCAAGTGAGATCATTCAGCATCTCGAAGAATATTTCAGCGATGGCAACGATGGTTTCTCCCCGCTCGTTGGCATGGGGGTTCGTGTGGCGCGCCTCGTCCCGTGGATAAGCGCTCCCGTCTTGCGTTGGAATGTTTCCGAAATGGCTCGCCAGTTTATTGCAGGACGAAATCCGCATGAAGTCATAGGGACATTGCGCAAGCGGCGCGCGCAAAAAATCGGCTTCACCGTAGATGTTCTGGGCGAAGCCGTTGTGAGTGAAGCCGAGGCGGATGAATACGCAGCGATTTACGGGGATTTACTTGAGAAATTGGCGCGGGAAACAAAAGACTGGACCGACCCGCTCGGAAAAAACGCGGAGCTTTTCCCGGTTGTAAATCTGTCGGTCAAAATCTCTGCCCTGTATTCGCAAATGAGTCCGGCTGCTCCGGCGGACGCGATCGCCCATCTCAGCACCAAGCTCCGGCCGCTTCTTCGCCGCGCGCGGGAGCTAGGCGCATTTATCAATTTCGACATGGAGAGTTACGCGCTCAAAAATACGACTCTCGAGCTGTTCAAAACCATTTTGACCGAGGCGGAGTTCAAAGATTGGCCGCATGCCGGGATTGTCATCCAAGCCTATTTGCGAGATTCAGAGCGCGACCTGCGCGATTTGATCGACTGGAGCAGTGGACGCGGCACTCGCTTCGCAGTCCGACTGGTGAAAGGCGCATATTGGGATTACGAGACAATGAAATCGGGCCAGAACGGATCGAATCCTCCGGTCTTTCTTCAAAAGCCAGAGAGCGACGTGAATTTCGAAAAGCTTACGCGCCTGCTTTTTGAAAATGAGTCTGTGGTCACGCCTGCGTTTGGATCGCATAACGTCCGCAGCATCGCGAACGGGCAAGCGGTCGCGGATGAGCTCGGCGTTGATCGCAGCCGGTTTGAGTTCCAACTGCTTTACGGAATGGCCGGCCCGATCAAGCGCGCGCTGGTCGAGATGGGATATCGTGTCCGGGAATATTGTCCGGTTGGCGAGCTGCTGCCCGGCATGGCTTATCTGGTTCGACGCCTGCTCGAGAACACGTCGAACGAAGGATTTTTGAGGGCAAAATTCGCTGAGAACGTGCCGGCGAAAGAGTTGCTACGTGATCCAAAAGAGCTGATCAAACCGAATGGAGCCAACCGATCGGGTTCGTCCGTAACGGCTAAAGCGGAAAATCGCCAAAACAAAAATGACGCTTCACTTCACGCAACAGTTGGCCATAGTTTCCGAAACGCACCGCTTGTGAGTTTCATTTACAAAGATAGCCAGGACAAAATGCAGAGCGCATTGCGTGAAGCGCGAAAGCGCTTCGGCGAAAAACATCCGTTGTACATCGGCGGGGAAAAAATTTGGACCGACAATTTGACGCCCTCGGTCAATCCAGCCGAACCAACCGAGATTGTAGGCTATGGAACCGAAGCAGGGGTCGACGAAGCCGAGCGTGCCGTTAAAGCTGCGCGTGCAGCATTCGAAAAATGGAGATGGACGCCGTTCGAGGAGCGGGCGCAGTTGCTGGAGCGCGTGGCCGAGATCCTGGAGCGCAGGCGCTACGAGCTGTCAGGAGTAGAAGTTTTCGAAGTCGGTAAGGCATGGTCTGAAGCAGACGGCGATATCCGCGAAGCGATCGATTTCTGCACGTTCTACGCGCAGCAAATGCGGCGGCTAGGGCGCCCAAAACTCACGCAGCAGGTACCCGGCGAAGAAAGTTATCATCATTACTTGCCGCGCGGCGTCGCGTTCGTAATCGCGCCGTGGAATTTTCCGGTCGCGATTCTCTGCGGCATGGCGTCGGCCGGAGTTGTTACTGGAAACGCCGTGATCATGAAACCGTCCGAGCAGTCGATTGTCTGCGGCGCCATGCTCATGCAGGTGTTCGAAGAAGCAGGCGTTCCGCCGGGCGTGTTGAATTTTTTGTCGGGGCACGGTTCCGTGATCGGAGCGCATTTAGTCGATCACAAAGACGTCGATTTAATTGCGTTTACCGGTTCGCGCGAAGTTGGACTGAAGATTTGGGAATCGGCCGGAATCACCCGCCCTGGTCAACGCGAGCTGAAGCGGGTGATTTGCGAGATGGGCGGCAAAAACGCGATGATCGTTGATGCGGATGCAGATCTTGATGAGACGATCATGTATTCAGTTTATTCCGCATTCGGTTTTCAGGGACAAAAGTGCTCGGCTCTCTCGCGTCTGATTCTGCTCGAGGAAAATTACGATCGCGTGATGGAACGCTTAATTCCGGCCGCAGCCAGCCTGCGAATCGGCAATCCTGAGCAACCAGGCATCATGGTTGGCCCGGTTATTGATGAACCTGCTTACCGGCGCATTCTGGAATACATCGAGATCGGGAAAAAAGAGGCCACAGTCGCTTATCAGGCAAAGGAAGTCCCGCCGCATGGATACTTTATTCCACCGACAATTTTTACCGACGTAAAACCGAACATGCGCATCGCGCGCGAAGAAATTTTCGGCCCGGTGCTAAGCGTCTTGAAAGTGCGGGATCTCGACGAGGCGCTCGAAGTCGCGAATGGAACCGACTACGCGTTGACGGGCGGCTTTTTCTCGCGCAGTCCCGATAACATCGAGCGGGTGAAAGCCCGCTTGGAAGCCGGCAACCTTTACATCAACCGCTCGTGCACGGGCGCGATCGTCGGCCGCCACCCCTTTGGCGGATTTAAGATGAGCGGCAGCGGCACCAAGGCCGGTGGCGAAGATTATCTTCTGAACTTTCTCGTGCCACGCGTAGTGACCGAAAATACGAGCCGCCACGGTTTCGCTCCGGAACAGTCGTCCGAGTATCGCGACGAATTTCTCTGGCCTAAGCAGCGACAGTAACCGCTGGACAGCGGGACGATCAATTCAGCGGTCGTCCTTTACCGAGCAACTTCACCACCGTCACTATCATGTAGACCACCGGCCAGGCTGAGGTGAGAACAATCACGGCAAACGCCGCCATCTCTCTTGCTCGTTCGCGCGCCGCTTCGATACGGTATTCCCGTCCTAAATTAAAAAGATTCCTGAACCGAGATCTATCTTCTCCGTCGGAAGACCAGAAATGGCCACGCCATTGACCGAAACCGGAATGAAAAAAATAGTCCGTCTGCGGAAAGCGTTCCTTACTCCTCGGTTTCATACAGTCTGCCCGACAACTGACGTTGGAACCAGCAACACAATACCACGTTCAAAAATTCAATCAGCCTGAAAAAATAACTTTTCGAACCGGACGAAGCCGCGACACACTCGAAAACGCAAAGATGAAAACGGCCGTGTATTACGCTGGTAAGTTGTTGGTGAAATTCGTGTTTGGCTGTGTCGCGCGTATTCGCGTAATGGGCCGGGAGAATATAAACCGCGCCGGTGGTTTCTTGCTGGCGTCGAATCACATCAGTCATTTCGATCCCTTTCTGATTTCGCTGCAGATGAAGCGAAAGATCGACTGGATGACCATGGCCGAATTCTTTCGGCCGCCTGCACTGGGTTTTTTCCTACGCTCAATTGACGCGTTCCCGGCAGAACGGGACCGGGCCGATCTAAAAACAATTCGCGCGGCAATCGACCGGTTAAAGACCGGACGCATCGTGGGCCTTTTTCCTGAGGGGGGCATTCGCGACGGTGCGCGCTCTTTGCTCGAAGGAGCGCCGCTTCGGCCGGGCGCAGCCACACTCGCACAGATTGCCGACGTTCCGGTCGTCCCGTGCGTAATTCTGGGTACGGATCGCTTTTATTCCAAAAAGCAGTGGCTGCCGTTCCGGCGCACGCCGGTGTGGATTGCGTTTGGAAAGCCGATTTCATGTTTTCCAGAGTTGCAAAAATCTCAGGCGCGCGAACGAATCGAATCCGAACTGGCTGCCGCTTTCAAAAATCTTTATGCTGAATTGCGCGAAAAATTTCGCCTCACTGCAGACGATCTGCCACGGTCGCCGCAGGAGCGCTCTGGCGTGCTGCAGGATGCAGCTGTTTCGCAAACTGCAGACACGTCTGCGCGCTCCAAAGTTTGCCGCGTAAGAACGACACCTGTCGATTTGCTTCTTTGCGCATCGATCAATTGGCTTCATCGACGCCACCCGCTGAATGGACACAGTCGACAAGAGATGGAGCGGTACCTAACCGCGTGCGAGCGGCTCTCGCCGCAGGAATATTATATCCCTCCGCAAGCGACCGGTAGCAACAGCGCCTCCGATTCAAAGCCGCCGGTGAATGGCATGCACGATTCGCGTATGGCAACACTGTCGTGGCGCAGTCCGATCGAAACAGCTTTTGGAGCCAACAACACCGCGCGCGTGGATTTTTTTCGAACGGATGCACGCACATGGACTGGAGCGCCGACGGTTTTCCTGCTGCACTCACTGATGTCATCCAGTCCGACCGGTTATTACCGCTGGGCAGAGAAATTCAATGAACTCGGCTGGAACGCCTGCTTCGTTCATTTGCCATACCATTTTTCGCGTGTCCCGACTGGTTACTGGAATGGCGAACTTGCGATCACACCGGATCTGATTCGGAACGCGGAAGGACTACGTCAGGGCGTAATCGAGTTGCGGCAAGTAATGGAATCATTGCGGGGACACGGCTGCCGTGAGTTTGGCGTGCTGGCTACCAGTTACGGCGGATGGATTGGCGCGCTGCTGACGCTCGTAGAGAGCGACTTCCGATTTGTGGCCTTAATGTCGCCGATCGTGAACATCGAGCATGCCATCTGGCAAAGCCCGGCAGCGCGTCGTATTCGGCGCGAACTGGTCCAGGCAAATATCGAGCGCGCTCTGGTTGCACGGCATTTTCATCTGAGCTCGCCATTGCACGGCCGTCCGGTGTGCGATCCCACGCGAATTCTATTCGTCGCCGGGGAATTCGATTCGATTGCTCCACCTTCGGAAATCGAAGCGATCCACCAAACATGGCGCGGCTCCGAACTGTTGCGAGTGCGACAAGGACATTTCGGCTATCGCATGATGCGGGAGACAATCGCGCACTTGAAACAACGCGGCGATTTGTTGCCAAAGAGCTAGATTCCAAGAAACTCCAAACTCGCTTTCAGATCGCTGAACGCAGCGTCCGCCAGAACATTGTGTCCTTCCACGGACGCGTGCCATCCATCGATTGGATGCAGTAGTTTCGCGCGGCTGAGGTCTGCTGTCGCCAACGCATTAGAATATCGCAGCTGAATGCGTTCGGTCTGATGGACGAATTCGCGATTCAACGCTTCCACGATTGCGCGCACCCCTTCGTTCACCATCGCCGCAAGTCGAATCAAATTGAGCCGGTAACTGGGGTGGAATGAAATGAAATACTTGTAAGTTGTTTCCAGGTGCGGATACAAAGTTGTGTCTGATTCTCGAAGACGCTCGGCTTCCTCGCGGCCTTTGAAGTACGATTCGAAATTAATCAGTCCGTAGACGACAATCGCCACGCGATGTTGCTGGACACGTGCGTGGTTGAGCAGGCGTTGCAACTCGCGCGCGTAATTCTGCCGAAATTCTTTGCTCAGCCGTTGTAATCGCTCCTCCGGGTCGTGCAGTTCATCCAGCGGACATCGCCATGTCCAATCAACATTATTGTGTCCGATCGAAATCAGAATCAGATCGGGAAACCGGCGCGCTCGCAGCAACTCACCGACCTGCCCTGAAAAATTGCGTGTCCCAAGGATGCGGCGAAGAAGATTTTGACGGCAATATTCATCATCGACGAGAGCACCAACCCCCGCGTATTCAATCGCGACAAAAGGCGTGATCGTCTCCAATCCTTTCGAAACACTGCAAATGCTGGGAGCAGTGTCGAGGTGAAGAAACCAATTCTTCCCGCGGGAGGTGCGCGCACGCCACAACGTGCTCCACGGCGAGGAGATGTAAACGCTCGTGCAGACGCTGTCACCGAGGATGGCAATGTGCGGCAACCGGTTAATCAACTCCGCGCGCGTGATCTCGCTTCTTCGGTACGCCAAATAATCAGGATAAGGGTGACTCAGGTTCGGCAACCCGCTTCAGGGACTTCGGCTAACAAACGGAGCAGATTTCATCTCGCCCAGGCTAGATTGTACTCACAAGGTCCAGGCAGCACGCCTGCACATTACTCATCAAGCCAATCCATCGACTCAAGCAACCTCCGAAACTGTGGATTGTCAGCGGAGAGCACGGGCAGCCATTCTCCGACTGGTTCGCGTTTCCACCACGCTTTGTCGCCAAAGGGCGCAAATTGATAACGATAAAGTCGCGCCCGAATGTAATGCGGCGGCGCGGCAGGAAACGGATTGTTTGCGATTAGCGATAGCGTGCCACGATCGTTGTGCAGAAGTTTCCAAACAAAATGCAGCGTCCACGGATACTCGGAAGGTGACGACATCGCCGCGAACCAGATTTGCCAATCAATTCGTGGCTGATACGGCGCGACGAATGGCGGTCGGCGATTCGGATCACCGGGCTTGGCTTTAAACTCGTACTCTTTCCATTGAGTGTCGCCAGTAATCAGTGCGTCATCTGTTCCCTCAAAGATAATTTCGTCGCGTTCGCGCCCTACTGTCCCGAACGCGCCGTAAGTATTCACAAGATCAAGCGGATCATAGGAGTAATTCATCAGCTGCCGGCCGGAGGCGAGATTGAGCACCGTTGGTATGCTAAGCCAGATCACCATAATCGTTGACGCAACAGCAATACCGTTGTTGATTCGCGACGGTTGCGAATTCTGAGCCGCGCGTTCTGCGCGTCTCACGATTGATCGCGGCAGAAAACGCCCAAGAAAACTATCATCAAAGCACGCCAGAAACGGAATGATCGTGAGATAATTGAGAAACGAAAGATTGCCGCTGATGATGAGAAAAATCTGGAATGTGACCAGGAGCACGCCGGCGATATGCCGCGCCGTTCGCGGGCCAAAAGAAAACCAGGGCACGATTAGCTCGAGGAAGTGATTCCAAAGCACTTCAAACTTGTGGAACCACAGCGGGGCAAAATGCAGATATCGACTGACCGGGTTTGGGATGGGTTGCGTTTCGTAATGGTAGTAAAGACATGTGAGATCGCGCCAGCAGGGGTCGCCCCGCAATTTGATCAGGCCGGCGCCAAACATGATGCGAAAACCGAGCCACCGAAAAAGCCAGATCACCAGGATCGGCGGCCTGGACTTGGGAAAGGGGCGGCCATCGAGCAGTGGACAAAGAAAAATCGATAAGAATCCCGTCTCGAGCAGCTGAATTTCCCAGCCGTAGCCGTACCAAATCTGGCCGATGTGAACGATCGACATGTACATCGCCCAAAGGACCGCCAGCAGGATTGCGTTAGCGTACCCGCCGAGAACAATGAGCGACAGCGCGAATCCAACCCAGGAGAAGATCGCCAATGCATCGTCGGAAATTCCGAACCAAAACAAAGTAGGAACCCGAAACATACCGGCGCTTCGCGAACCGAGTTGCGTTTGAACCTCGCTTAGAAAATGTGTCGCTGGCGTCAAGCCATGCTCGCCAATGAGCGGGACGAGCTGTTTGGCTGCGACCAGAAATGCGACTGCATAGACAAATCCAAGCAGTCGCAGAATGACAAACCGCGTCAGCCAATAGGAATTTCCCAGCGCGAAGAACCTTTCGACCAAATTTCGCAGTTCATGCGGCTTCACGGGAAAAACGTCGAACGCTGAACACCTAACGTCCAACGCCGAATAAATTGAAAATTGCCAGGGGGGAGATTCGAACTCCCGACCAAGGGCTTATGAGTCCCCTGCTCTACCACTGAGCTACCCTGGCGAAATCGGCGGCGACAAAGGTCAATCGCGCGAGATTGGCTGTCAAAGTGGACAACCACCTCGAACGGGTCTTCCTCTTCCGCTACTTCTCACTCTGACTCTCAACTTCCGGTCAAATGGGCGAGAGTAGGAAGAAGATTAAGAGGGAGCGGAAGAGAATATCCTACTCTTTGGGCTTCTCGATGTATGGCTGTAAATCCTTGTCGCCGCCGCGGATGGCGGCCATGAAGCAAACGCCGCTGTGTTCGGTCACCGCCCCCGTCCAGCCTTCCTGGTGAACATAGCGCCACCCGGGAAACCGCATCACTCCTCCGCTTTTGCTGTCTCTCTCGGCCGGAAAGAGAAAGAACTGCATGCGTTTCTCTGAGACCCAAATTTGGGCGATACGCCGCGATTCGTCGTCTTCAAAAACGCGGCAACCAATGGTGCCAAAGTCGGCGAACTCGTCCGGAACATCGTAATGCTCCAAGCCGTGTTTCATAAAAAACAGGTCGCTTAATGTTCCTGCTTCAGCGTTCACCGGATCTAGCATCAACGGTCGCGTCGAAGCAGCGACGCCCAACAATTTGCGAGCTGTCCCCGAGCCCGGGAAATCGTTCAAGTGGCTAACGAAATTGAACACGAACACTCCTGCGATCACCACAACGGCGATGCTGATCGCTATTACGGCGGGGTTGCGCAGCATGTTTTTCCAAGTCCGCTTGGAGGCGGGGACGAGGTCTTTCTCCGAGAACCACTCGGCAGACTCGTCCGGAATGGAAATAAGACGAACCAGGCGCGCGACGGCGCGATCGAAATTCTGTTGATCGACAAATTCGGCGGACCTGTCTGCACGAGATATTGCCGAGCGCATGGGACGGTCGGCCAACTGAGGCGCGCTGATCGGAGCGCAATTCAAAAGGGAGCCTTGCCGGCGCAGCGACGACAGTAGTTTCATACCCTGCTCGGTTGAGGAAATTTCGAATCGAGCCATGCCTGCAATTGCCGGCGTCCTTTAGCGAGGAAACGCGAAAGCTCGCTTAGCTTCAGTTCGGCGATATCGAGGATTTCCCGGTAGTCGAATTCGTCCAGATAAAAAAGTGCCAGTGCGCTGCGCTGCGGGTCCGGGGCAGCTGAAATCCAAATCGCCAGCTGCACGGGATCGAGGAGCTGAATTTGTGATTCAGCCTTTGGGGCGACATCGCGCTCCTCCATTTCAACCGACTCTGGCTGCAAGTCACTTTTGGTCGCTTCCAAGCAGCGCCATCGGGCGTCGCGGAACAGCCAGAACGGTTCACTCGGCAGTTCTCCGCGGGCAGCGCGCATCGCAGCCTCACGCAGCGTCGCGTGAAAAACTTCCTGTGCCTTCCGCGAGTCGCCGAGCATCAGGAAACAAAAGCGATAAAGCTGTGGCAGATTTTGTTTTCGTTCCGGCACGCCAGATGGTCCCCGAAAAACTTCGCGCACTCTACGTGACTGGGATGACGCAGGCAATCCTGCGTGAGCAAATTCGGTTCGCAGACAAAACTGTCTGCGTCACGAACTTCGCAGAGATTTCAAACGCCGCGCCACTTCCTCGGCGTTGTCCCTGCTGTTGAACGCGGAGATGCGAAAGTAACCTTCGCCTTGCGCGCCGAAACCCGCGCCCGGTGTGATGACGACGTTCACCTCGCGCAACATCAGGTCGAACAGTTGCCAGCTTGTCAGGCCGTCCGGTGTTTTCACCCAGATGTAAGGCGCGTTGACTCCGCCGAACGCCTCCAGGCCAGCATCAGCCGCAGCGTCGCAAAGGACTTTGGCATTGCCCATGTAATGATCGATGAGCTCACGAACCTGTTTACTGCCGTCAGCGGAATACAATGCTTCAGCGCCGCGTTGCACCGGGTAAGCAACACTGTTCGATTTCGTGCTCCAACGACGCTGCCAAAGCGGATGGAGCGGGAGTCGTCGTCCGTCAGCGCTTCGCGCGAGCACCGATTTAGGCATCACCGTAAATCCACAGCGCACACCGGTGAAGCCGCCGTTCTTCGAAAAGCTGCGGAATTCAATCGCGCACGTAAGCGCACCCGGGATGTCGAAAATAGAATGCGGAATTTCAGGTTCGGAAATGTACGCCTCATACGCCGCGTCGAAGAGCAAAACCGCATCGTGTTCGTGCGCGTAATCGACCCAGCTTGCGAGCTGCGCATGCGATGCGACGGCCCCAGTTGGATTGTTTGGAAAACAAAGATACACGAGATCGACATGCTCCTTAGGGGGTTCGGGCACGAAATTGTTTTCCGCCGTGCAGGGCAAATAATAAATGCCCTCGTAGCTGCCATCCTTTCGCGTGGGGCCCGTGTGGCCCGCCATCACGTTTGTGTCCACGTACACCGGATACACCGGATCGGGCACCGCAACCTTGTTTTGGTCGCCGAGAATATCGAGGACGTAACCGCAATCGTTTTTTGATCCGTCAGAAACGAAAATTTCGTCGTCAGCAATGTCGATATTGCGGTCGCGGTAGTCGTGTTGCGCGATCGTTGATCTGAGAAACTCGTAGCCTTGTTCTGGACCATAGCCTCGAAAACTTTCGCGGTGTCCCAGCTCTTCGACCGCGCGCTTCATTGCTTCGATAGCTGCCGGCGGAAGCGGCTCCGTAACATCACCGATCCCGCAGCGGATCAATCGCCTGGCAGCTTCAGGATGGGCTGCGCAGAATTCGCGCACGCGCCGCGCCACCTCCGGAAAGAGATAGCCGGCCTGAAGTTTCAGGTAATTTTCGTTTAGATAAGCCATGGTTGTAGCGACGTTTGTGTCAAACGCCGAACCTAGAAAGATAGGCGCTTGACACAAGCGCCCCTACAACGCTTGCTCTGCTCAGTAGTTCTCGGCGATCGCGTCCCAATTCACCACGTTCCACCACGCCTTGAGATAGTCGGCCCGGCGGTTTTGATACTTCAAGTAATACGCGTGCTCCCACACATCGACACCGAGGATCGGCGTGTTACCGTCCATCAGAGGACTGTCTTGATTTGGCGTGGAGATTATTTCGAGGCCGCCATTCTCGTTCTTGATCAGCCATGCCCATCCACTGCCGAAACGGCCCACACCGGCAGTACTGAGTTTTTCTTTAAACTGATCGAAGCTGCCGAACGCGGATTTGATGTCGTCGGCGAGTTTGCCTTTAGGTTCGCCGCCGGCCTTCGGTCCCATGATCTTCCAAAAGAATGAGTGATTGGCGTGGCCGCCGCCGTTGTTGCGCACGACTGTGCGAATGTTTTCCGGCACGGCATTGAGGTCACTGATCAAGTCTTCCACGGTTTTCTTCTCTAGATCGGTGCCCTTGACCGCTTTGTTCAGGTTATCGACGTAAGCCTGGTGATGTTTCGTGTAGTGGATTTCCATTGTGCGCGCATCGATGTGTGGGTCCAACGCATCATACGCATAGGGTAATTTAGGTAGTTCGTAAGCCATAATCGTTACTCTTAGATCGAAATACGCCAAGCGACAGGTTTTATTTTTCCGCCTGAACACGACGGCCGATTGCTGCCGTCGCCGTCTACGTGTCGCAGCGATAGAACCCTGGGGAATACTCCACTCCGCTGCGATGATTCACATATGTCGCGAGAGCTAAGAGCGGGAAATTCTGGCGATACATATCGTACTTCAAATAAAAGGTGCGCGGGAATCCGGTACCGGTGATTTCATCTTCATCCCACGAGCCGTCGGGCTTTTGCGAGCGAAGAAGATAACGCAAGCCACGTTGCACGCTCGGTCGATCCAGGTCGCCACAGGCGCAGATGCCCATAATCGCCCAAGCGGTTTGGGATGCAGTGCTTGGGCCAATTCCTTTGGTCGATAAATTTTCGTAGGTCCCACAGGTCTCACCCCAGCCGCCGTCGTTGTTTTGGCAGCTCTCGAGCCAATCGCGCCCGCGCAAAATCCAGTCCTGAGTCATATCTTCGTCGATTGCCCGCAGCCCACGCAGCACCTGCCACGTGCCGTAGATGTAATTCACTCCCCAGCGTCCGTACCACGAACCATCGTCATCCTGAGTGGCGACTAAATATTCGATTGCGCGGCGAACGCATTTCGCATTGCGATCGAAACCGATGTAGCCGAGCAACTCGAGTGTGCGCGCAGTCAAGTCGCTGCAGGTGGGATCGAGAATCGCGTTGTGATCCGCAAACGGCATATCTTCCAACCACGGAGTCGTGACGTTCTTGTCGAAGGCCGCCCAGCCACCGTCGCGACATTGAAAACTGAGCTGCCACCCAAGCGCGCGACGAAACAAATCGTTCAATGACTGTAAGTCCTCGGGTTGAACAAGCCTCAGTGCCATTAACACCATCGCAGTGTCATCAGTGTCTGCGTAATAGGCGTTGTTGTACTCGAACGCCCAGCCGCTGGCTTCGGGATAGGAATTGTTGATCGCCCAATCGCCGCGGATTCGCACTTCCTTGTTGACCAACCATTCGGCCGCTTTTTGCAGTGCGGGATGTTCTGGCGAAAGACCGGAGTCTGCGAGCGAAATGATCGTGATGGCTGTATCCCAAACGGGCGAGAGACACGGTTGAATTCTGAAATCGTCGGGATCGTTAACGAACAAGCCATTGAAATCTTTTTCAGCCTTCGCGTAAACTGGATGTGTTTTTGAATAGCCGAGAGAGCGGAGAGCAATCATGCAGTTCAGCATCGCGGGATAAACCGCGGCAAGACCATCGCTCCCCTCTCTGATGCGCTCGAGCATCCAGCGCTCCGCTGCTTCCAAGGCGCGTTGCCGCAGTAAGCCGATACGAAGCGGTTGCAGAAATTTCAAGGTGTCATCAAGGCGGAGGAAGAAATTGCGCCAGGTCCAAAAGTTTTCGCTGCGCGCCAGGCGCAAATCCGCCTGCTCGGTGCCGAGCGGATATAACTCGTGCAGTTGCTTTTCGCCGGGCAAAATCCGCGTGGGCTTAAAATGATTGATAATGGACAGTGGAATGAGCATCGCCCGGCTCCACGACGACATTTTGTAAATGTGAAAGGGAGCCCATCTCGGCAGCAGTACCATCTCCAACGGAATTGCCGGCAAATATTTCCACGGGAACACACCAAGCAATGCGAGGTAAAGCTTGCTGAACGTGTTCATCTGCGGAATCCCACCCAGGCGCATGATGGTCGCGCGCGCTTCCTGCATAAACGGCGCGTCCACAGAGCAACCAGCAAGCTTCAGGGCAAAATACGCCTTCACCGACGCATTAATCTCGCTCGGCCCACCGTGATAAATGTTCCAGCCGCCGTCGGGCAGTTGGCGTTTAAGAATGTGACGGACGCAACGCCGCTGCAGTTGCGCGTTCACTTCGCCGCACCAGTGCATGAAAACGACGTAGTCAGAGCACAGCGTGCTATCGACCAGCAGCTCGCCGCACCAGTGCCCGTCAGGTTTTTGCTGCCGCAAAAGATTTTCCTGAGCGAGCGAAATCGCGCGCGCGATCTCTTGGTCCGCCGCGGAGTAGGATTCCGAGGTTTCGGGCGAACTGGGTAAGACTATCAATTTGTTCGACGGCATCTCGATCGTTCAGGAGGCTTTCATGGCTGGCTCAGCGCGCTTGCCGGTGAGATGACCATTTCCCGAGCTGACACCGTTGTAGGCGAGCACTTCACTGCCGCGTCCAGCAGGCTTCGGCTTCGCACCGAAATTGAACTTGATCGTTTTCCATGTGTCGCCGCGCTGAGCTTGCAAGCCCAGCGTCGCAGTGGGCTCATAGCCGCAATGTACCATGCAATTTTCGCACCGGCTATCGCGCGCGACCCCATTAACGACTCCGTATCGGTTCCAGTCCGTCTGCTCCAGCAACTCCGCGTAGGTCGAGAAATGGCCGTCGGTCATCAAATAGCAAGGACCCTTCCAGCCACGGATGTTTCGCGTGGGAATTGCCCAGGCCGAACAGGTCAGGTCGCGTTTGCCAGCCAGAAATTCAAAATATACCGGCGTTCCGAAAAATGCGTATCGATTCATCCAGTTCTCGATTTTTCGGAATTTCTGAACGGTCATAGCGCGGGTGAGGAAGAAATCTTCCGGCCGCAAATTGAGCCGTTTGGTCATGTCTCGCTTCGCAGCGTCATACTCGTAGCCAGGAGTAATGGTGTGTCCGTCAACCCCAAGATCTGACAGGTAATCGAACATTCGCTCGATTTCCTGCATGTCCGTCTCTTTGTAGACCGTCGTATTGGTTGCGACCTGGTACCCGAGCACCTTCGCCATTTTGATTGCCAGAATGCACTCTTTGAAAACGCCTTCGCGCTCGACGATCAGGTCGTGTGTTCGCTCCAGACCATCAAGGTGCACGTTCCAGTACATCCATTTGCTTGGCCCGATAGTTGGCTTTGCAGGGTCTTTCGGTCCCTTACGGATTTCCGCAGCGTCTTTCTCGGAAATCAATCCGTCCTTAAGGAGCACATCGATTTTCGCCTCGAATTTTTGGCCGCTACCGTTTTGAGCGTTGCTCAATTCTTTCGCCAGCCATTCGCGCATTTTTTTCCGCATGAATACAGCATTGGTGCAGATGTAAACGATCCGTCTCTGCGCGAGCAATCCTTCGACCAAAGCTTCGATATGCGGATAGACCAGCGGCTCGCCGCCGCAAATGGAAATCATCGGCGCATTGCACTCTTGAGCAGCCGCCAGGCAGTCCTCCAGGCTCATGACGTCCTTGAGCGACGTCGAGTATTCGCGAATCCGTCCGCAACCGGTGCACGTGAGATTGCACGTATGCAATGGCTCGAGCTGAAGCACCGTGGCAAATTTCTTGGTGCCCCGTAGCTTGTGCCCGATCACGTAGGCAGCGATTTTCGCTGTGAGCGGAAGAGGAAATCTCATAAAAGCGAGGATTTTACCGGGAGGCGCTCGGGGTGTCAATGCGCCGACCCGTTTGTACTGTTAATCGGCCTTCGGTGTTTGTTTGGACCTCCATGAGAACTGTACCGTATCGGTCCCGGCTAGCAAAATAAACCTGCGACTACGTTGGATTTGTGTGGTTAAATTAAGGCAAGTGGCAATCTAACAAATCGAGGAATCAAGCATATGAAAAGATTATTCTTAGCAGCATTTGCCGTTGGACTGATTGGCTGCGCAAACCAACCCGCTCCCCCGCCGGGTGCGGCCGTGACCGGCAGCTACCCTTATTCCCGGTATGCTTATACGGCGGACGTCTGGGGCCATCGTAGCCCCGCCTATAAGGATTGGAGCACGGCCCAATTGCAACAGCGCCGGCTCGATCTTTACGCAACAGTTCCGTTTACCAGAACGCGCAATGAGGTTCCTGCCTACATCTACAGCGGAATAGCGCTGCCACAGCAGGACGAAATCAAGGCCATCGAAGTTGAGTTGAATTGGCGTTATGACCATGGCGATAAAAGCGCAGAGTTGAAGGAATTCTGGCCTTCGACGCGACGGCATATTGTCTAGCGGCGGGCGTTTCGACTCAGGCTTCTAACGCGCGCAGCGAGGTCGGCAGTGGAGCGTCGCGATCGGCGAGATCGTCGCCGCGTAAAATCCATGCGTTTGAGTCGTCTGCGACAGTCACACGCCGTGCCAACCGCGGCGGATCAGACTGACGGCGATGGCGGCCAGGAGGAGCGCGACTATTTTTGACACACCGCGCAATCCTTGTCTGCCCATCCAACGCGCCACCAGATCGGCATTCCAGAACGCGACCACTACCAGCGCGAGATTGACCAGAAGCGCCGCGATCGTAAACACCAGGCCGACTGTATCGACAAGGACGAGCAGCGCTGTCAGCAGTGCCGGCCCGGCTATCAAGGGCATCCCCAGCGGGACGACGCCGAAGTCGCTCGTGGCTTCGCGAGTGGCCGGCGCGACATTAAGCAACTCCCGCCCGGCTAAGCCAAGCAAAATCAGGCCGCCTGCGACCTGAAAATCCGCCACAGTGATTCCAAGTGCGGTAAAGATTATTCTTCCTAAAAATATAAACCCTACCGAAATAAAGAGCGCCGTGAAAATGGCGATGAATCCCTCTCGCTGCCGTTGTTCGCGCGGAGTGTCCCCAGCCAGACCCATGAACACGGCCACCAGGCCAATAGCATCTATCGCGACAAAAATCGGAATAAAAGCAACGAAGAATTTGTGGACCATGCTTTACGCGTCTTGCGAGAATCGCTGTTCTTGTCACAGATGAACACAGATGAAACACAGATTCATCAAAATTCCTTCTGCCACCGGTGAAAATCTGTGTAACTCTTTGGCCTATTTTGTTCGTCCACCGCTATGTCAAACGATTCCAATAAAGCCGCATTTGTTCACATCTCACTCATTCTGCTCACTTCGAGCTTAGTCGTTTCGGCCGCCGAAATGAAAACAGTTGATGATTTTCGTGCCGCCGCGACAAAGGCGAACGCCGTGTTGACGATTCCCGATTGGGAGCAAACGCCGGAAGCGGTTGAGGCTGCAATGAAAAATGCGATTACGAAGGCCAATGCATCCCTAGATCGGATCGGTGCCCAAGACCCAGGCAAGGTGACTTTCAAGAGCACTGTAGTCGCCCTGGATGACGTCGCTTACGAGGCGGGTCTCGCGGCGAATAGAGCCACTCTCATCAAGGAAACGAACACGAATCCTGCCATGCGCACTGCCGCTGAGAACGCCGTAAAAGCGTTCCAGGACTGGGCGGTCGGTATCGATTATCGCGAGGACGTTTACAAGGCGATCAAGGCATTTGCTGATACGCATCCCAAACTCAGCGGCGAAGACGAAAAGCTGCTGAAGGAAACGCTACGCGATTATCGCCGCGCCGGTTTGGAATTGCCTCCCGACCAGCGCAAGGAAGTTGAGGAACTGCGCAAGGAACTGTCGAAGCTGGGAACGGATTTCGACACCAACATTGTCAAGTCCAACGCTCCGGTAATGTTCAGCAAAGCCGATCTCGATGGGCTACCGGAAAGCTTCTTCGCCTCGCCGGGCATCAAAATCAGCGACGACGTTTACACCGTGATGGCGAATGTCACCTGGCAATTCAACACAGTGCAGGAGAACGCCAAAAATGAAGCGACGCGTAAACAGCTGTACGTCATTCGCGAAACGCTGGCAAAAGACAAAAACGTTCCTCTTCTGAACCAAATGCTGGAGCTCCGAAACGAAATCGCGCTGCGCCTCGGTTACAAGTCATGGGACGATTACCAGACGGAAGTCAAAATGGCCAAGACCGGCACGAACGCGGAAAAGTACATCAACGATCTGGTCGCAGGCATCCAGCCAAAATTCGACAGTGAAGTTGAGGAACTGCAAAAGTTAAAGGCTGCCGACACCAACGATCCTAACGCCAAAATCATGGTCTGGGACTGGCGGTACTACAGCAACCAGCTGAACAAGCAAAAATACACCGTCGATCAGGAAGCGTTGCGCGTGTATTTCCCGTTCCAAAAAGTCCTCGACGGGATGTTCAACATTTATCAGAGCATCTTCGGTCTGAAATTCGAAAAGATCGTCGCGCCGCACAAATGGATTGACGATCTCCAGTTGTATCTCGTCACCGATTCAGCCACAGGCGAGCCGCTCGGTATGTTTTATCTCGACATGTTCCCGCGCGAAGGAAAATTCAATCACTTCGCGCAATTCGTCATCATCAGCGGCAAGCTTTTGCCGAACGGAAAATATCAGCGCCCCGTTGTTGCCTTGCTCTGCAATTTCCCGCCGGCGAGTGGAGATGCGCCGTCATTAATGACGCATCAGGACGTCGAGACGCTTTTCCACGAGTTTGGGCATGCTCTGCATTCCATTGTCACTCGCGCCAAGTATGGCCGCTTCGCTGGAACGAATGTCCCAGGGGATTTTGTTGAAGCGCCATCGCAGATGCTGCAAAACTGGGAGTGGGACAAGAAAGTGCTGGATACTTTCGCTGCCGATTACCGCGATCCGTCCAAAAAAATCCCAGCAGAAATCGTCAAGAAGCTCAACGACGCGAAGCTGGCAAATGCCGGCGTGCTTTATCGGCGGCAGTTCGCGTTCGCTTCGCTGGATCTTGCTCTGCACGATCCGCATCCAGAAGAGATGCCATACGATTCCGTGGCGATATCGAACCCGATCTTGGAAAAAGTCTTTCTGCCGATTGATCCAAGCACAACGTTCGTCTCCTACTTTGGTCATCTGAACGGCTACGATGCCGGTTATTATGGCTATGCCTGGGCTGACGCGATTGCCGCCGACATGGCAACCGTTTTTGAAAAGGCAAAGGACGGATACCTCGATAAACAGGCTGGAATGAAATTGCGCCGCGAAATTTACGAGCCCGGCGATTCGCGCGATGTCAACGAGTCGATCGAAAAATTCCTCGGCCGCAAACAATCGATCGAACCATTTTTGAAGAAAATCGGCATTGGCACGCAGGATAAAAAGAAGGTAGCAGCCGGGCTATCACAAGAGACCAGATAGCCGAATCGGCGACTACGCTTGCACTGCGGTGAATTAGATGATTCAATCGCAGTTACTAAAATCTGAATGGGCTCGCTCAAAAAACGAAGGAAAGCAAAAATTGCCAAGCACAAGCGCCGCAAGCGCATGAAGGCGCACCGGCATAAGAAGCGCCTGCGCTACAAGTTGTAAGGCACGGTCTCATTTGCCTTTGCTGGCAAAGCCAACGCCGTGGTTTGCCGAAGCCGCGCCAGAAAGATAAGATTAGGGGTGAGCGAGCAGAAAAAGTGGTGCATTTGCCGCGCCTGCCGAAAGCTTCTTTTCGTGTTTGGTTTTCTGGTTGCAGCAATGGTCGTGCAGGCGCAGGCACCCAAGGCTTCACCTGCGAAAGTTCCTCGCGCCCATCCTGGAAAGCCGGTCGCGCGCCACGATGATTCGGTTGCATCGAAACCGGCTCCAGACCTAGCGTTGCGGTCGCAAGGCATGCACAAAGCGGACGCGCTCGCGCGTTTCGTTGAAGGAATGGCGTTGGAGGAAAACGGCGAGATGGAGCGGGCCTTGGAAGCCTATCGAAAAGTCCTCAATGTCGATCCGGGTCAGTCAGAGCTCGCCTCGCGCGTGGCCGGTTTGCTGATACAGCAGGATGATTTCCCACAGGCAATCGACGTGCTGAAGGACGCAATCAAGGCAAACCCAAAAAACGCCGAGCCGTATCAGCAACTCGCTTTCATATACACGAGGTATCTGAAGAAAACGGATCAGGCGATTGATTACGCCAATCGCGCGATCGCTCTGAATCCCGGAGACATAGAAGGTTATCAGCGCCTCGTTGAAATCGAACTCGCAGCCGGACAAGAGAAAGGGGCTATCGAGGCTCTGGATCGCGCTCTGAAAGTTCAGAGCACTGATCCAAATTTCTGGATACGCCTTGGAAAACTTTACGTCGCCATTCTCTTTAAGTCCGATTCACAGCCAAAACCCGAGGAACTGAAAAAGACTAATGAAATTTTCAAAAGAGCGGCGGAAAATTCCGGGGATGATCCGGGCATCCTCAAGGAAGTAGCAGATTACTACGCGGCATCGCAGCAACTGAAGGAAGCGATCCCGCTTTACCTGCGTGTTCTCGAATTGCAACCGGACGACGCGAACGCGCAAGAGAAACTGGCCACCGGTTTTGTCCTGACGAACCAGAAAGACAAGGCGGTTGAAATGCTTGAGCAAATCATCAAGGAGCACCCGGAAAAATATCAACCGTACGATTTACTGGCTCAGGTGCTCGACGAGGAAGCGCGATCGCTTCAACGCGCGAATCGGATCGAGGAAGCCAAAGCGAAGTTCGTCAAGGTCGCCGCCAATTATGAGCAAAGCCTCCTGATCAATCCAAATCACGTCGGCACGTATGTGCGCCTGGCGGAACTGCTTCTCGGCGCTTTACGAGATCCTGACCGCGCAGTGAAATTGCTGGACGATGCCCGGCGCAGATTCCCGGGCGCACCGGAGATAGTCTATTACCTGGGAATCGCACAGCGCGAAGCGAAGCAAAGCCAGCAAGCCGTAGCCACTTTCGAGGAGGCGCTGCACGAAGCACAACTTGAGGAGGACGACGATTTCGTAAACGCGAAGTTTTACTTCAACTATGGAGCAGCTGCCGAACAGGCCGGCCTGTACAACAAAGCGGCCGATCTGCTTCGTAAATCAATTGCGCTCGATCCCGACAATTCGGCCGAGGCCTGCAACTATCTAGGTTTCATGTGGGCGGATCACAACATGAATCTGGAGGAAGCTGAAACGATGATCAGACGCGCGTTGCAAAGCGAACCTAACAACGCTTCCTACCTCGATAGTCTCGGCTGGGTGGAATTTCGGAAAGGCCAGTTCGATCGAGCTTTGGACGACCTGCTCCGCGCTGCAAAGACTGCGGAGCGCGAAGATCCAGTCGTGTTTGAACACATCGGCGACACCTATCTAAAATTGAACCGGACCCGGGAGGCGTTGGAAGCCTGGCAGAAAGCGCTGTCGCTCGATCCGAAAAACAAGAATCTGGCGGACAAGATCCAGACTACAAAAAAAATGATCGGAAAGGATTTACCGGCAAACACTAATCCGACTTAACGAGCGCACTGAGATAAAATATCGAACGCTAACATCGAACGCCGAAGCCCAGGTCCAACATAATCGTTGCACCAGTCCGACATTTGAGATTCGCGCTTAACCCCCCGAGATGAAGGAATACCCCACACCGTGGCAACGCAAGATGATGTGGGCGGCGTTGACTGCCTGTTTCGTCGTTCTTCTCGTGGTGATCGTTGCCGCCGTGATCTGGGCCGGCGCCAGCATCATCAGTTTTCTCCAGCCGATTCTGATCCCGGTGGCGATCGCCGCAATTCTTGCCTATCTGCTCGATCCGTTGGTGACGAAAATGTCTCGCGGAACGCTTACTCGCACCAAGGCAATAGCGCTGGTTTTCGCGATCGGGTTTTTTGCGTTGGGCGGATTGGCAGCATGGCTCGTTCCGACGATCTCGGTGCAGAGCGCGAATTTCGCCAGGCAAATCCCTTCCTACACCGAACGCGCTCGGGATTACATCGTCGATCTTATCTATCGGTTCGACCAGACATTCGGTTTGGTGGGCGCAGGACAAGCGAAATCCGCGTCGAAAAATCTTACTAATTTCCTGATCGGCCCGGGGCCATCTCCTTCTCCCCACCGACAGGCGACGGCGAGCCCGACCGGAGCGCCACAGCCCACTGCGCCCACCACTCAAGTAATCGCCCCGACGCAACCCAAGCTGAGCAGCGCCGAACACCAGCGCATCCAGGCGTACGTGGAAAAACAAATGCCCAAGTTACAGGAGGCGCTGCCGACTCTACTCGGAAAGCTGTGGGACATTTTGAAGACAAGCATCGGCGGATTTCTCGGCGTAACCGGCTTCTTGCTCAGTCTTATTCTGGTGCCCGTTTATTTGTTTTTTCTACTCAAAGAAAAGCCGCGCATTGAAGAAAGATGGACAGATTACCTGCCGTTGCGCCCGTCGCCGCTGAAGAACGAAGTGGCGGGTGTAATATTACAAATCAACTCGTACGTTGTCGCATACTTCCGTGGTCAGCTACTTGTCTGTCTGATTGATGGCATTCTCATTGGCACCGCCCTCACACTATTCGGACTCAACTTTGCAGCAGTGATCGGCGCAATGGTGGTGGTGCTTACCATGATTCCGTATATCGGGATCATCATTTGCTGGGTGCCGGCTGTTCTCATCGCGGCATTCCAATGGGGTGATTGGACTCACCCAATCATAGTGACCGCGATTTTCATCGTCATACAGAATCTGGAAGGCCTTTTCTACGCGCCACGGATTGTGGGAAACTACGTTGGCTTACATCCGATGACAGTAATTGTGTCGATCTTTGTCTGGGGCTTGATCATTGGTGGAGTCATCGGTCCGCTCCTTGCAGTGCCGCTTACTGCCACGCTGAAGGTGCTTTTCGGACGCTACGTTTGGGGCCGGCATTTGCGAGAGCAGTCTCTGTCGATCGAAACCGCTCTCTCATCTGAAGAAATCGAAGTGCCGACTCATCGTTAGCGCAGCAAACAGTGTGTATGAAAGGGAGAAGTGGATCGACAGGCGTTGCGACAACGCACCAACCCTCGGTTCAACTCGAGCACGGGGAGCAAGGAAGAGGCCGGCAATCGTCTAGCGGCACGCGCGGGATGTTTCTGCGGCAGCTCAGGCGAGGTCGCCTGACTGTTGCGATTGCGGGATTGGCAATCGCTTTCTTGGTAAGCGTTTTCTTCGTCAGTTACGGCTCAAAACTGTATGAGAACTGGCGTGAACGCCGTTTGCTAAATCAGGCAACGACATTCTTGCAGGAGGGAGAGCTCAGCAAAGCGGCGCAAATGGCGCAGGAACTTGTCCGCCGGCATCCGGATTCTCTCACAGCGCTGTCCATCCTTGCGGACTCAGCGGAAAGACAAAACCTTGAAGAAGCCGTTGCATGGCGCGAACGGATTGCGCGATTGCTGCCAAAGGACCCGGAGAGTCAGCTCAACTTTGCCTCCGCGGCGCTCCGCTTTGAGAAGCTTGATGTCGCCCGCGAAGCGCTTAATCGAGTTCCTCCGAGCGATCGGGACAGCGCAGCTTTTCATGTCGTTGCTGGTTGGCTGGCACGCGCAGAAGGCAATTTTGCTGGGCAGGAAGAACAATTCGCGGCCGCCGTAAAGAAAGAACCAAAGAACGACCTCTATCAATTCAATCTCGCAGCCTTGCAAATTCGTTCCAAAGACGCGGAAAAGAGCAAGGACGCTCGCGATACGCTCGAGCGACTTATCACCATGGCGCCGTACCGAACTGGCGCGCTAAGAGCGTTACTTAATGATGCTGTGGAACGCAATGACCGCACTGCTGCGGATAGCTTTGCGCAACAGCTCCAAATGTCGCCAGAGGTCACATTCGGCGATTACCTGCTTTGCCTGAATTTTTACCGAAAACTAGACGAGAAAAAATTCCGACAGCTTCTTGAGAAAGTGAAACCGTTTGCGGCGCGTAATGCATCTGATCTCGCGTCGCTGGTCGAGTGGATGAATCAGAACGGACTCGCTGGAGACGTTGTGAAATGGGTCGACAAGTTGGCGCCAGCACGACTGAGTCCGCCGCCTGTGTCTGTCGCAGTCGCGGATGCTTATGCAACTGTGAAGAATTGGCCGCGTCTGAAACGCTTGACGCGAACCGGAAATTGGGGCGACGCCGAATACCTGCGTATTGCGTATGACGCAATCGCGGAGCGGCACTTGCGTTCCGGCAAAGACTCGAGCGCGAACTCTGAATTCGAAACGCTTTGGCGGTCTGCCGATGAATTGGCAGAGAACGTGCCCGAACGTGAACTTGTGCTCGCCCGGCTCGCCACGAAATGGCAACTGGCGGGCCAGGCCGAAGAACTTTGGGTACGCGTGGAAGAAAATCCGACGATGCGCCGTGAAGCACTCGACAATCTTCGCCAGCTGTATCGCGCCAGGGACGAAACGGCGAGGCTGTACGCAGTTCTCCAACGGCTTCACGAAAGTTCGCCTAACGAGGCACCGATCACAGCGGATCTCGCGCGGCTCGGCCTGAGCCTCGGCGAAAATACTGAAAGCTCACATCAGCTCGCGAAAGAGGCTTATGACCGCGCACCGAATGAAGTCAATTGCGCAGTAACGTACGCGTTTTCACTTCATCGCCTTGGCAGAAATGCGGAGGCTCTTGCCATTATCCGGAGTTTGCCGCCTGAGCAGCTGCACGATGCCCACGTCGCCGTTTACGTCGCGCTGGTGCTCATTGAGGGAAACGAACTCGAGGGAGCAAAGGATTACATTGCTGCCGCCGAAAACGGCAAACTTTATCCGGAAGAGAAAAAGCTGCTCGAAGAAGCGAAGACAAAGCTCATCGCGGCAGGCGATCGCCAGACAAAGAATCCGCTGCAACAACGTGCCAGGCTTCAACGTCTGCGCGGCATTTCATAGGCGAAACGCAGCGCACAGCTTCAATTGCATCGAAAGTCACTTCGGAAAGCGGAACATCGATTGAAGCTGCGAGTTCGCGCCGGGTTGCGGCTGCCACGTTCTTGTAGAGCAAACTCAAGTGCGGCTTTAACTGATAATGCGACGAATCGTTTGCCGCCTGTCGAATGATGCCATTGATTTTCCGCAGTTCTGCGCTCACGGGGAAATCCACAAAGAGCGTTTTGGTGAACTCATCGGACTGATCAATTCCACGCGGCGTCAGTCCGATGAGTTTGCATTCGCGCGCCGCGTCCTCGAGCGCGTTCTTAGCCGCATCAGGGCGATCTGCTCCGACATGAATCGTCACGTGCGGCTCGAAAACAGGCGCATCGTATCGACGTGCGAGATCGTTGATGATTCGCTGAAAGAAGCTGTGTGCCGGCTCGGACGGGATAAGCCAGTACGCGATGACGGTTTGCCTGGTCACGAGAAGACTACCGGTTCCGGTTCAACTCCACTTCTGCAGCTCGACAATGTTGCCTTCGGGATCTCGCGCATAAACCACGCGAAGCAGACCGACGCCTTCCACTTCAGCCGTGGCAATTTCTCCCACTACGCCCCCGCCGGCGGCGATCACTGCTTGTAGCGCTTCATCCACGTTTTCCACCGCGAATGCCATGTGGCCGAATCCGCACTCGTTAGCTCTCGGCAGTCCGCGTTCGATCAACTGATCGTAGCTGAAGATCTCCAGCGTAGGTCCATCATCGTCGTATCCAGGTAACCGGAGATGAACGCCACGAAGACGGGCGTTCGGAACGGAATTCACTCTGTCAAGCCACGCCGCAGACAAGTCGCGTTCAGGACCTTTGGGTTCGCATCCGAACACCTCCCGATAAAATCGGACCAGCCTTTTCCAATCTCTGGCGATCAGATTGGTGTGCACGTATTTCGCGCGGATTGGCATTCGCTTCTCCTCGACCAAGCTTACAAGTATCACAATCCATCTGTCGATATCATTCTCAGCGAAGCGAAGCTGCAAAACAGGGGATGAAGTCCGCGAGGCCAGATTTTCAATCTCTGATCGTTTGTGGATCGCTCGGTTGGAAAAATTGAGATGTTTCGCTTCGCTCAACATGACAGCAGGAAGAATTGGCTGAACTTGCGGTATGCCGACGAATGTTTTGGGAACGGAATTAAAATGTTGTTGTCGCGATCCGATGACCGGCTTTTATCGCGACGGCTATTGCCGAACAGGACCAGAGGACGTGGGCCAGCACACGGTTTGCGTGCAAGTCACGGAGGAATTTTTGGATTTCTCCGTCCTGGATGGAAACGACTTGGTCACACCGCATCCGGAGTGGGGATTTCCCGGATTAAAGCCAGGCGACAAGTGGTGCGTGTGTGTCACGCGCTGGAAAAGCGCGCTGGATCACAACCGCGCGGCGCCTGTGGATCTGGAAGCAACACACGCCTCCGCGCTCGAGTTCGTCACGCTGGAAGAACTAAAGGCGCACGCGGTAACGCAAGCCTGACAAAACCTCTGCAGACCAGCCGCGGTTGAATCCCATTGAGTTTGCCGCCACGCTAAGGACGAATTGAAGCTTCCTTTTAGTCTTTTCCTAGCGCTGCGGTATTTGAAACCGAAGCGTACATTTCTCTCCATCATCACATTGATCTCGGTCATTGGAGTGATGCTCGGTGTGACCGTGTTGATCCTTGTGATTGCGGTCATGACCGGATTCGATCGGGAACTGCGTCAGAAAGTCATCGATTTCGATGCGCACATTCTGGTCTCTTCCGAGGACGTGTTCCGCGACTGGCGCGCGCTTAAGGCCAAAATCGATAAAACGCCGGGCGTCGTCGCCACGGCCCCCTTTGTGCAAGGACCGGTGATTGTGGAATTCCACGCCCGACGGCTCGCACCGCTGATTCGCGGTATTGATCCCGAGCAGGAAGAGAAAGTCATTCCACTCCAAAAGTTCATCAAATTCGGCAAGCTCGATCTGGAAGGAGACTCAACGGTGCTCGGGATTGAGTTGGCGCGAAAACTTGGAGTCAGCATCGGCGATAAGGTGACAATTTATTCGCCGGGCAATCTCGGCCAGATCCTCGACAGCATTAAGAAACTGGAGAGCGCGAAGGGCGAGGAAGAGAAAAAAGCCATCGACGAATTGCGCGATGTGATTCTCCCGAAGGAACTGACGGTCACCGGCATTTTCGAGACCGGCCATTACCTTCACGATTCCGAATTTCTGCTCGTGCCAGTTTATGTTGGCCAGGAGTTATACGGTTTGGGAGACGCGTTGCACGGAATCACGGTGAAGACCGACAACCCATACGGTGCCGAACGCGTGAAACAGGAGATCGAGCAATTCCTCGACCCGCCGCAATACGCCCAAACCTGGATCGACATGAATCGCCAATATTTCGAAGCGGTGCGGCTGGAACGCACGGTGATGTTTTTTCTTTTGTTTTTCATCGTGATCGTGGCGGCTTTTGGAATCATGAGCACGCTCATCACCGTAACGGTACAAAAGCGGCATGAGATCGGAATTGTGAAAGCTCTGGGGGCGAACATTGCGCAAATTATCTGGGTCTTCCTTGGCCAGGGGACAATTGTCGGCCTTTTCGGAACCATCACTGGCTTGGGCCTTGGGATGACGTTGATCCGTTACCGGAACGAATTCAGTCGCTGGCTGGCATCGACTCTGCACATCGAGATTTTCCCGCGAGAGGTCTATCAATTCTCGTCGATCCCGGCCGAAGTCATTCCGCACGACGTTGCTATCATCTGTATCAGCGCCTTCTTAATCTGTTCGTTAGCAGCCCTGATCCCTGCTTACTTCGCCGCGCGACTCGACCCGGTCAAGGCGCTGCGTTACGAGTGAAATTGTAGATGCGCTTGTGCCAAGGGCCTGCGTGGCGTTCGGCGTTTGACACCAACGCCGCTACAACTTGAGAAAAGCATTCATCGCGCGAGAGGCGTAAGAGTATCCTTCCGGCCATTCGCTCTGGCGCGGGCCGGCAACGTTTAGAATGTTGATCTTGTTCTTGTCGACAAAATAACCAATCAACTTAGCGGCACCTTCAGCGGAGATTTTTGACGCGTCGATCAACTCATGCGGCCGCTTTAGCTCAAGGCAAAAGCGAACGGTCTGCTCAGTGCCGCCGCGAAGTTTCACCGGGTAGATGACGACAGTTCCATCAGAATCTTTGACGTTCTGCAACGTGCGTTCGGTGAAATCCCCGCCTTGTAATTCCCGAATTGGATAGTGATCCGGAATTTTGCCGAATTCATCCAGCCGTCCAGCCGGACACCATCCACCGCACTCAATCCCGTGCCTGAGCGCGACATCGAGCGCGGCGCGATCAACGCCCGTTTGCCCGCCAGAGATGATTTTGAGTGCCTTCACTGTAGCGGCGGTCTCTGACCGCCGACCACGCGCGATCGGAGTTCAGTCGCCGGTTGGAACGATATCGGCGCGCTCCACCATGAGGATCACCGCTCGCTCAGGCGCGCGTGTACGATGGCGCACGCCTTTCGGCACGACGAAGCCCTGTCGCGGCGCAAGATCGATTACGCGATCTTCGAGATCGATCAGGAAACGCCCGTCGAGCACGAAGAAGAATTCATCGATGTCTTTGTGTTCGTGCCAGTGATACTCGCCTTGTATAACCGCCATCCTCACCACTGACTCGTTCACCTTGCAAAGCGTCTGGTTGTACCATTTGTCTGCGCAGGCATCTGCGAGCTTCTGCACATCGATCAGTTCAAGCGGCTCGTGCAGGATGCTGAGGTAAGTCTTATAGGGAAAATCCTTGACGTCTTGGTGCGAAGCCATGCTGTAACTTTACCGCAGAGAGCGCGGAGGTCGCGAAGAAAACGTCTACCAAGTCCCTCCTGCGTTCTCTGCGTTCCCCGCCTCCTCTGCGGTTAACGAGAGGTCACTCTTCGCCGTCGAAATAATTGGTCTCTGGACCTTTGATGACGACGCGATCGGCTGCTGACGACTTATTCACCTTCCATTTACCACTGTCGGGATAATAGCCTGACTCGCCGATCGGATTATCTGCGATGACATAAAAAATGAAATCTTCGTCGCCAGAGTTGATCAGTTGATGAGGCTCGTCTGGGCCAAAAATAAATGCGTCCCCAGGCACAACTTCCATCCTGCCGTCTTTGTGGCGGACAGTGCCTTTTCCGGAAATAACCAAATACAATTCCCATTGGGCCGAGTGCGCGTGGTATGGGTAATTGCATTTTCCTGCCGGCACTCGGTTCCATTCCAAATCAAACGGGTGCCGCTTGGACAGGTCGAGCGAAGCCGGCTCGCGTCCCAGCGCTTCGGAAATTCCCTTGAAGGAGACGGCGTATTTTCCACCGGGCGATTGCCACGGCTCCTCTTTGATTTGTGTGACGTTTACCTTCTTCATTGCTGGAGGCAGGGGCGATTGACCTCAATCGCCCGCCGGCGGTTCGGTGAACCGCCCCTACGAAAATCATTCTTCGCCATCGAAGTAATCGGTCTCATTTCCTTTCACGATCAGTTCTTCGGATCCTTCCCTCGCCACGGCCCACTTGCCGCTGTCGGGGTAGTAACAGGAATCCCCTGTTGCGCCGCCGCCGCGCGGATTGTCGGCGACAACGTAATAAACAAAATCCTCATTGCCGGCATTGCTAAGCTGATGTGCATCACCAGGCTGAAACAGAAACGCGTCGCCAGGTCCGACTTCGGTTACTCCGTTCTTATCGCGCACATTGCCGCGGCCGGAAACGACGAGATAAAGCTCCGATTCCGACGCATGCGCGTGATAGGGGCAAAGCGATTTGCCTTTTGGTATCCGCACTAGCGCCAGATCAAACGGATGGCGCTTCGACAGATCGAGCGACTCCGGTTCGCGCCCAAGCGCAACCGAAATGTTCTTGGTAATCCGACCAAATTTTCCTTTCGGCGATTTTCGTTCCTGCTCGGGAACGTCTTTCAGATTGATCTTTCGCATTTGGAAGAATCTCTCGGCTGTGTCGGTTAACTAACGAGACGAAACTCGCTTCCTAGTGGCGATGGAGAAAATGGCAATGGCTGCCCAAATCAGGTTCACAAACGTAGAGGGATACGATCCATAAAAAATTGTGTTTGCGGCCAGCAGGAGACTGCCGCCGATGTTCAGAAGCTGAAATGGAGAGGAGTGTCCTTCCCATTTCCTGGAGGAGATCATCGCATACGCCACAAGCAGAGCTGCCGCTCCAACCCATCCAATCGCATCAAACCATAAGTGATTGTTCATAAATTCGCTGACCGTTTTGATGCGGACTCGGTCATGTGTCCAATTTCTTCGGCAGCTTTTGTTTGAGTGTCTCCACTGGCCCGAACAGGTCGCCCTGTTTTTCGACGCGCGCCAGCGTTTGGTCGGAACGAAACCTTAAGAGTTCGGCGCGTTTCTTCTTCAAACAATTCTCCACTTCACTCCAAGTGACGGGTGTGGAAACGGTGGGTTCTTCTTTTGCGCGTAACGAATAGACGCAGATGGTGGTTTTGTGTTCGTCGTTCTGGCTCCAATCGACGAACACTTTTCCTTTGCGCACAGCCTTGGACATGTTCGACGTGACACGATCAGGATGTTCGCGTTCCAGACGTTGAGCCAACGAGCGCGACAAACTTTTCGTCTGATCGTAAGTCACTGCCGTGTTCAACGGCACATAGACTTGTAAACCTTTTGAGCCACTCGTTTTTGCGAACGCTTTCAATTTCATTCCGCCCAGCAGCTCGCGCAGCCAAATCCCA
Organism: Candidatus Udaeobacter sp.; assembly: GCA_049791915.1. Classification (GTDB taxonomy): domain Bacteria; phylum Verrucomicrobiota; class Verrucomicrobiia; order Chthoniobacterales; family UBA10450; genus Udaeobacter. The sequence continues at coordinate 80,649 of JBARAJ010000146.1, forward strand.
ATCTGACAGCATTGCACGATGTCTGCAGGCGCACCCGGATCCAGATCGAAAACCATCATCGTCGGACGTTCGATGTTGTTTTTGCGCGAAAGCGATGTGTGCAGCTCGAGATCGGCGAGGTTAGCAGCCCAGACGAGCGTTGGCAGATCGTTGGCGAGACAATAATGCATGATCCGCTGGTTGCCCTCGCTCCACACCTTTGCGGTTTGTACCCATTTCGGCCGATGCACGGGGCAGTTCTTCTCATAGAAAAACTGACCTTCCACGCCATCTGGATAGCGCTTCATTGTGAGCGGGCGGTCTTTTAAGTGCGGCAAAAGCACCGGCGCGATCCGGATGAAGTAATCGATCACCTGCCCCTTGGTGAAACCCACCTTCGGATAAAGAACCTTGTCCAGGTTTGATACCTGAAGCTTCCGATCGTCGACGATGAGCTCCGCCTTCTTGGCCATCGATCTAAACCTCGCACAACGTCCACAAAGGACGCAAAGGTTCTAATTTTCTTACTTCTTGGGACGTTTGTGCTCTTGGCGCAACCTTGATCAAGCGAAGAACCGCTCGGGCGGGAGCACCGGCTTGGGTTTGCAGATTCGGCCGACGCAATGTTCCCAGCTTTCGTGCCCGCTCAGGATTTCGATTTCCACCCGCAGAAAATAAATCGGCACTTTCAGATCCGCCTCGGGCAGACGGGGCATGCGCACCGAGTCCTTTTCGGTTGTGACGATCATCGCCAGGTCACGGCGGATACAACGGTTGATGAAGCTGATCAGTTCCGCTTCGGTGTAGTAATGGTGATCAATGTAGCTCTTCGCCAGATCGACGTGCGCGCCGAGTTTGGCAAGCGCGCCCTCAAAACTTTCAGGGGCTGCGATCGCGCACAGCGAACCGATGAAGGCGTCGCGCAAAGCCTCGAGCGGCAATTGTTCGCCTGTAAAAACATTCTGAAGATAAAGCGGTTTGTGCGCGCATTCGATAACTTCAGCGGTGCGATTGTAACGCCGGATGCGTCGCATCAACTCGAAATTAGGCTCGCCGGTATTCTTGGTAATAAAGATGTAGCTGGCGCGGCGAAGATTGCGTGGCCTCTCACGCAACGTGCCCCGGGGCAGCAGGAACTCGTTCCCAAAAGGTGCTTGTCGATCCACGAGCACCATATCCAGCCGATGCTTGAGATGGAGATATTGAAATCCGTCGTCGAGCAACAGTGTGTCGACCTGCCATTTATCGACCGCGAACCGGCCGCTTTTTACCCGGTCTTTGTCCACCAGCACGATCACGTCTTTTAAGTTGTGGGCGAGCATGTAAGGCTCATCCCCGGCGATTAGCGAATCGAGCAACAGAGATTTTCCATCGGAAACGAGTCGCGGAGGCTCGAAATCTCCATGGAACCAGCTGCGCCAGCCTCGCTTGCGCGGGACGCTCTTGTAACCACGGCTGAGAATCGCCACTCGCCGTCCTCCGGCCTGTAAAGCGCGGGCGAACTTCTCAACAATCGGGGTTTTACCCGTCCCGCCCACCGTAAGATTGCCGATGCTTATCACGAGACATCCGAGTGTGCGTTCGCGGAAAACTCTTTTGCGATAGAGATAAAGCCGGAGTTGCACCAGCCTGTCGTAGACGAACGAGAGCGCGTAAAGGATCTGGCGCAGGAGTGAAGCGCGAACGCCATGGCGTCGTTCGAGGACGACATCGATCCCGAATTCTTCTAACTGTTCAAGTCGGCGGCCCATCTTAATGGTCGATTCCAGATGGCCGACGGCGGATTGGCAACACGTGCGCGCCGCGGTTGTCAGCGTGCGTGATAATTGTGTGAGCAGACACGGCCGCAGCGCGCGCCATGGCAGCTGCGATTTTCTCAGGCGCTTCGAGTGTAACAGCCGCAATCGCAGATCCGCTTCCGCTAAGAAAGGCGCCGAGCGCACCTGCTCGCGCAGCGGCTGCTATCACACGCGGAAGAAACTGAATCATCTTCGCCCGAAATGGCTGGTGAAGGTTATCGGAAAAAGTGCCACGCATTTTTTCGTAATCCCGCGATGCAAACGCCGCGGTGACCGCACATGCGTTCGCACAGTTTTCTACCGCAGCAACGCGCGAGATCTTTGAAGGCAAAATTCTTCGCGCGCGTGCGGTTTCGATTTTGAGGTCCGGGACAAGCAGAACGAAGTATAAGCGGGGGGCCACGTCGAAACGCTGCACGGCACGGGATGCCTCTCGCCTGCCCCGCGCAAGCGAGACGCTCGCGCTACTCTGCACCACGGTAAAGCCGCCAAAGGTGGCCGGTGCAGCGTTATCAGGATGTCCTTCCGATTCGGCGCATAATCTAAAGAGGGTGAGTCGATCCAGTGGCTCGCCACTAAGCCGATTCAGCCCAAGCAGGATGCCGAGGCGAACCGTTGCACTGCTGCCCAGGCCGCGACACCGTGGCACTTGTTCCACAATTGAACACGAAAACGGAAACGCACGGCGTCGCGTTTGCTTGAAAAATCGTTCGGCCGCGTCAGACACAATTCGTGGATGAGAAGATCGAGGCATCTTGTCGCGGATGACCGTGACGCTGTTATGGAGGCGGAGCGCGACGCCCAGACAATCGTAGCCAGGACCGAGATTGGAAGTGCTCGCGGGAACACGAACGATGACTTGTTGCATAGTTACGCCGCCGACACGCGGCCGTTGACTCGACGGCGCGAACGTGATCGCGGCAGTGTAGCAACGCCGCGTTTCCCGGCAACCCATCCGTTGCGCCATACTAATTTCGAACTATCCCCTTGGAGCACAGAAACAAAATGATTACAGGATGGATTGATCCAGGCTTGCTCCGCGATTTCAAGTCAGAGGGTACTGACGCGCACCGGCTTTGCACTATTGAGGGTGGCTGGGTCGAACGCTTCGGCAACGACGTTCTCGTCTCCTTTAAAACAGTGTTGGCCCGGGAACGGCTGCTGGAAGAGTTGCAAACCTGGGCCGATTCGGTCGGCATCCACGTGCGACGCGTCTTCGCGCGCTTCATTCCGCGAGAAAGCGAACATCGCGCACCGCCGGCTCTGGTCGTTGGCGATCCCAGCGAAAGTTTACAGACCGTCGCCACCGAACGTTATCTGAGGTTCGGCATAGACTTCGGTACAGGCTATTCGCCGGGTCTGTTTTTGGACCAGCGGGAGAATCGCCGGTACGTGCGTCATATCGCCGCAAAGCGACTGCTGAATTGTTTTGCTTATACTTGTTCCTTTTCCGTGTGCGCGGCACGTAACGGAGCGAGCACCGTCAACATCGACCTTTCGAAAAGATCTCTCACCCGTGGACACGAGAATTTCGCCCTGAACAACCTGTCAACGATCGATCACCGCTTTATCGCAGACGACGTGCGATCCGTGCTGCCGCGTCTCGCCCGGAGAGGCGAAAAATTCGATGCTATCATCCTCGACCCCCCGACTTTTTCACGCTCTACGGGAGGAAAAACGTTTCAGGTCCAACACGATTTCGAAAGTTTGCTCATTAGCGCTCTTGAAGTGGCGGAGCGCAACGCCCAGGTTTTGGTGGCGACGAATTGTTCTGCATTGGGCGAGCGTGCGCTAGAAGTGATGGCCCGCTATTGCCTGAAAGAGACGCGTCGAGCCGGGACATTTCACCGGCCGCCGCCACTGCCTGATTTTCCACCTCGCACAGGCGCAAGCTCGATCTGGCTTGCTTTGCGGTGATAGATCGATGCGCGCAAGATGGCTTCAAAATGCGAATCATAAGCGTCATGGATCAGTTATCTCCTGAAATGGTTGCTGAGTTTCCCGAACGCGGAATGCAATGGGTGAAAGACCGAGTCGAAACGGTGGTCAATGAAACCGGTGAGTACGTGCGCGAAAAGCCGACACAGTCACTCTTCTATGCATTTGCGGTTGGATACGTGTTGAATCGTCTGCCGTTGGGTCGAGTGCTAGCCGGACTTCTTCGTCTGCTCTTTATGGCACTAAAGCCCGCGATCTTGATTTACGGTGCAGCCAAACTGTGCCGATCGGCGCAGGAACGGGAAGCGCCACAGCGCAAGTGAGGCGCGGGGTTATTACTCTTCCAGCGTGAATCCGATCTTTAAAGTTACCTGCCAGTGCTCGATTTTGCCCTCGTCGATGTAACCGCGGGTCTCGATTACCTCGAACCACCGCATGTTGCGAATCGTCTTGCTCGCGCGCGACAAGGCATTATGGACCGCCTCCTCCATTCCGTTGGGCGATGAGCCGACAATCTCAATCTTCTTGTAAACGTGTTCAGCCATGCGCGCATTGTCTGCCGCACCAACGGCGAAAACAATCAAAACCCTTCCGTCCCGGCAAACTGAACGCGCCAATCACTTAAGAGGGAATTTGCTTTACAAACGAACACTCGTTCCGGCAGCCTCTCGCCGTGCGAATATCGTTTGCGGTCTGTTTGCTGCTAACAACTGCTTTGTGCTGCGTACGCGCCCAGGACCAGGAGAAAAAGCTGGTCGATCGGCTTCTCAAGCCGGACATGGCGCTGCAGAACGATGCGCAGAACAAGAAATTTAGCGGAGACGGTTCGGCATCCATCAACAAACGCGCAAACGTCGGAACGTTTTTCATTCACCAGAAACCGAGCTCGAAAAATTATTCCGGAACACGAGATTTCTCGACCACGCAATTTTATTCCCAGACCTACCGCGGCGGACGCACTGCCTACGTTTCGTCACAGCAAACACTTGCAAATTCCAAGGCTACCTACGCAAATCAGACCGCCCGCGGTGTTCGCGACGCACCTCAGTCCGGGAAAAAGGTCGCCTCTCATGCGTATGGAGGTAACCGGCCCTTTCTGAACGAAGGCACAAATCAGAAGTCGCTCAACAAACACAACGAGCCGCTCACGATCGAGCAGGTGCGCGAGTTGTTGAACAAAAATAAGTAGCGCTCGTCCGGCCGAGGCCGGTGCGCTATTCTGTGACCGGATCATGCAACCGGACGAAGCTCTTGGATTGTTGAAACAAGGCTCGGCGCAGATCATCAATGAGAGCGAACTACGCGAGAAGCTTACGCTGGGTCGGCCGTTGCGCGTCAAGCTTGGGGTGGACCCGACGACATCGGATATTCACCTTGGGCACACGATTGTTTTGGGGAAACTGAGACAGTTTCAGGATCTCGGGCACCAGGCGATTCTCATCATCGGCGATTTTACCGGAATGATTGGCGACCCCAGCGGTCGGTCCGTTACACGGCCGCACCTGACGCATCAGGAAGTGATCGCAAACGCGGCGACTTATCGCGAGCAGGCGTTTAAGATTCTTGATCCCGAGCGCACCGAGACAGTGTGCAACGGTGACTGGTTTCGCGCCATGTCGTTCGAAGACGTGATTCGGTTGAATAGCCGCGTGACGTTGCAGCAGATGTTGCAACGGGAAGATTTCAAAGCGCGAATCGAAGAAAAGCACCCGATCCGCGCCCATGAAGTTCAATATCCAATCATGCAGGGGTGGGATTCGGTGATGGTGAAAGCCGACGTAGAACTCGGAGGGACTGACCAACTTTTCAACATCCTCATCGGGCGCGATTTTCAACGAGAAGAGAGCATGCCGCAGCAGGTCGTTTTCCTGCTGCCGATTCTCGAAGGCTTGGATGGCTCCAAAAAAATGAGCAAAAGCCTGGGTAACTACGTCGCCATTAACGAGTCCCCCTCAGAAATGTTCGGGAAACTGATGAGCATTTCGGACGAGTTGATGGCGCGTTATTACGAATTGCTCCTGCGGCGCGCAGCGCCGAGAGACACGCATCCGCTGGAGGCCAAGAAGCAGCTCGCGTTCGAAATCGTAGAGACTTACCACTCGGCGGATGCGGCCAAAAGAACGCTGGATGAGTGGAACACCCGCTTCAGTAAGCGCGATTTGAAGAATGCCGATCTGCCAGCGTTTTCACCGGATGAACGACAAGACCTCGCAGTCGTCACTGTCGTCTCAGATGTTTATCGGAAGGTGTTCCAGTCAGAGAAATCGCACAGCGAAGTCTCGAGATTGATCAAGCAGGGAAGCGTGGAAATTGATGGAACCAAAATTCGCGATCCCAAAGTAAAAGTCGCCCTTCACCCGGGCCAGATCCTGCGCCTCGACCGCAAACGTGCCGTGCGAATAGCCTAGCCCGAGTGACCCAAATTCTCCGATCAGGAACGATTTGTGCAGTAGCGAATGCCCTTTGGTCAGGCGTGAGCCGCCTGGAGTACGGGCATGACGCGCGCGCGCTCCATATAGCTTGACCTGATCCCTTCGAAATGCGCGCGGATGCTCCGCAGTTCGGCATTCACAAAGCTATCCACAAAATGCAGACGGCGATCCAGCCAGGCGAAAAGTTTGTTTTTGATTTCGTAGTGGACCGCAAGCGTGATCTCGGTGCAGTACGGCCGGATCTCGGCGAAATCAACGATGCCCATAAGGGAAATGTTTCCACCCACGGACTCGAACGCATACTGGTTCGGCGAATCGCCGTCCACCGACAACAGGACAGTATGCGCCTCGAAACCAAAGGGTCCGCGAAAGCTGAAATCGACCGTCTTGGATGATGTCACGGTCGCCCGTGTCACCATTAGGAACTGGCGCCGATAAGATTGAATACTGGCCAGACGTGCTTTGCACTCGGCCACCGGTTGACTCATGTGTAAGGTTTTTTCTAAGAGCATAGGATTTGAGTTGGTTTTCGCCTCTTCTTAGAGCAATAGCGATGCCATCTCTTCTTCTAGGGCGAATCTGGGCGCAAAAGCCGATGTAGTGTTCGTTTTTGCTACAGCTCTGTAACGATCGCAACACCTCAGAACTGCGCCCTAGGTGCGAAGCGGGGAGAGGTTATACGGTTTTCTCTTAGGTAGCGAAATCACGCCACCTGTTTGATGCGCTCGGCTGTTTTAGTCGAGCGAGTCCTGCTAATTGTCTCCATCATCGAGAGAAAAATTTTCGCGCCATCTGCGCTGCCGAGCTGCGGATCCGAGGCGCGATCAGGATGCGGCATCAAACCGAAAACATTCCGTTCGCGGTTGCAAATCCCCGCAATGTTTTGGATCGAGCCATTTGGATTTGCTTCGGGAACGACCTGGCCTTGGTTGTCCGCGTAGCGCAAAACCACTTGTTCATTCGCGTTCAGCTCATGCAACGTTTGCGGGTCGGCAAAAAAACAGCCTTCACCGTGCGCCACGGGCAGGCGCAGAAGTGTCCCTTTTGGGCAGCCGTGGGCGAACGGAGAATCATCCACCTCAACGCGCGTAGTGACCATGTCACAAACAAACCGGAGTGAGCGGTTTCGCACCAACGCGCCTGGTAATAGACCGGCTTCGCACAAGACCTGAAACCCGTTACACGTCCCGAGCACGAGCTTGCCGGCGCGCGCGTCGCTAATCACTGCCTTCATTATGGGCGAAAACCGAGCGATGGCTCCACAGCGAAGGTAATCGCCGTACGCGAATCCGCCCGGCAACACGGTGGCATCGAAATTATCGAGCGAAGTTTCCTTGTGCCAGACGTATTCGGCTCGCAATCCGTCGAGCCCATTGATCGCTGCGACACAATCCTGGTCGCAGTTGGAACCGGGAAACTGGATGACGGCAAAGTTCATGGTGAGTTTAACGCGCGCCTGCGGCTGCGCGTTTCTCCGCATGATAATCGTTCACGACGAGACACGCATGGATGACTCCTGGTATCCAGCCTAGCAACGTCAAAATGATGCTTAGAAAGAAACTCGCGATGCGTCCGGTCATCAGCACTGCAAGCGGTGGAAATACCACGCAGAAAAAATATCGCAGCGCTTTCATTACAAAGTCTTTCTCTCCTTCTTGTTTGCCGATTCAGCCCTCAGCAATTCGTAATCTTCGATCACCGGATTCGACAGCAAATCGCGACAAAGCTGGTGCAGCCGCGATTCAAGCTCGCTATCTTGCCCTTCGATCTCGATCTCCATGTATTTCCCGATGCGCACGCTGCGCACTTCCGGCATTCCCAGGTGGCGCATCGCGTCGCGCACCGCGTTTCCCTGCGGATCCAGCACGGCGGCTTTTGGCATGACGATCACCTTGGCGTTCATCACCGGCACAATATTGCGGCGATCTGCGGCGACAAGCGCAATCGCCGCCATTTACTTCAGAACCACAACATCAAGCGGTCCGTTCCGTCGGAGAACATTCACGCCTACATCTCCTTCGTCGTGTCTCGTGAGCAGGAGATCAACGCTCGCGTCTCCCACTTTCAGATCACGAATGCTGACTTGCGGAAGAAATTGCGGCAAGAATGGCTTCGAAAACACCAGCCTTCGTTCTGGAGCAAACACATCGAGTCCGAGACACGCTTGCAGCAAAAGAAATGCAGCACCAGAGGCCCACGCCTGCGGAGCACAGGCAACTGGATACAACGTGGGCGCTTCACCGGGCCGTCGCGGAAAGCCGCAAAATAGTTCCGGAAGCCGATGCAAATCGAAGAAGATGCTCGCGTCCATCATACCGGCGAGCACCATGGCAGCCGCTCCTTGAAGTTCGTACTTGGCAAATCCTGCGGCGATCAGGGAGTTATCATGCGGCCAGATCGAACCATTGTGATACGACATCGGATTGTAGCGCGCTTCACTACTGGCTACCGTGCGAATTCCCCATCCGGAAAAGGATGTTTCATCAGTCAGTGTAGTCGCAACGCGACGCGCGTGTTCCTCCGTCGCAATCCCCGCGAAAAGACAATGACCAGCATTCGACGTTCGCACCCTGCAAGGCCGCTTGTTGCCGTCCAAAGCGAGGGCGTATGTGGAAATGTCTTCACACCAGAAGATTTCCTCGAACCGGCAGCGCAAGCTTTCGGCCTGATTCTTCAGCTCTCGCGCAGCTGTCTCATCGCCTAATAGCACAGCCAGCTCGCTCGCGGCGAGCTTCGCGGCATACACATAACTTTGCACTTCGCACAACGCGATCGGCGCCTCGGCAAGAACGCCGTCGCTGTGAAAAACCGAGTCCTGTGAATCTTTCCAGCCTTGGTGAATGAGACCGTGTTTCGACCTCCGGCTGTATTCGACGAAACCGTCACCGTCTGCGTCGCCATAGCGGTCGATCCACTCAAGCGCGCGCTGAACGTTCGACCAAATCGACTCGACAAAAGTGCGGTCACCCGTGCGCTTGTAATATGCGCCTGCCAGCATCACAAAAAGCGGCGTCGCGTCGATGCTCCCGTAGTAGCGCCTGAACGGCACCTCGCCCAAGACAGACATTTCATCGTCACGAAACTCATGCAGTATCTTGCCGGGTTGCGCGTCTTGCTCGGGCTTCTCTGCGTCGGCCTGATTCGCAGCGAGATGCGCCAGAACACCCCGCGCGATGGATGGATCAAACCACAAGCATTGTAACGCGGTGATGATTCCATCGCGCCCGAACACAGTGCTAAACCAGGGAACACCAGCGTATGGATAGGGGCCATAGCGTGTCTCGGTTCGCATCATGTGGAGATCGGCCAGCGAACGATTCAGCCAGTCGTTGAACTGTTCATTGTCAGCGAAAATCTGCGGTTCCCGAGCGCGGGTGCGTTCGAGAGCAGCGGTTGCGTCGCGCATGATCTCTTCGTAAGACTGGCTCTCGCCTTGCGAATCGCCGTCCACCTCACATGCAATGGCCCATTGATGATTGGCATTCTCGCCGGGCTCCAAATGGACCTGGCAGCTGATAACAGACTTAGTCACACGAGATGGCGTCGGGTCGAACATGATCCGCGTCCGGCGAAAGCGTTGGTCCAATCCCTCATACGCCAGCACGAGTCCGTCGTCGGTGATCTCAGGTTCCAAGCGACGACCATGACGTTCGCGGTGCATGCCACGCAGTTCGAAAATATCGGCAAAATCGGCATCGAACTCGATCGACAAGACAAAATCGACAGCTGCGCGTCCGTAGTTATGGATGCGAAGCCGCTCGTGACACGCCTTGTCCCACAAAATCTTTGAGCGAAAGACGTGTATCGTTCCTCTTGGAACTATTATCTCGCTGTCGCGCCAGACGTCGGGGTTCGTAGCGTCTACAGCAAAAACGGCATTGTCCTCTCGGACTGTCGAGCTTAGCAGCAGAGGCCGATCCTTTCCGAGCTTCAAAGTCAGCCGGGATAAAAATCGCGTGTCCTGGTAATACAATCCGAGTTCCCCGGTGCCAAACGTTTCGACATCGCCAAATCGATCGAAAACGGCGAACATGTCTCCCTGTTTCAAAACCCGCGTGCGCACGTCCACGCGGGCTGAAGAGGAACGAATGTAAAACTCGTTCCGGATACGAATCACTTCTCCCCTGGCCATTACGCGGCCTCCGAAATTTCTTGGTTTCTCGCAATGAGACGCTCGAATTGTTGTACGTAGTCATGCGCCATTCGCGTAGCCGTAAAACGCTGCTCAAACACTTCGCGACACCGTTTTCGGCTCAACTGAGCTACCCGTCGGACCGCTTCTACCGCATCTTCCAAACCTTCAACGATGAAGCCAGTCTGACCCGATTCCACAAGTTCGGGAACCGCGCCGCCGCGATAGGCAACGACCGGCGTGCCGCAGGCCATCGCCTCAATCATCACCAACCCGAACGGCTCCGGCCAGTCGATCGGAAACAGCAACGCATACGCATTGCCCAGGAATTCATTTTTCTCGTCGTCGTCGATCTCGCCCACGAATTCCACGAGGGAATTATTTAGTAACGGCGCGATCTCCGACTCGAAATAATCTTGGTCTACTCGATCGATTTTCGCTGCAATTTTGAGTGGTATTTCGATCTGCTTCGCAATTTCGATCGCGCGGTCCACTCTTTTCTCGGGCGAAATACGTCCCAAAAAAGCCAGATAACTCCCCGCTTCCGGATGGAATCGATAGATGTCGCCGGGCAAGCCGTGATAAACCGTTGCCTGCCAGTTTGCCCACGGTAAAGGATCCCGTTGGCCGTTCGAGATCGAGATCACCGGCATCTCGCGAAACTCCTGATACAACGGAACCAGGTCAGGAATATCCAGCCGCCCATGTAACGTGGTTAAATGCGTAACCGCCTCCCTTCGGCTGAGCGGAAAATGCAGGTAATCGACATGAAAATGAATGATGTCGAACTCACTCGCGTGCTGGAAAACACGCTCCAGCATGACGAAATGGTGGGCCATCTGGCCTTGGTAACGTTTATCCAAACGCAACGACCGCGGGCACGCCGACACCAGCCGCGCATTCGTCTCCGAATCTCCGCTCGCAAAGGGCGTCACTTCGTGGCCCTGTCGCACCAGTTCCTCGGTGAGATACGACACCACGCGCTCCGTTCCCCCGTAATACTTCGGCGGCACGCTTTCATAAAGCGGCGCCACCTGCGCAATTCTCATACCCAAACTAGCCCTCCCTCTTTGCAATTTCACGACCCAGCCCAACCGGGTCAAATAATGCCTGCTGATGCAGAGGCAGTTATCGATGTGCCTCAATCCTTGAGACCAATTTTGCCCGGCTTTTTATGTTCGAGTACGCTAAGGAAAACGGGCGCACGCATTCTTTCTTCTTCTCGGGCGCGCCAAACTATCAACTGGCTGGCGCTTCTCGAACGACTTCGGCCGGCTTTTTATCTTCGCGCAATCCCATGAAAACGGGTGCACGCAATTTTCCGTCGCGCGTCCACTCGGCAAATTTGATTTCGGCAACAAACTTCGGGTTGATCCAGTGTATCTTTTTCATCATCGAAGGTGTGATGCCCAGCACCCATTGGCCGTTTTGCTTTGATGGCAGATCGACAAACGGACCGTCCGCACGTTCCTCGGCACGGAATTTCTTGTGCAACGTGGCCAATGATTTCGTTGTAAATCCGGTGCCAACCTTGCCGGCGAATACGAGATCGCGATCCTTGTGGTAGCCGACGAGAATTGCGCCGAAATATTTGCGTGCTCCTTGCGGCGGGGTGCATCCGCCAATGACAAATTCCTGTTCGTTGACACATTTGAGTTTAATCCATGCGCCGCTTCTCCGGCCGGCTTCGTAGGCGGAGTTGTGTAATTTGCCGATGATTCCTTCCAAGCCGCGGCGTTGCACTTCCTTGAGGAGCTGGTTGGCATCTCCACCAATCGCGCCGGAGTATCGAATCCGGGGGTCGCCTGCGTCGGCACACAGTTTCTCCAAAACGTTCTTCCGCGCCTCTAATGGCAGCGACACGAGATTTTTGCCGTCGAGCTGCAGAAGGTCGAACGCATAGAAATAAATGGGCGATTTTCGTCCTTCCATCTCGCGCGCTTGCAAAAGCTGGAATGACGAACGGCCTTCCTTATCAAGCGCGACTACTTCGCCATCAAGCACACATCCTTCGGCGAATAAATTTTTGACGGCGTCGACGATCTCGGGAAAACGCGCGCTCAAATCGTTTTGATTTCGCGACAGCAACGAAACTTTTTCGCGGTCTTTGATCGCGATCAAGCGGATGCCGTCGAACTTGAGCTCATAAATCCAGTCGCCGGTTGCTGGCGATTTCTCGACCAACTTCGCTTTCATCGGTTCGACGAAACGCGGTTTTCCCGAGGGTAATTTTGCTATCGACGGAATTTCAGGACGACCGCTTTGCTTGCCCTGCTTTGCAATCGGCAGGCGACCCGCCTTCGCCGAGGCGACGGCGCGCGAGTGTGCCTGCCCTACGGGTTCATCTTTTGCTTTTTTTTTAATCGCCTCGCTAATTCGCGCCTTGAATTGCGACGTCGGACTTTGGTCCTCTACACGACCTGACTGCCACTCGGCGTCGCGCGCATCCGCGATTTGTTTCATCGTGCGGCCGGTCTTTACCGATTCATCGTCAAGCTTGCTCGAAATTGGTTTCGCGTCGTTGCCGGTCTTTAAGATCAGCCACTGATTCTTTTCGCCGTCGCGACCACGGATCCGCACGAGCGTCCATTCGCCTTTCGCTTTTTTGCCATCGAGAAGAAGGTGCAGCTTACCTTCCCCTAGTGATTTCAGGGGTTGCTCGCCGTAAACGTAGTAGGTTCCGCGGTCCCAGAGCATCACGGTGCCGCCACCATACTGTCCTTCGGGGATCACCCCCTCGAAGTCTTCATATTCAATCGGATGGTCCTCGACTTCGACGGCAAGATGTTTCTCGCCGCGCTTCCAGGGAAGTCCCTTTGGAAGTGCCCACGATTTCAGCACGCCTTCCATTTCCAGGCGGAAGTCGTAATGCAACCGGCGCGCAGCATGCTTTTGAATGACGAATCGCGACGCGCCCTTGACTTTTTTTGGAGCGGGCTTGCCTGCCGGCTCGTTGGTCTTTTTGAAGTCGCGTTTGCGTTTGTATTCGGTCAATGCCATTCCACTCAAAATAAACCACGGATTGCCCGAATGGGCACGTGGGTTGTAGAGCCGCTCGCCACGGCGAAGGCCTTTTCCAAGATTCGGCGTTTGACACAAACGCCGCTACAACAACTAAGCTTCGCTCGGCAGCGGCTCGCCGACGAGGTAGCGAACGAAGCGACGAATGACGATGTTCTCGCCCAATTCGGCAATCTTGGAATTCAGCAGGTCGCTAATTGTCACATCGGGATTTTTAATGAAACCCTGCTCGAGCAGACAAACTGTGCTGTAGAATTTCTCGAGTTTGCCCTCGACAATTTTGTCCGCAACGTGCGCCGGCTTGCCTTGTACCTGTGCCTTGTAGATTTCGCGTTCCGCCTCGATCAGGTTATCCGGAACATCGGCACGGCCGACGTAGAGCGGGTGCGCGGCGGCGATATGCAGCGTGATGTCTTTCACGAACTCTCGGAAATTCTCGTTTCTCGCTACGAAATCAGTCTCGCAATTCACCTCTACGAGCACACCAACCTTGCCCTGCAGATGAATGTAGGAGGCGACGATTCCCTCCTTTGTCGCACGCGTGGCCTTTTTCGCGGCGGTGGCGATGCCCTTCGTGCGCAGGATCGTTTCGGCCTTTTCGAGGTCGCCGCCACTCTCGACGAGAGCACGCTTGCAGTCCATAAATCCGGCGTTGGTCTTTTCGCGGAGTTGCTTGACCAGTTTTGGATCGATTTCGGTCGTTGCGTTCATTAGGTTCTTAGAATCGTTGTAGCGTCAGAGAGTTGAACCGCTGGAGCGGTTAGCGTCAGGCCGATACGCCTGCCATTTCCACCTGTTCGCGGACGCGGGCCTCGCTGCTGGCCGAAACAATCGCATCGACCAGTTTTTGCAAAATCACCCGGATCGCACGGATGGCATCATCGTTCCCCGCAATCGGATAATCGATCAGTTCGGGATCGGCGTTGGTATCCACGATGGCGACCACGGGGATTCCGAGGCGACGTGCCTCATTGACGGCGTTTTGCTCTCGTAGCGTGTCGATCACCACGAGCGTATCGGGCAGTGCTGACATCTCGAGGATCCCCTCGAGGTTGCGCCTGAGTTTTGCAGCCTCACGATTCAGCGCAGCCAATTCTTGTTTTCCCATTTTCTTGTACTCCGGCGACTGCTCGATCTGCTCGATGTATTTCAATCGGCCGATGCTCTTGCGGATCGTAGTAAGATTGGTGAGCGTGCCCCCCAGCCACCGTTGGTTCACGTAAAATTGCCCACACGCCAACGCGGCTTCTTTTATTGCTTCCTGCGCCTGTTTTTTGCAGCCGACAAATAGAATCCGGCCACCCCGGCGCGCGACATCCTGGAGGAAATCGGTTGCCCGCCGGAGTTGCCTCACCGTTTCATCAAGATTGATAATGTAAATCTGATTGCGCTGTTCAAAGATGAAAGGCTTCATCTTTGGATTCCAACGCTTCGTCTGGTGTCCAAAATGGACACCAGCTTCCAATAATTCAGGTACTAATTCTGTGGTATCTGCCATAAGACAAATTCCCGATGGCGGGAGCTTTCAGAGAGGGGTGTGAAGATGCTACAGGCCGTGTGGGTGCGCAACTTGAAATTCAGCTCTGCGGGCTTGCCCTCATTAAGTGCTGCGTTGGGACCCGTAATAACGGGACTTTGGATGTCGATCCTCGACGCCTCCAGACGCAAAGCGCGATATCGTTGAGGATTGAACCGTAGGGCGTGTCCTCCTTCCTAGAAAGATGTGGATCAGCAACAAAATTGGCAAGACCAAGCCTATAGCGAGATGAATCCAACTCGTCCACGCACGCAGTCTTTCGCCACCGGCGTAATAAAGGCCATAGCCAGTGACGGTCAAAACGGCGAACGCACTGAGAAAAACCGATCCGTTCGCTCGATTGCGGCGCGCGCGCCACGCGAATCTCACATGCGCATTCAACAGCATCCCGATCAGTACTAAAACTGCCATCGCCGCAGCGCCATGAATTTTCATCGCCCAAGCTTTTGCGCTCATCTCAAAGTCACCAGGCGACGCAACAAGATAATTCCAATATGCCCATGTCACTCCGCTCAAAAAAACCAGCGCCAACACGGCGTAGAGAAAATATCTCTGCAAGCGCTTCAATCGAATGGAGTCCGGTCGCGAGTGTCGCATGGTGAATGAAACATCCATAATGGCTCACCATCGCGCTCAAGCAACAATGCGTCCGCGTGATATTGCGCCAGCAAGGGCGCAGATTTCTCCCGTAGAACGAACGCAATTTTGGTCAAAGCGTCAGCTATCATGCAAGCAGAGGCCGCTACGCTCACGCTGATTAACTTACGCGAAGATCGATATGTGCGGCCGTTGAGCAGCGAGCTGACGACTACCTTGCCACGTCTTTTCTGAGAGAAATAAATTCCGGAGGTCGCCAGGGCTCGCTCGCGCAACTTGATCGCGCCTGCCGGCCGCATCGGCTCGGCAGGGCGGCGCAAATGCACGAGTTCCGATTTCAATCCAAAAACGCGCAGGTCGCCACCGGCATTCACAACTCCAGATGGAACCCCCGCGCGTTTTAAAGCTTTGACCGCGCGGTCGACCGCAAAGCCCTTTGCGATACCGCCAAGATCGACAATCACGCGCTGTCGAAATCGAACCGTACAATCTTTTTCGAGAACAATGTCGCGCCAGTTCCCCTCGCTTACATTCCGGTATCGTCGCGGAAGATACTTCCACTGCACCAGTTTCCGCGCGACCGTGATGTCGAAAATGCCGTCACTTTCATGCGACAATTCCTGTGCCGCTCGCAAGACATGCCACGTCCATGGATCGACCGTCACTTTGTGCTGAAATGCTTCACGATTGATCCTCGAAACATCGCTGGCCGAATGGTGAAAACTCATTTGTCGGTCCACCCTGGCGATGGCATTGAACGCGCGATCTATAGCGTCGTGCAATTTTGCTTCGTTATCGCCTCGAGCGGTGATCTCGACAAACGTGCCAAGAGAGGGGCGGGCCCGCCGCACTCTATTTGAGGCAGACCTCATAAGTCGCGAGGACGCGTCGTACGCCATCGGTCACGTGCCGGCAGGAAAGCGTTGCGCCACTGATATTGTTGATGCCTTCGTTGAGAGCGAACCGCGAGCGCGCTCCTTTGCCGACGAATTGCTTTCGCCAATCAGGATTGCGAATTTCGCCGCCATAACTTTCCCGGTAATTCAGAATTTCGATTTGCTTAACCGTTCCCTCCGGCGAAAGCGCGACGGCATAATCGATCACGAGATGTTTGCCGATGACGTAATCGACAATGAAGAAGCCCTTCAGCTTCCCGTTTTGCGTTGCCCGCCAAATTTCCTGGGCGCGAAGCAACTCCTTTTGCCCGCTGGCAGCTTCGATCGCCTGAATTTGCGCGGGCGTAAATTTTACGTGTGCCGCGACGAAGTGATCGCAATCGGGGAAGCACAGTTTTTGCGCGGCCGGAACTGTGAGGTATTGCACCGCGTAGCAAGGCAGCGGCACCGTGACGCTGATCGCGGCGGGCAAAATCCAGCGCGGAAGTTGGTCCATATCGGAAAGGATTCGAACGCGATTCTAGAAAAAGAAACCGACCGCGCCCAGCAGGTGGTCCGCGCGGGGCGAGTCCGGCGCATCGTCGAGCGCGAATTGGTAGTCGACTTTCAAGACAACTTGTGGCGTGGGGAAAACAGCAAGGCCGAAGGTGTGAAATTGTCGCTGACCCTGACCGGTTGGCAAGTTCTCATCGGTTCCGGCAAATCCGCCTGTCTGTAGATTTTCGTAAGTGTAACGATAAAACGGCACCAGTTCCCAACCATTGCGGAAGCGGTCGGCTAGATCGATGTGATATGCCGCTTCGAGCGAAAAACCCCAGAGATTCTTACCCACATTATTTTCCGGATCACCATCGTTGTTCGCACGGAGATTGCGCGGCGTGCCGATGATCGCGTCAACCACTTCACCACGAAACTCGAAACCGGTTCGCGGTACACGGTAACGCACCTCGGTATCGAGCATCGTCACGCTATCATGGCCTAACGAATTCCCGTCCTCTCCGAACGCACCCCGCGGCGTGACGTTCGGGGTAAAGAAAACGCTCGAGCTTCCACTTAAGCCGGGGACAAACGGCGGCGTGTAGCTCAGGCGCAGCGCAAAGCCCGGCGCATTCTTGGTTTGATTGAAGTCTCCGACCGGCGTGCGAGCGAGACCGAGCGCTTCGGTTCCGGTGATTCCCGCATCGTAAGGCAAGCCATCCTGAGGGACACCGCCGTTTTGACCGATATCTTCCAACCCTGTGTTGATCTGGAATTGATAGTTAAGGTTATCGACGATTTTTCCGTAGATGCTGGTGCTGCCTTCGAACCACGTTGTAGGGATCAATCCATTGTCTAACTCCGGCCGTTGCACGCTATAGAACTGGGTCGGCTCGTGAAAAAGGTTGATGAAGCCGAAAGGTACGACATCGACACCGGGCGCGCGCCAGTTGAAGTGATCGTTAAATTTGAAATCGACGTAAGCCTGTTCGACATCGACTGAGCCGGTCAGCTTATCGTCGGCATCTTCCGCTATCCCGCCGTGCTCGAATTCCAGCTCTGCGTTAAAAATGATCGAGTCGGTTACCTGCAAAGTCGGCAGTAGCACAATGCGTCCGGCATCAAATCCGTCTTTCCATCCGCCTGGTGCCTCGTTGCCACCGAATTTCAATTCGCCATAAGCGCCGATGCTCAAAACAGCGTGACTGCGATAGCCAAGTCCAAAAAGGGGCTGGCTCGATGAGGAGGTGATCCCTTCGTCGGTCGCCACCGCGTTGTTCTCGTCCGAAATCAGCATTGTCTTGTCGGGCGATTTTTTTGCGGTGGAGGCCGCCGCGGTTTTCTCGCTTCGGACGTCGCCATTTTCATAACGCTGAAGGCGCTTTTCCAGCGAAGCGACTTTTGCTTCAAGCGCTTTCATTTCTTTGAGCAATTCGGCGTTAGTATCTGTTTGCTGATCGGACGATTCAGCAAAAGACAAATTGACGACTACAAGGAGGGCGCAACAAACAGTGAGCAATAGCTTCATTGCTCGAAGCCTAACGGAACAAAAGAGAGCTCGCTGCCGGAGCGTTGCTAATTTTTAGCGATCAATTGCAGTTGCAATCAGGATCGTTTTTGCGCGGGGAGATTCTTTTCCGCGTACCGAGCGAGGATCCAACAAAGATCGGAAAGACGGTTTAAATAGCGCAGGATCTCAGGATTCGCATCCCTGGCCGCGGCCACGCGACGCTCAGCCCGACGGCAGGTCGTGCGCGCGAGATCGAGAGCGGACGAGGGCGGGTTTTTGCCGGGGATCACCCAATCTTTTGGGTAGAGGGATTTGTCCTTTTCAATATCCACTATAACCGCACTGAGGCGATCTACCATCGCGGCCGTTGTCAGACGGAAGCCGTCTTTGAGATAACGATCTACGTCTTCGCGCGCGGTCGCCAGTTCGCCCATCACGACAATGAGATCTTTCTGAGCAGCCAGAATCTGATCGGAAACGAACGAGTCCTGGGACAGGGCCCGTGCCAGTCCCAAGGCGGCGTTTAGCTCATCGACGCAACCGTAGGCATCGACTCGCGGGTCGGTTTTCGACACTCGCCGCCCGTACATGAGCGACGTCTGGCCCGTGTCGCCCGTTTTAGTGACGATGGACACGGAACCACTGTAGGGCGTTTCTGTAAAACGCCAATCCCGTCGAATGTCTGATACAGACGCCCCTACAATACAAGCTACCCGATCGCAGGTTGCGGCTCGGCTTCTTCCATCACTGGCGCG
Source organism: Candidatus Udaeobacter sp. (assembly GCA_049791915.1). Taxonomy (GTDB): domain Bacteria; phylum Verrucomicrobiota; class Verrucomicrobiia; order Chthoniobacterales; family UBA10450; genus Udaeobacter. The sequence continues at coordinate 99,722 of JBARAJ010000146.1, forward strand.
CCAACCGGCTCGCCTTTTTCCACGAGCTTGAGCTGGCGATGTTCAGGGAAACCAGTTCCCGCAGGAATTAGGTGACCCATGATCACGTTTTCCTTGAAGCCGCGTAGCCTGTCGATTTTGCCCAGCGTAGCCGCTTCAGTGAGCACACGTGTCGTATCCTGGAACGAAGCCGCGGAAATAAAGCTGTCGGTTTCCAGCGAAGCTTTAGTGATGCCGAGCAGCACCGGAACGGCTTCCGCAGGCTTGCCGCCTTTCTCCACGACTTTCTTGTTCTCTTCCTCGAAGTCGAGTTTATCGACCTGATCGCCCCAGAGCAGCGACGTATCGCCAGGATCGGTGATCTTCACTTTGCGCAACATTTGGCGCACGATGATCTCGATGTGCTTATCGTTGATCTCCACGCCCTGGAGCCGATATACCTCCTGCACTTCGTTCACCAGGTGCTCCTGCAACTCCTGTGGGCCGCACACTTCCAAAATCTCGTGCGGCACAACGGGGCCTTCGGTCAGTTGTTGACCCTTCTTCACGTAATCGCCTTTGAATACGATGATGTGCTTGGTGAGCGGAATGAGATGCTCTTCCTCAGCGCCGGTGTCCGGATCTTTCAGAACCAAACTCCGTTTGCCGCGTACGGTTCCGCCCAGCTCGACGATGCCGTCGATCTTGGCGATCTCAGCCGCATCCTTCGGCCGTCGAGCCTCGAACAATTCCGCTACCCTCGGCAGACCACCCGTGATGTCCTTTGTCTTTGCGACTTTGCGTGGGGTTTTTGCCAGCAACGCGCCTGCCCGTATCTTTTGACCTTCCTCGACAATGACGTGAGCGCCAGCGGGAATTGAATAGCTCGCGAGTACCTCCTTCTTGTCATCTACAATGACCACTTGCGGGTGCAGGTCTTCCTTGTGCTCGATGACCATCGTGCCCATGAGGCCGGTCGCTTCATCGACTTCGCGTTTAATTGTCACTCCGGCAATCATGTCGCGGAATTCGATCTTCCCGCCTTTGTCAGTGAGGATCGGCACGTTGTATGGATCCCATTGCACAAACGTTTCGCCCTTCTTCACAGACGCGCCGTCCTCCTTGGAGATCACTGAGCCTACAACGACGTTGTAGCGCTCCAGTTCGCGGCCCTCTTCGTTATGCACGCTGATCGAGCCGTTTTTGTTCAACACGATCCAACTTCCGTCAAGTGCCTGCACGGTCCGCAAATCATTGAACTGCACCGTGCCGTCATTCTTCGCCTTAATGATCGGTTGCTTAAATGTCTGACTGGCGGTGCCGCCGATATGGAACGTGCGCATCGTCAACTGCGTCCCCGGCTCGCCGATGGACTGCGCGGCGATAATACCGACAGCTTCACCGAGCTTCACGAAATCGCCGGTGGCGAGGTTGCGACCGTAGCACTTCGCACACACGCCTCGGCCACACTCGCATGTGAGCACCGACCGGATCTTGAGTTGCTCGACGCCGATGCGCTGCAAGTCGGCTGCGATCTTCTCGTCGACGTATTGGTTTGCTTTGACGATCTTTTTCTTTTTGTCCACCGGGTCGCCAATTGTTTCGCAGCTCACCCGCCCAATGATGCGCTGGCCAAGGTCGACGACTTCCTCGTCGCCTTCGTAAATCGAACGCACCACGATGCCATTTACGGTACCGCAATCGTCCGCCACGATGATCACATCCTGTGCCGCATCCACGAGTTTGCGGGTGAGATAACCGGAGTCCGCGGTTTTTAGCGCCGTGTCGGCAAGACCTTTGCGCGCACCGTGGGTGGAAATGAAGTACTCCAGCACGGTGAGTCCTTCGCGGAAATTTGACGTGATCGGCCGCTCGATGATTTCGCCGCTCGGTTTGGCCATCAACCCGCGCATGCCGGCGAGCTGGCGTACCTGTTGCCGATTGCCACGCGCGCCGGAATCGACCATCAACGAGATTGGATTGTACTCCTTGCGATCCTGATTTTCCTCGATCTCGCGGAACATCACGGCGGAAATTTGATCGCCTGCGTGCGTCCAAATATCGATGATCTTGTTGTACCGCTCACCGTCGGTGATAATGCCGCGGCGATATTGCTGGTCCACCTGTTTGACCTGCTTGTATGCATTCTCCAACTCGGATTCTTTCCGTTTTGGAATGATCATGTCCTCGATGCCAATCGAGACACCAGCGCGAGTCGCTTCCTTAAACCCGAGCTCCTTCAGTTTATCCAGCGTGACAACCGTAACTGCGGGGCCGGCGATTTGATAGCAGCGCCAAATGATGTCGCTGAGTTGTTTCTTGCCCGCTGGTTTGTTGAAGAAACCGAGTTCTTTCGGCCAAATTTGATTGAAAATGACGCGCCCGGCGGTTGTCTCGAGAACGTTGACATCGGAATTTCCAAAAATAGTTTGCTGCCCGCGATCGGGGTTCTTGAACAAAATCCGATCATGCGTTTTGATCGTGCCTTCGACCATCGCGAATTCGACTTCGAATGCCTCCGCAAATAGCGGTACATGACGTCCATCCTTCTTCGGCAATCGCGGATTTTGCGTTATGTAATAGCAACCCAGGGTTATGTCCTGACTTGGTGTGGTGATCGGTTTACCGCTCGATGGAGAGAAAATATTGTTCGGAGCGAGCATCAGCATGCGCGCTTCCAACTGCGCCTCGACCGACAGCGGAACGTGCACTGCCATTTGGTCGCCATCGAAGTCGGCATTGTACGCGGTGCAAACGAGCGGATGAATGCGAATGGCTTCACCCTCGATCAACTGCGGTTCAAACGCCTGAATCGAGAGGCGGTGCAAAGTCGGAGCACGATTCAGGAGCACCGGATGGCCCCTGGTTACTTCGTCAAGAATGTCCCACACTTCGGGCGTTTGGCGTTCAATCATCTTTTTCGCGCTGCGGACCGTGTGCACATACCCGAGGTCTTTCAGGCGGCGAATGATGAACGGTTCGAAGAGAACCAATGCCATCTTCTTCGGCAGCCCGCACTGATTCAGCTTGAGCTCCGGACCGATGACAATCACCGAGCGGCCCGAGTAATCGACGCGTTTGCCTAACAAGTTCTGACGGAAGCGGCCGCCCTTGCCTTTGAGCATGTCGCTCAGCGATTTGAGCGGACGATTGCCTGCGCCAGTCACGGCGCGACCGTGTCTGCCGTTGTCGAACAAAGCGTCGACGGCTTCCTGCAACATGCGTTTCTCGTTTCGAATGATGACATCCGGCGTCTTGAGCATGAGCAGATTTTTGAGCCGGTTGTTGCGATTGATCACGCGACGATAAAGATCATTGAGATCCGAGGTCGCGAAACGTCCACCTTCCAGTGGCACCAAAGGACGCAAATCCGGCGGAATCACTGGCAGCACCTCGAGGATCATCCATTCGGGTCGCGCACGTGAACTCTGGAAGCCTTGAACAAGCTTGAGACGTTTCGCCAGTTTCTTGCGAATCTGTTTGCTCTTTGTCGCCCCCATCGCTTTCTCCAGCTCTTTGTTGAGCTTGGTAAGGTCGATCTCTGAGAGAAGTTTCTTAATCGCTTCAGCGCCCATCCCGGCAACGAAATCTTCGCCGTATTGTTCCTGCGCCTCACGGTATTCTACTTCGTTCAGCAGTTGTGTTTTCTGCAATGGCGTCTTGCCAGGATCGATGACGATGTAGTCCTCATAGTAAATCACGCGCTCAAGCTGACGCGCACTCATGTCCAGCACGAGTCCGATTCGCGAAGGCATGCATTTGTAAAACCAGATGTGCGAAACCGGCACCGCCAACTCTATGTGCCCCATCCGTTCACGACGAACGCGTGCCAGGGTGACTTCCACACCGCAACGGTCGCAGATCACGCCTTTATGCTTGATGCGCTTGTATTTTCCGCACGAACACTCCCAATCGCGGGTCGGCCCAAAAATCCGTTCGCAGAAAAGTCCGCCCTTCTCAGGTTTAAAGGTGCGATAATTAATTGTCTCGGGATTCTTAACTTCGCCTTTGCTCCACGAGCGCATGGTGTCGCTCGAGGCAATGCCAATTGCGACTTGATCAAAACCTACTGGGCGTTCTTCGCCCACTAACTCACGCCAGGAATGTTCGTTCATGATTTCTCGAATAAGTTGTGAATGTAAAAATTACGCGACGCTTTCCATAAAGGTGGGCGCCTGGCTGCCGACCTTCACGTCAAGACCTAGGCTCTGCATTTCCTTGATCAACACGTTGAAGGATTCGGGCGTTCCAGCTTCGAGCGAGTTGTCGCCTTTAACGATTGACTCGTAGATACGGGTCCGGCCTTGCACGTCGTCCGATTTAACGGTGAGCAATTCCTGCAACGTGTAGGCAGCACCATAGGCCTCGAGTGCCCAGACCTCCATCTCGCCGAAGCGTTGGCCGCCATATTGCGCTTTACCGCCAAGTGGCTGTTGAGTGACAAGCGAATACGGCCCGACCGCCCGCGCATGAATCTTGTCCGCCACAAGGTGGCCGAGCTTCATCATGTAGATGTGGCCAACTACGACTTCCTGGTCGAACGGATCGCCGGTGCGACCATCGAATAGGCGCGCCTTGCCGTTTTCTTGGACCCAGGTGAAGCCTTCCTTCTTTTTGGCCTCATGCAAATAATCGCGAATCTGTTTTTCTTTGATTCCATCGAAGACCGGAGTGGCCACTCTGAATCCAAGCGCTTTGGCAGCAACGCCGAGGTGCGTTTCCAAGACCTGACCCACATTCATACGGCTCGGGACGCCTAACGGGTTAAGCACGATCTCAACCGGTGTTCCGTCTGCGAGGAACGGCATGTCTTCCTCCGGCACGATGCGCGCCACAACGCCTTTGTTGCCGTGACGGCCCGCCATTTTGTCGCCGACACTGAGCTTGCGCTTGCTGGCGATGTAAACTTTGACCTGTTTGATGATCCCCGGTTCGATCTCCTCGCCGCTTTCCACGCGGTCTGTCGCACGATCCCGTTCGAGTTCCAGCTCGGCGAACTTGTGTTCATATCCGCCAATGATTTCCCGAATCCTATTCCGAATCGGGCTGGGATCGATCTCGATGTGATCGTGGGCATTCGCCAATTTTCGTAAAAGTGTTTTCGTGATTTTGCGATTGGCCGGGATAATGATTTCACCGGTCTTGGCATTTACGACGTCGAGAGGAATTTTCTCGCCCAGCAGAACGTTGGAAAGTGAATCGGTTAGCTGCTCAATGAGCCCCTCTCTCTTGCGCTTATGGTCTTCGCCGATGGTCTTGAGCTGCCGTTTGGTTTCCGCCGGTGTAAGCTTCTCGCGTGAAACTTCGCGGCGGGATGAGACCTTCACGTCCATCACGATGCCGTAGGTACCGGAGGGCACGGTAAGTGACGTGTCTTTTACATCGGCGGCTTTCTCTCCAAAGATGGCGCGAAGCAGCCGCTCTTCCGGAGCCAGTTCCGTCTCACTCTTTGGCGTAATTTTCCCAACCAGGATATCGCCCGGCTTCACCTCCGCACCGACCCGAACGACGCCGTCCGGACCCAGGTTGCGCAACGCTTCTTCGCTTACATTGGGGATATCGCGCGTAATTTCCTCCGGGCCTAACTTTGTATCGCGCGCGCCGATCTCGAACTCATCGATGTGAATGGACGTGTAAATATCTTCCTTCACGACCTTCTCCGAGATCATGATCGCGTCCTCGAAGTTGTAGCCGTTCCACGGCATGAACGCGACGAGCACGTTGCGGCCGAGCGCCAGTTCACCACGATCGGTGTTCGGCCCATCGGCGATGACTTGGCCACGCTTCACATGCTGGCCTTTGCGAACGATCGGTTTCTGATTCACGCAAGTGCCGGCGTTTGACCGCATGAATTTCCGGAGCTCGTAAACGTAGATCCCGGACTCGGAATCGGTTTTTATCTTCTTTTTGCTCTCGGGCAAATGGCCATCCTTTGTGACGACAATTTGGTCAGCCGTGACTGAAGCGACCTTGCCGTTGTCGACCGCCAGAACAACTGCGTGCGAATCGCGTGCAACTTTTTCTTCAAGACCGGTGCCGACCAGCGGCATCTCGGAAACAATCAACGGCACCCCTTGCCGTTGCATATTGGAACCCATCAGCGCCCGGTTTGCGTCGTCGTGTTCCAGAAACGGGATGAGGCCAGCCGCTACCGAAACGAGCTGCTTCGGCGAGACATCCATGTAATTGACCTTTGACGGATCGACTTCGAGGAAATCGCCACGATAACGCACCGAAACCTTTTCACCGGTAAAATGACCGCGCCCATCGATCGGCGCATTCGCCTGCGCGACGAGGAAGTTCTCTTCACGGTCAGCGGTTAGATACTCAATCTCATCGGTGACCCGACCGTTCGTGACCTTACGATACGGTGTTTCGATAAAACCAAACTCATTGATGCGTGCGAAGGTGCTCATTGAGCTGATCAAGCCAATGTTTGGGCCTTCGGGCGTCTCGATCGGACAAATGCGGCCGTAGTGTGACGGATGAACGTCGCGCACTTCAAAGCCGGCGCGCTCGCGGCTCAAACCTCCAGGGCCGAGAGCGGACAAACGCCGCTTGTGCGTCAATTCTGCGAGCGGATTCGTTTGATCCATGAATTGCGACAGCTGTGACCGACCAAAGAAATCCCTGATGACCGCGCTGAGCGCTTTGGGATTAATGAGCTTTTGCGGCGTCATCCCATCAACGTTGATGTCGAACAGAGTCATTCGCTCCTTTACGAGACGCTCTGTGCGAGCAAGACCGACCCGGCACTGGTTGGCCAGTAATTCGCCCACAGTGCGGACACGCCGGCTCCCAAGGTGATCAATGTCATCGAGCGTGCCTTCGCCCCTTCGCAGATTGATCAAATACTTGATCGCCGCGATAAAGTCTTTGTCGGTCAGGATGCGCTCTGAAGAATCGACGTTAATCCCGAGCTTCTGATTGATTTTGTAGCGACCGACTCGGCCAAGATCGTATTTCTTCGGATCGAAAAAGAGTCGCTTGAGTAAGGCGCGGGCGTTGGCCACGGTCGGCGGATCGCCTGGACGGAGACGGCGGTAAATGTCTTTGAGAGCCTCTTCCTGGTCGTGCGCCGGATCCTTTCTAAGCGCCTTAACGATTGTGTCATCGTTCGAGATGTCGATGACTTTGGCCTCGTGAATATTCAGCGCCACGATCTGGCGAACGGTCGCTAGAGTCAGGGGCTCAAACGCCCGCGCGACCGTCACCTCACCATCGCGGATATCTGCGGTGAGCACTTTGCTGGCGAGCTGTTCTTCGTCGAGTTTGTCGCTCAGCTTCAGGGTCTCGATGTTGTAAAAAAGTTTGATGACCTCCTCGTCAGAGCCATAGCCGAGTGCGCGCAGGAAAGTCGTCGCGAGGAATTTTCGGCGGCGCTTGCGGCGGTCGAGATAAATGTAAAGCAGATCAGCCGTATCGAACTGCACCTCGATCCACGAGCCGCGGTCTGGAATGATGCGAAAGCTATAGAGCACCTTGCCGTTGACGTGGACGGTGGATTCGAAGGCGATGCCGGGAGAACGATGCAGCTGACTCACCACAACGCGTTCCGCACCGTTGATGACGAAGGTTCCTTGCGGCGTCATGAGCGGGATCTCACCCATGTATACTTTCTCTTCCTTCGTGCCTTTCTCCTCCCGCAACTGGAACGTCACGTGCAGCGGTGCGCTGTAGGTTTGCCCTTCGCGCTGCGCTTCAAGTGGCGTCAATTTTGGTTCACCGATATCGTAGTGGCTGAAATCAAGAACCGCCTTCTCATCGTAGCTTTCGATAGGGAAGACTTCCTTGAAAACAGCTTGAAGCCCCTGATTTTTGCGCTTCGAATACGGTACGTCTTTCTGAAGAAAATCGACGTATGAATTTGCCTGAACCTCGATGAGGTTGGGCGGTTCGATGGCTTCCTTGATACTTCCGAAGTAAATGCGTTCCGACATAGTGCTTAAGCTCACGAGCTAAAACCTCACACCGGCTCCACCAAACGCGGACCGACGCAGGCAGATTTACCGGCTCTGGGATGGGCGAAGAGCGTAAAAATGCCACCAAAACGGTGACCTGTCAAATTGACGACCTCCGTCTCGTAGCCGGTAATGTGATTTGCCTTGTTAGCGCCGGGTTAAAAATACGTCTGGCGGACTGTAGTGGGTTGTAACTCTATTGTGGATCTGGCGCTGCGCAACAGATTTTCTGCGGCGACAGCGCCCAAATTTGATTTGTTTATTTGATTTCGACTTTTGCACCCGCGGCCTCGACCTTTTTCTTGATCTCATCCGCCTCCTGCTTGGTCACGCCTTCCTTGATCGTTTTGGGCGCGCCTTCTACGAGCGCTTTCGCCTCCGCAAGGCCGAGTCCCGGAACTGCGCTCCGCACCTCTTTGATAACTGCAATCTTGTTCGCGCCCATTTCTGTAAGGATTACGTCAAACGTGGTCTTCTCCTCCGCTGCTGGGGCTGCTGCACCGCCAGGTGCCCCCGCAGCGGGGCCCGCCGCAACTGCTACTGGCGCAGCGGCGCTGACGCCCCATTTTTCCTCAAGCTGTTTAACCAATCCAGCAATCTCCAAGACCGAAAGGTTGCTGAGTTGCTCCACTATTTTATCTGTATCTGCCATTTTGTGTTTTTCCTCCAGTTGCCGCCTCCGAAAGCCTTCGAAGAATTAAAGCCGGCAGCCACCAGCTCGGACAATTTTGTTTGTGTTGGATTTGTTCGACACGCAAGGTGCCTGCCGTACAAAATTCATGCCGCGGGTGCGCGCTCCTTTTCAGCTTTCGCGCTCAACAGCCGCGCTAACGCCGCGGCGGGTTGATTGAACAGACTCACCAGACGCGTCGCCGGGGATAACAGCAGCCCCAACAATTGTGCCTGCAAAATTTCGCGCGTGGGCAATTCCGCCAAAGTTTCCAATTCCGCAGTGGAAAGCACGGTGCGATCGACAAAACCAACCCGGAGTGCAGCCAGCTTAAACTCGGTCGCAAACTTCTTAAAAATCTTGGCCACCGGGGCTACATCTGCTTCGCCTGTAACAACCGCGGTTTGCCCCGCGAACTGGTCACCAGCTTCCGGGAAACCGGAATCCGTCATCGCGAGTTTGAGAAAACTATTCTTCACCACGTGTACCTCGGCGCCGGCGGTCTCCAGTCGATTTCGTAGTTCGCTAAAATCGGCTACCTTCATTCCGCGATAATCGGTCACGAGCACGAAAGGCGAGCGTTTCAATGCCTCGGACAACTCTGAAACAATGCTGGCTTTTTCTGGTCGCATATTGTCGAGCTAATTATTCCGGTTCTACACCCCGCTCAGATACGGGCTTGGATCGACGCGGACGCCCGGGGACATAGTCGCACTGATTGTCACACCTTCAAGGTAGCGGCCCTTGGCTGTCGGCGGACGAGCTCGGACCACGGCTTCAATCACTGCATTCGCATTCTCCACCAGCGCATTGTCTTCAAAGGAGAACTTTCCGACCGGCACGGCAACGTTGCCATTTTTGTCGAGCTTGAATTCAATGCGGCCGGCTTTCACCTCCTGCACCGCTTTGGCAGTGTCTTCAGTCACGGTCCCCGTCCTCGGGTTGGGCATCAGCCCGCGCGGACCGAGCACTTTCCCCAGCTTCCGCACTTCGGCCATCGCCGCCGGTGTAGCGATCGCCACGTCAAAATCTTGAAAGCCTTCCTGGCATTTCTGGATCAAATCTTTCATGCCGACGAATTCCGCGCCGGCGTCTTTGGCCGCCTTTGCCGCTTCACCTTCCGCAAAAACCAGCACTCGCACCTGTTTTCCGCTGCCGTGTGGAAGCGGGCAAGTACCGCGCACCATTTGATCGGATTGCTTGGGGTCAACCCCAAGGCGAAATGAGAGCGTCACCGTCTGATCAAACTTGGTGGGTGAGAATTTCTTCAGCGTAGCCACCGAATCGGCAAGACTGTAGTCCTTCGTCCGATCTACTTGCTGCGCGGCAGCGCGATAACGTTTGCTTCGATTTGTTTGCATGGTTCGGTGCAGTTCAAACGCCGTTCGCTGGATTTACAACGAGGCTCCTGCTTAAATTATGCCGCTCCATTCAGCGAGCGGGACACGGAACGTAGCGGCGATCTTTGGTTTGTCAAAGTCCCACGTGAACAAATTGCAAGGTGTATTAATCGGCCGGAGCGTCGAGATTCGGTGAAGCAGTGTTTTCGGCTTTTTGCCCTCCGGGAGGACCCTGCCGAATGATTTTGCCTTCCTTCATCACGAATGAAACATGCTCTGTTGCCGTGATATCCGCAGTTGGATCGCCTGGCACGGCAATCACATCAGCCAATTTCCCTTTTTCCAGCGTGCCTACCTTTTGGCCGATCCCTAGGAGTTCGGCGTCGCTTCCGGTAGCTGATTTCAATGCCTCGATGGGGTTCATTCCCAGATCCACCATCAGCTTGAACTCCTTTGCGTTTTGTCCGTGCGGAAACACCGCGGCGTCCGTCCCGAATGAAATTCTTACGCCCATTTTCACCGCATTCCGAAACATATCTGATCGAGCGGCCGCCGCCGCTTTTGCTTTCGCCTGCAGCGCAGGCGGATAATTGTCGATCTTGTTCATGATCCATTCTGTCGCCATAAGCGTCGGCGTAAGAAAGGTTCCTTTCGTTTTCATCATCGTCAGCGTTTCCGATTTCATAAAAGAGCCGTGCTCGATCGAATCGACGCCCGCTTCGATGGCTTCACGCGCGGCCTGATCGCCGTGACAATGCACGGCGACTTTCTTGCGCAACCGATGGGATTCATCAACGAGCGCCGCCATTTCAGCCGGAGTGAGTTGCGGAGTATCCACCTCGTCCACGAGCGATAGTACACCGCCGGATACTGCGGCTTTGATCACATCGGCGCCGTTCTTTACTTCAAACCTCACTGCCTTTCGGATTTCGTCAGCGCCATCCGCAATGCCGTCGGTGTAATCCGGCTCGCGTTCAAACAAAAAATCGCGAAAACCGCTTGTGGGATCGAAGTGTCCTCCAGTGGCTCCAATCCCTTTCGTTGCCACCAGCATTCGCGGCCCGACGATCACGCCTTTGTTGATGGAATTGCGCAAGGCGACATCGACAAACTCGCGGCTGCCAACGAAACGGCTGCCCAAGTCGCGCACAGTCGTGAACCCTGCTTCAACGGTCGCGCGGGCATAGGCGGTGGCGATAATTGCCTGTTCCGAGACATTAACGTCGACCTCTTTCAGCCGACGCTGATTGTAGTCGCCGGAGAAATCGAGCGTTAGATGCGTGTGAGCATCCATAAATCCTGGGCAAAGCGTTGCATCGCCAAGGTCTATTACGTGTGCAGCGCTGGGGATCGGCAGATTGCTTCCCGCATCAACAATCTTGGCGCCCTCGACCACGACCACGCCGTTCTGCACGAGAGCGTTCGATTTGCCATCGAACATTCGCGCGGCCTTCAGTGCTATTAATTCGTCAGCCGCGTGCGCCGACACCGCCAAACATAAGAAAACTACAACCAGACTACGCGTGATTTTCATGCCGTCCGTTTAAAGGCAAGGTACGAGCCTGGCAAGAGGAATGCGAAAACGTGAAAAAGTGCTACGGATTTCGGAGTTTTGCTGTGCTCTCCGCGAGCCCTTGTTGCGCCGCGGCCAAATTCGGATCTAGCGTCAACGCCTCTTTGAAAGCGAGAATGGCGCGCTCGTGTTGATTGAACAAGGCCAGGTACCTTCCACGATTGGTCAGCATTCTCGTATACGCCGGCAAAATCTTGACATTTACGACGTCATCCTTCGCAAAACGCATCGTCCCATCAGCCAACCCGCGCATCCGGAGATGCGGGTCAGGGGACTTATGAAAGCTTTGGTCAGTGCCGAGATTGAAAACCAGCCCCTGCGGCACAAGTTGATAGGTTTGAGGGATCCATTTGGTCACGTACCCGTTCGTTTGATCGGCGACGAGCAAATCATTCGTGATGTAAACCGGCGCGACCTTGATTTCATTCCTGACGATTGCCTGAATCATGTCCAGGAACGCCATGCTAATCCGTTGAATAAGCTCCTGGCTCCGGGCAAAAGCCGCAGGGTCGCGCTCCCATTGCTTTAGGATCTCAACGTATGGATCGATCTTCTCGCTCGACCGGTCCATCAAGGCGGGATGCGCGTGCTTCAGATAATCGAAATACCACGAGCGGCGCAGCAGATTAATATCCACCACCTTCACATCGCGACGGCGTTGTTCGATTTCTTGCGCGTACAACATGGGAGACGCGACCTGCCAATCTTGCGTCAGCAACAGTCCATTGGGCGCGATCGTGCTGAACAGGTTCTCAACATAATCATCCGCAATGAAGTAATGCCTGCGATTGTTGAATGGCCAATTCGCGGCGAAGGCTGTAGCCGATGTCAGAACAATCGCAGCCGCAACAGCCACAGACGGTGTCCAGATTGGCGAACGTCTTGAAGCAGCAAGTTGAATCACCCAGCGGATACCTAATCCGGCCGCAATCGCGATCGAAATGAATGCCGGCAAATAGTACGCGTCCTTGTCCTCGGCAATTTCGTAGCTCAGCGAGTAAGCCAGGTCGGCGAGCACGATCAACAGCAAAAACCAAAAAGCTGTGCGGTCACGCTTGTAGGCACTCGCGAGCCCCGCCACTGCCAAAAACAGCGTCAAAGGCAGCCACGTAAAGCCAAACTCACGGAAGGCCATTCGACAAAATTCAATAAACTGTGCTCCCATCGTCGCCGGCGAAAAAGAGAAGAACACCCGATATTGCCGGCCGGTGATATGCCACCAAATTTCCTGGAGCGATCGCGGATTCCCCCAGTTCATCGCAGGCGAGCGCGAGGCCGCCCACGGCAGATAACTGTAGACAAGGATCAACGCGCTGATCGAAATCAACGCAGCGTATAAAAGGCGTCGGCTCGTGAAGAACTTCAGACCCTCCGTCCTGTAAACGACTACGGCAATGGCCGGAAGCGTTAATGCCACGGTCACATGATGAACCCCCATCCCAAGGCCGAATACGAAGGCGGCGGCATAAATCCATCTGTCATGTGTCGCGACCGCCGCGCTGGAATCCGTTCTCGTTTCAATGATGCGCCGACGCCACCGAACGACCAAAAAGAAGACGAGTAGGACTAGGAGCGCGTTGAGAGTATAGACTTCGGTGATCGTCGCATATGCCCAAAGCGTGCGGGAAAACGCCATCAGCAATCCCGCGCCGACCGCGGACGCGAACATCAAAAGCCCGGCAGCGTTTGAACTCTCAATATTGCTGCCCTGCCGCGGAGCTCTGTTCCTTCGGCGAGGTGCGGCCAAACAAGAAGCCGTAACGAGTAATTCGGCCACGACGAGAGTAAGCATTGCGCAGGCAAGCGCAGCGAAAACAGCGGACGAAAAATTGATTCGCACAGCAACGTTTCCGACCGGCACGAGCGACGCGAGATGTGCGAGCATAACCCATAATGGAGTACCCGGCGGGTGGGCCACTCCCAACCCGTACGCCGCTAAAGTTAACTCGCCGCTATCGGTCAGAGTAACCGTGGGGGCGAGCGTCAAACTGTATACAACCAGCGCAACAAGAAACACCGCACCCGCGCAAACCAGTTCCGCCCGAGAGAGAAAAGACCTTCCACCATTCGCTTCGTGCACCGGCTTCCGCATCGTCTGCCTTTGATGTTGGACGTTGCTTGCGGCTCGGCGTGCCATTTGCTTATCGTCTCGCAAACTGGCGTGGCTGCAAACCATCAAAGCGACCCGAGGACGCATCGTCGGCTACAACAAACAGCCTTGTATCCTCCCGTCGGCTCGCTTCAATCACCACGAAACATGAAATTATCACTTCTCGCCGCTGCTTTGTGCACGGGTTTCGCAACAAACATCATCGCCCAATCGCCAACTCCGGCGCCATCCCCGGCACAATCACCGGCGGACTATGACCTGCGTTGGGGCGTCAAGATTCCAATGCGCGACAAGGTCGAACTGAACGCGACGTTGTATCTGCCAAAGACTCCAGATGGTTCGCTGCCGAAGACGCCGGTAATCTTTACACTGACGCCGTACATCTCGGACACGTACCATGCACGCGGCGCCTACTTCGCATCACACGGTTGTGTGTTCGCGCTCGTCGATGTTCGCGGGCGCGGCAATTCCGGCGGCGAGTTCGAGCCGTTCGCAAATGAACCGCGCGACGGGCACGACGTCGTTGAGTGGCTGGCGACGCAACCATTTTGTGACGGCAAAGTTGCCATGTGGGGCGGGTCGTACGCGGGCTTCGATCAATGGGCGACGGCGAAGGAATTTCCGCCTCATCTGGCGACGATCGTGCCTGCTGCCGCCGCGCATCCCGGCCTCGACTATCCATCCTACAACAACATCGGGATGTCTTACGACGTGCAGTGGTTCACTCTTACGAGCGGTCACACCCCGCAGGATAATTTGTTTGGCGATCAAAAATTCTGGCGCACAAAATTTCTGGACGCTTACAAAAAGCACCTCCCTTTCAAATCGCTCGATTCATTTGTGGGAAATCCGTCGGTTAATTTCCAGCGCATACTCAAGCACCCGACGGCTGACGCTTACTACGACGCGATGCTGCCAATGCGTGAGCAGTTCCAAAAGATTGCGCTGCCGATTCTAACAATCACGGGTCAATACGACGGCGACGAACTGGGTGCGCTCAGGTATTACCGGGATCATCTCGCAAACGCGTCGTCGCAAGCGCGCGCCAAACATTTTCTCATCATCGGACCGTGGGACCATGCCGGCACGCGCACACCCACCGATGAAGTCGCAGGCGTAAAATTCGGCCCGGGTGCAATCGTGGATCTTAACGATCTGCACCGCCAGTGGTACGACTGGACCATGAAAGCCGGTCCGAAACCGGCGTTCCTCAAAAATCAGGTCGCGTATTATTTGCTAGCCCCCGGCAACTCCGGTGCGAATGGCGAATGGAAATATGCCGACAACTTTGAGACGCTGACTGCGAATCCAAAAACCCTTTACCTCGATTCGAAAAACGGCGACGCGAACGGCGTCTTCCGCTCTGGCTCACTGAACGACAAGCAGCCGAACACTGGCACGGATACTTTTGCTTACGATCCGTTGGACACACATCGCGGCGAAAACGTGGAGGGAACCGATCCCAAAGAAAAAACCGCTGCACTCGATCAGACGTTCGCATTGAGTATCGGCAAAGACGGGTTGGTTTATCATACCGATCCGCTACCCAACGAAACTCCATTGGTCGGTTGCCCGGCGCTAAGTCTGTGGCTATCCATCGATACGCCCGATATCGATCTCGAGTGTGACCTGTACGAGATCCAGCCCGACGGCAGTAGTATCGCGCTGTGGAGCGATCTGCGCAGGCTGCGTTACCGCGAATCGTTGCGTGAAGCGAAACTCGTGAAGCCCGGCGAAGTCGTGCGCTGCGATTTTAATCCGGGCTTGTTCGTCGCGCGTCGCTTGATGAAAGGCAGCCGTCTGCGCCTGGTCATCACCGCAGTGAACTCAATCTTGTGGCAAAAGAATTATTGCTCGGGCGGAATCGTCGCCGAAGAAACAGCGAAGGACGCGCACACTTGCAATGTGCAGGTATATCACGATGCCGAGCACCCAAGCGCAATTCAACTGCCGTTGCGCTAGTGAGCCTACCCTTACAAGCATTGCGCATCTGATTGACAATCCAAATTGATTGAAGCAAAGCGCTCGATGCGAAGATATGCGTTGCTTTTGGCGGCCATTGCAGCCGTTGCGGTAAACGCGCAGGCCGAATCGGAGCTTGTGATCGCGATTCGTTATTTGCACGCGCAGGGAACGAGCCACTCGCATCTTTATTTGTATCGCAAAGACGGAAAACTTTTGCGCCAGCTCACGAATGACAACTCGGGACAGGATTCCGGCCCGATTTTTTCATCCGATGGCGAGACTGTTGTTTTCACCCGCGAAAAGCCCAACAACGTGCGCGAATTCTGGAGCGTTACGCCGCGCGGCACAGATTTGAAAGAGCTCGATGCTGCGCCTGATTGGTACGCGCAGGCAAAAAGCTCGCCGTATTTTACAAACGTCGAACCACAAGAAGCAGGACCGGCAGATGCGACAAGTTCACCTGCTGAGTCGGCGTCACCGCCCGCAACTCCGGTTCCGACTTACAAATCGCCAGATGGTTTGTTCGAATTGATTCTGCGGGAGGATCCGAACGACGAGGACGACCAGATCGACGGGCCGGGTCATGGAAAACATTTTGTGCTTCGCAATCTGAAAGCCGGAACGGAAACCGAGTTCTCCAAGATTCCCGGATTTTACGGCGCGTTCGATCTCCTCCACGACAACCAGGATAAAAACCGGCGTTTTCTTTTCGATGGTCGGCTGCAGCTCGCATTTTTCGATTTGCACCTGAACAGCACTGATGGCGACACGGTGTTCGCGCTCGATTTGACCAGTCCACGACTCGTTAGGCTTTCACCGAACTGGGCAACACCGATTCCGCTTCCCGGCGAACCCGCCTTTCTAACGCTTACTGAAAACCGTTATGTCACCATCCCCGCGAGCAAAAAGACGGCGAACTGCTCCTACATCGAGCGCTGGGATGAGAAGCTGAATCACATTCGTTACGCGCGCGAAAAATCCGCTGCCCTCTGTTACGGTATGTCAATGTATCTGGCCGGCCTTGCGCCGGCGGTGATCACCTTGCGCCGAAGCTCAGAGTGAAAACAGAAACGCTGCAGGCGCGCGAAAGAGGAAAGCGATGCGAGGAAGCATCGCACTCCAAAAGCGCTTCACGCGAAATCCATCGAGACTGTTTTTTTTCGCGTAAGCTTTTGGAATGCGTGCGCGTCCTCGCGCCGCTTTTGCTGCTAACTTCGCTCACGCTTCCCGCAGCCGTCCAAGCGCAGCCCGACTCACTGGAACAATTAGCGAACGATTTCTGGGCGTGGCGTGCGAGACACGCGCCATTCACAGCCGACGACGTCAACAGGATCGAGCGGCCCGGCGGGATGCGTGATTGGTCGAGGGCGAGTGTTGATCAGCAAAAAAAAGATTTGGCCGGATTTGAAGCGCGCTGGAAGAGATTAAATCCCGCACAATGGCCGATGCCGAAGCAGGTCGACTATAAATTGATTAGCTCGGCATTGTCGCGCGTTCGCTGGGAACTCGATGTTAATCCGCGTTGGAAACGCGACCCGAATTTTTACATCGAGCAGACGCTCACCGCGCTGGCGGAAGCGCTTACCGTCCCGGCACCGTATGATGAAGCGCGTAGTCGAGAAATTCTCACGCGCATCGAAAACATTCCGTCGATCCTGCAGCAAGGCTTGGAAAACCTCGGGAATCCGCCCGCACCATTCGCAAGTGTTACGGTTCAGGATCTCGACGGTATTCGCGACCGCCTGCACAAGGTGGCAGGCGCGCTCGTTGCATCGACGAATCTAAAGCAAGACGAACTAAACGCCGCGACTGACCGCGCGGCAGATGCACTCGAAAAATTTCAGCAACAATTCAAGGACAAGCTCCCGAAGCTCCCGCAACAAACCGCCCTCGGTCGTGACGCGTACATCTGGTTTTTGCGCAACGTCGCGCTGATGCCGTTCACACCGGAGGAACTTCTCGCGATGGGACGACAGGAATGGAACCGGGCGGTCGCGTTTGAGGCGTACGAGAAGAACCGCAACAAAGATGTGTCGCCGCTCAAAATTGCAACGGACATTAATACGTGGATCAAAGACGCGGCAGCAAAAGAACTTCAAATCCGAAAATTTCTCGAGGAGCGCGGCATTCTCACCGTGCCTAAGTGGGTCCAGCATTATGCGCTTCGGCCAACACCCGAATATTTGCGCGCGCTTGAGTTTACTGAGCACGACGATTTCACGTCGCCGTCACGACTAAATGAGAATTGCATTCGTTATGTGCCTGAGCCGTCGGAAAAGCTTGGCTACTTCTGGCGCGCAACAGCGATGGACCCGCGGCCCATCACAGTTCACGAAGGGGTTCCCGGCCACTATTTTCAGCTTTGCCTGTCGTGGAAAAATGAAGACCCGATCCGGCGACATTACTACGACTCTGGCGCGAACGAAGGAATCGGCTTTTACGCTGAAGAAATGATGCTACGGGCCGGTTTGTTCGATGACAGCCCACACACACGGGAAATCATTTACAATTTCATGCGCCTTCGCGCGCTGCGCGTAGAAGTGGACGTGAAACTCGCGCTGGGCGAATTCACGCTTGAGCAAGCTGCAAAATATCTCCAAGAGAAAGTTCCGATGGATGAACAGACCGCGCGGCAGGAAGCGATCGCTTTCTCCACCAGCCCCGGTGGAGCAATGACCTATCAGATCGGGAAATTACAGATCCTGAAATTCCTCGCCGACGCGCGCATGCAACAGGGCGACAAATTCAAGCTCCGCGCCTTCCACGATTTCCTTTGGAAAAACGGCAACGTGCCGATTGCATTGCAGGAGTGGGAATATCTGAGCGGAAAATAGGGTTCGTAGCCTGTCTCGGGCGGTGTGCAGCTTGCACGTCGTGACTGGAAACTCGGCGGGTTAGCCTGCCAGCCGAATCAGGCAAGTTGCCTGACCTCAATTAATCGACGACCTCGAGCCCCATTTGCCGGGCAGTGCCGGCGATGATGCGGAAGGCGGCTTCGTCGTCGCGCGCGTTCAGGTCTTTGCGCTTGGTGTTGACGATGTCCATCACTTGTTTGCGAGTGACCTTTCCGACTTTGGTCTTGTTAGGCTCCTTCGAACCGGCAGCGATGTTTGCGGCTTTCTTGAGCAGAACGGCGGCCGGCGGGCTCTTGGTGATGAACGTGAACGATTTATCCTTAAAGACAGTAATGACGACCGGGAGAATGTCACCGGCCTGTTTCTGTGTCGCGGCATTAAATTCCTTGCAGAACGCCATGATGTTGACGCCGCGCGGACCCAGCGCGGTGCCCACTGGAGGCGCGGGGTTAGCTTGCCCTGCGGGAATTTGGAGTTTGATGTGTGCTACGATTTCTTTGGCCATGAGATTTAGACAGAATAAACAGAATCGGCAAAATGGGTGACTGGCAAATTTCCTGAAAACATTCTGATCATTTTGTTAATTCTGTCGGGATTTTATCCGCGTTCCACTTGCCAGTATTCCAATTCGACCGGCGTGGCTCGACCGAAAATGGTGACGGAAACACGCAGCTTGCCACGCTCGGGATCGATTTCTTCAACGACACCGGTCTGATTTTGGAACGGACCGTCGGCGACCTTCACGCTTTCGCCAACTTCAAAGCTGACTTTTGGTTTCACCTTCTCCTCGCGCTCCTTCATCTGCGCGAGCATGCTTTCCACTTCCGATTGCCGCATCGGGATGGGTTTGTCCTTGGTCCCGGCAAACCCGATCACGCCGGGTGTATTGCGGATGAAATACCAAGTGCGCCCGATCAGCTGATTGCTCTCGTCGAGCAGATGCATGTTGACGATCAAATACCCGGGAAAAAATTTCCGCGTGGTTTCAGTCTTCTTGCCTTTTTTGATTTCCGAGACGCGTTCGGTTGGAAGAAGCACGTCGTAAACCATGTCGCCCATCTCTTCGGTTTTAACGCGTTTCACAATGTTCTCGCGCACTTTGTTTTCCTGACCGGAAAGCACATGCACGACGTACCATTGATCTTTTGCTGCGAGTGTTTGTCCCATAGATCAGTGCAACCGGGTGAAGAAATGCACAACATTCACCAAGATAAAATCGAACAACGCCACGTAGCCACCAAGCAGCAACATCGCGATCGTAACCACGATCGTGGAGTCCACCAGTTCCTTATAACGGCGGAAACCTTTTTCCTTCGGGTCCCATGGCCACGAGCATTTCTGCAGCTCCACCTTCACCTCGCTGAAGAAGTTTTTGACTTTGGTCATCATTGCTTCGCTACGTGATTCATTAGCCACACGCCAGGAGGGACTCGAACCCCCAACCGACGGTTTTGGAGACCGCTACTCTACCAATTGAGCTACTGGCGTATTTAATCTTCCTGTTCCGCTTACTCTTCCTCTTCCTCACCTTCACCTCAACATTACCAGACGCACAGGAAGAGGCAGAGGAAGATTGTTAATCCAGAATATCACCCACGCGACCCGCGCCGACGGTTTTGCCGCCTTCGCGAATGGCGAACCGAATAGTCTTCTCCATGGCTATCGGCGTGATCAGCTCGACCTCGATCGAGATGTTGTCGCCAGGCATGACCATCTCCACGCCATCAGGCAGCTTGACCGTGCCGGTAACATCAGTCGTCCGGAAATAAAACTGCGGCCGGTAATTGGTGAAGAAGGGAGTGTGACGTCCGCCTTCCTCCTTGCTCAGGACGTAAACTTCCGCCTTAAATTTCTTGTGCGGCGTAATGGAGCCAGGCTTGGCGATAACCTGTCCGCGCTCGACCTCTTCCTTCTTGAGACCGCGCAACAGCACTCCGACGTTATCGCCCGCGCGTGCTTCATCGAGAAGCTTGCGGAACATCTCGATGTCCGTGGCGACGGTCTTCGCCGTTGGACGAACACCAACGAGTTCGACCTCCCCCATTTTCTTCAGAATGCCTCGCTCGACACGACCGGTCGCGACCGTGCCGCGGCCTTCAATGTTGAACACGTCTTCGATTGGCATCAGGAACGGCTGATCGATTGGCCGCTCGGGCACGGGAATGTAATCGTCGACCGCTTCCACGAGCGCGGTGATCTGCTTCTCCGAGTCGGCGTCGCCGTTGAGCGCCTTGAGCGCGCTGCCCCTGACGATTGGGATTTTGTCGCCTGGAAATTCGTATTGCGTCAACAGATCGCGCACTTCCATCTCAACGAGATCGAGAAGCTCGGCGTCGTCCACCATGTCGACCTTATTGAGGAAAACGACGATGGAAGGCACACCCACCTGTCGCGCCAGCAGGATGTGCTCGCGCGTCTGCGGCATCGGCCCGTCAGCAGCGGAGACAACGAGAATGGCGCCGTCCATCTGAGCCGCGCCGGTAATCATGTTCTTCACGTAGTCGGCGTGACCCGGACAGTCGACGTGAGCATAGTGGCGCTTTTCGCTGGAATACTCCACGTGCGCCGTGTTGATGGTGATTCCACGCTCTTTTTCCTCAGGCGCATTATCGATCGAGTCGTATTCGCGCACTTCGGCCATGCCTTTTTTATTGAGCACCTTCGTGATCGCCGCCGTGAGCGTCGTTTTCCCGTGGTCAACATGACCGATCGTGCCGACGTTTACGTGCGGCTTGTCGCGTTTAAAAGCTTCCTTAGCCATATCGTTTTCTTTTTACCTCTTTAATTTGGATTTTCCTTGCCGGTCGCAAGCTCACTGAGCCCATGACCGGGATCGAACCGGTGACCTCGTCCTTACCAAGGACGTGCTCTGCCAACTGAGCTACATGGGCTGCTCGTCACCAACCCAGCGCCTCCCTTGGAAACCCGGGCGGCGAACCGGCCGTGCCTTCCACCAGAGAGTCAAAAATCCCAGAGTCGTCTCAAATCTGCATTTGAACGACCATGGGATCGCCTCGTCCGGCAAAAAGCGTCCGCAAACTAACCACGCGCACCGTAGTGTCAAAGAAATTTTGGCCTGCTTGCCTTAACGAATTCGATGGCTGGTCGGCTCGGCCTTCCCGCGCGTAAGCAGACGCACGATCACTGCAATTATAAGCAGCGCGACGACACCAATTCCGATATACAGCGGACTGATCTTGTCCGTCAGCCGTTTTTCTTCAGGCGTTGGGCTCGCAATCGGAGGCGTGGGCGAGGGAGACGCGTTCTTAGCCGCCAGCATCGATTGCGCATATTGCAGGCGCTGAAATGTGTCGTTGTCCTGCGGATTGACCTTCAACTCAGCTTGATAATCGGCAATCGCGCTTTCGTACTGTTGCGCCAGGCTGTAGGTGTAACCGCGCTTGGTCGTCGCTTCCATGTCGTTCGGGTTTTTCGTAATCAAAAATGTGTAATCTGCGATGGCGGCGGCGTAGTTCTTCATGCTTCGATATGCCAACGCGCGCCGATCATAACTTTGTAGATCGTCCGGTTTCTGTTGAATCACGGCCGAAAAATCGGCGATCGCTTTATCCCACTGGTTGAGTCCGAGCTCAGCGAAGCCACGAAATTTAACTGCGTTGATGTCCTCCGGCTTGAGTTCTATCGCCTTGTTTAAATCAGCAAGGGCGGCATCGTACTGTTTGAGTTCGGATAAGGTCTGTCCGTGGTCCACGTAACCGGAGGCATCCTTCGGCGCCAGCTCGATGTATTTTGCAAAGTCTGCCAACGCGGCTTGATACCGAGTAGAGGCCCCCTCGGAATCTCCCGCTGCGAAAGCAGTTCGTGCTGCCTGACGATAGGCAGTTCCGCGATTTGCATATCCGCGCGGATCTTTCGGATTGTCTTTGATCGCCTTGCCGAATTCGTCAGCAGCGGCGTCAAAATGTTTTTCCTGGGCAAGCTGGATGCCGCGTTGAATATGATTTCCGCCGCCGCCGCCCTTGGCTGGTTTCGCTGCGTCGACCTGAACAGTCGCACAACAAAGAACCGATACTATGGCGACAGCGAATGGTTGCTTGTTCAACATACGTATTTCTCCTTTTGGCCTACTTTTTGCGCGATTTATTGCTTACAGGCGAGAAAATTTATCCAAAGGGCCGTCTCAAAGTTCAGGTGCGCGCATCGGAGATGCTGTAGTGTCCGCTGTCTCAGCGGACCAGCGCCTTGCGCGCAGCACGCGTATCCGATGCGCTGAGGACAGCGCACGCTACAGCCTGCTGAGCATGCCCGAAACAGGCTTGATATGAACTATAAAACGTCGCCCGTTCATAGCGACGCTGCGTCGCCCCCAAGTGCCAACCTCTCGAAAGGGTACTCCGCGGTTTTTGCCACGGTGTTCATCTGGTCGGTACCGTCGCTTTTCATGTTTTACCTGAACCGGTATTACGATCCGTGGGCACAAAATTTCTATCGCTACTCGGTCGCATGCATCGCCATCGCGCCGTTGCTACTTTATCAAATTCGCCGCGGCGGCCCACGCATCGACATGCACGCGGTGAAACTGTGTTTGCTGCCATGCTTGCCAAACGTGGTCCATCAAGTCACCCAGGTGATGGCGCTTTTCTATATTGGCCCGGGCGTCTATACGATTTTTACTCGGGCTTCAGTCATTTTCACCGCCCTTTTGGCGCTGGCGTTTTTTCCAGAGGAACGCGTCGTTATCCGGCAATGGCAATTCCAGATTGGCACGTTGCTCGGATTAATCGGCGCATTCGGCGTAATCTGGTTTCAGGCGAATGCGAATTCCCATGACCAGCACGTCGCGTTGCCTGGACTATTCATTGCTTTTACGGCCACATTCTGCTGGGCGCTTTACGGAGTCCTGATCAAACGCCCGTCAGCTGAGCTGGGATCGATCCGCAGCTTCGGCCTGGTCAGTTTCATTACTTCGGCACTGCTGTTTCCGCTCACCCTCGCCTTCGGCAAAATCGGAACTCCTTTTCATGCCGGCGTGCAAGCGAACCTGGTTCTGATCGTCTCGGCAGTAACCTGTATTACCCTCGCTCACGTTTTGTATTACGTGGCGATTCGGGAAATCGGAGTCGCGCTATCTCAAAGCCTCCAACTCCTTTGCCCGGCGATCGCGATGTCGCTGTCTGCCTGGCTCTTTGGCGAACGACTCACGCACGCCCAGCTTTGGAGCGCCGGGATTCTGCTTATCGGTGCCTTCCTTGCAATGCGCACCAAGCCCATCGCCACAGCAGAAACAGC
>JBARAJ010000147.1:0-17483 GCA_049791915.1 Candidatus Udaeobacter sp.
TGACTTTGTGCCGCAAAGATGGAGACCTGCGAGAGCGCCAGGTCATCCAAAATAAGCTCAGGCATGCACG
This sequence comes from Candidatus Udaeobacter sp., assembly GCA_049791915.1. GTDB lineage: Bacteria > Verrucomicrobiota > Verrucomicrobiia > Chthoniobacterales > UBA10450 > Udaeobacter. Next base: position 71 of record JBARAJ010000147.1, read on the forward strand.
AGAGAGGCCGCCGCGCGTGATGCTCCAGCACAAACAAACTGTACTCCGATCCAACCCGCTCCACTTCCGATTGCAACGCCGCCGCGATGCCGCGCGTGACCGTGTCCGTGATAATCGTAATTCGCTCCTGCGGTTTTAGTCGCAGGCAAGTGTCGATCGCATTGCGCGCACCGGGACGCAATTCCGGGTCAATTGGATGGAGATAAGCGCGATCGGGCATAATGAAAGTTGAGAGAATTACTCGTAAACCAATCGCTGGCAAACTGCACTCCACGTGCGACCTCTCCCGCGAAACGATCCGTGAGGGCCGCGATACCCAGCATCTCAGGCCGCACGCCTACGGTGGCCGACAAACTCTTTCGACTTCTCGCTGCTGTTCTTCTTCAAAATTGTAACAGGCGTGTAACTAAACGCCGAAAAAATGCTTGGTAATTTTTTTCTGTCTCTGGGCATACTCGCCATCCGTGCGGCCTTCGAGCGTAAGTCGATGGATTCACGGTAGGCGCGAAAGCTTGTTGTGGGGTGTGGGGGGAGCTGTCGCCCTGGCAGTAATTTTGCTTTCCTGCAGTACGACCAATCGAACGATTCTCGCTCCTCCCAGCATCCCGGGTGCGGAGTTCGTCGGCTCAGAGGAATGTGCGACCTGCCATGAACAAATCGTGCGCGATTTTCGAACATCCACTCACGCGCGACTACAGGCGAAAGGTGAAAACGCGAAGAATATGGGCTGCGAGTCGTGTCACGGCCCCGGGAGTTTGCACGTCAAAGCTGGCGGCGGACCGGGCACAATCATCAATCCAAAAAAGTCGCCGGACACTTGTTTCCAGTGTCACCTGGACGTTCGCGCAGCGTTTCAATTGCCTCATCATCATCCGGTGCTTGAAGGCAAGATGAGCTGCAGCGACTGCCATGAACCGCACAAAGGGATCGCGATCAGTGGCGCCCCGACAAATATTCAACAGAAGCTCAGAACCGGCGGCCTTGCTTTTCTGAGCCGAAACGAAACCTGCTTCGAATGTCACACACAGCAACGCGGCCCATTTGTCTATGAGCACGAGGCGGTGCGTCAGGGGTGCATGGTGTGCCATACACCTCATGGCTCGGTTAACCAGCGACTGCTGACCGACCGTAACGCGACGCTTTGCCTGAAGTGCCATTTCCAGGAGCAAAAAATACCCGGACACATTTTCATTGGAGACGTCGATCACTCGAATTTTCTGCAGCAGGGGACGTGTTGGTCCGCCGGCTGCCATGAAGAACCACACGGGTCTAACGTGACTCCGCTGTTTAGATATTGATCGGGATGTTATGACGAACACCTCTCGCAGATTCCTGGTGCTGGTTTTTGCGGGAACTTTTGCCGCTGCTGGAGTTCGTGGTGGCACGAGCGATGAGAAGACCGTCGCCACTGCCGCGGAAGAGGAACCCGAAGAATACAAAAATTGGATCGAGCTCGGTGTCGGGGGAGTCATCACGAGCGGCGACCGCGCGCAGTTCGAACAGGAACACCGGCTACCGGGCGATCAGGCTTACGGCGGTATCCAGGGTTTGCACGTCGAGGGAACCGTGGGCAAAGACGCGCTCTTTTCGATCGATGGTCACGCGCTCTGGGATATCAACGATTACGACATAACCATGCAACTGGCGAAGCCGAATCTCGGCTACATCAAGGCTGGCTTCACCGAGTTTCGCAGCTGGTATGATGGCAATGCCGGATTCTTTCCGCACAACGGTGCTTTCTTCGAGCCGCCTTATCCGGAAATGCACGTCGACCGAGGGGATGCTTGGATTGAACTGGGTTTGCGCGCTCCAGACTGGCCGGAGATCACGATCCGTTACGACCATGAATTTCGCTTTGGCCAGAAAGATTCAACTGTATGGGGCGACACAAATCTGACAGGACTCGCAGTCCAACCCACTCGCAAAATCGTTCCTTCCTTCCGCAATCTCGATGAAAAGCGCGACATATTTTCCTTCGAAGCATCGAAGACTATCGGTAATACCGACGTTTTGCTCGGGATGCGTTACGAGCACAACACGGACGATTACTCGCTAAATTCGGAGCTCGGCGCCGGTCAGTTGCCTCCGGTCGTTCCGCCTCCGGGCCAGCAGCGCAAGGTCACGCAGCAACAGAATGATGATGTCGATTTGTTCAGCGGACATGGCATCACTGAGACGCGAATTACCGATAATCTCTGGTTCACCGCCGGATATTCGTATACGACGATAACAAACGATCTTTCGGGTTCCCGCATCTTCGGGACTCAGTGGGACGAGGCATTCGGAGAACCGGTACCGACGCTTGTTAACCGCGACCATTCTTTCATCGATTTAGCAGGAACCGCCCGGATTAGGGAGAACCTGTTTAATGCCAACGTGTTTTGGATGCCGGTGGAAAACCTCGCGATTTTGTCGGGGTTCCGATACACCCACGAGAATGACGAAAGCGATTCGACCTTTCTTGCGGAGGAAACGGTGCCGAACACACCGCCATTCACCCCGTTGAACCCGGCTGGCGGATTCCATTTCGGACCACCAATACCCGTCGAAGGCGCGCGCAACGCAGATTACAACCGTTTCGCCCAAAGACTGGAGATGCGTTACACGGGTATTAAGGATTGGCTCTTCTATTTCGAAGGCGAATGGGAAGAGGAATTCGGGCAAGTCGATGAGTTTCAAAGCTTCGACGAAGAAGAGCCGTTGGATAAAAACACCCATGCGCTGGAGCAAAAATATAGTATTGGCGCGACTTGGTATCCCACGATGAGGCTAAACTTCGCTGCGCAGTACTTTCACAGAATCGCGTCCTATGATGAAGACGTTTTCACTGCGCAGTACCCACGCCTGGTTAATCAAGACTGGACTGTCGATGACTTTAATATTCGAATGACGTTCCGGCCCAAGCTTCCCGCGTCCTTGGGAACGCTTGCTCTGGTCACGCGTTACGATTTTGTGCATACCTCGATCGACGGTCAGTGGGACTTATTTCCGCAGGAAGACTTGCTGTCCGACCTGCAGAGCGGCGAAATCAAGCAGCACGTGATCAGCGAATCGCTGAATTGGAATCCTCTGCCGCGATTCTTTCTGCAGGCGAATTTCTCGTACATTCTCAATCAAACAGATACGCCGGCCAATGACATCAGCTTAGAGCCGCAGACCAGCCCGACCGTCGTGAATTTTAGGAGCGATTACTGGACCGTAACCAGCGGGATTGGCTACGTAATCGATGATAAAACGGATTTCTACGCCGATTATTACTTCTACTGCGCCAATGACTACTTTAAGAACGCGGTCGTCGCTATGCCATACGGAATGGGTACGACAGAGCACGCGGTCTCAGCGACTGTGACGCGCAAATTGAGCAAGAACACGCGCCTGCTGCTGAAGTACGGTTATTATAACTACAGGGACGTCACCTCGGGCGGTCATGACAATTATCGCGCGCACTCACTCTTTTCGAGTCTTCAAATTCGATTCTAGGCACGTGTGTACCGCAGCATTTCCATGAGTCTGCGCTGTCGACTCCAGGTGGATCTTCATTTTCGAAATCGAGAAGCGTTCGATTTTTCAATACGCTGCTAAATACTTGCCGTGATGCCTGAGGCTACAAGTCCAACACCGCCTCGATCGTTCAGGCGCCATTTCCAGAACTGGTTCAGTTGGGCTGGCATGGTGCTGGCGTCCGCGGCGCTATTCGCTTTTGTTCTCCTCTTCGCGATCGATTTCTTCGCTCCCGCAAGGAATCCGTACGTTGGAATCCTCGCGTATGTCGTCGCACCGTTTTTTCTCCTTCTCGGCCTGGCACTCACGCTTTTGGGCGCGGTTCTGCAAAAACGTGCGGAGCGTCGCGCAGCGCATCTCGAAGGCAAACACCGTATTCTTCAGATCGATTTGTCGCGCAAACGCGATCGACGGATCCTCGCGTCGTTCGCGGTTGGCGCTGTTGGCTTTCTTTTTCTGACTGCTCTTGGCAGTTACGAAACTTATCAATACACGGAGTCGGTCGATTTTTGTGGTAAGCGCTGTCATGTGCCAATGGAGCCGCAGTTTGTTGCTGCCCAGCACACCGCGCATGCGCAGATCGCATGTGTTCAATGCCACGTTGGTCCCGGTGCGGCTGCTTACTTCAAGACCAAGGTCAATGGTGTAAAACAGTTGTACCACACCGTGCTCGGCGACTTCGATCGCCCCATTTACGTTACGGCCGAGACGCGGCCGGAGCAGGAGATGTGTCTGGAATGCCATTGGCCGAGCCGTTACATCGGCACGGTCGATCGCACATATCAGCATTACCTCTCCGATGAGGCGAACACGCCGTTCGCCGTTCGCTTGTTACTGAACGTAGGCGGCGCTGAGCCATCGCGCGGGCCAGTAGGCGGTATTCATTGGCACATGAATATCGCTAACAAGGTCGAATATCTCGCGACCGGTGAGGATTCTGAAACGATCCCGTGGGTGCGCGTAACTAACGCCGAAGGTCAGAGCACCGAATACCGCACCGACGATTTCAAAGCCGACCCGTCGCAACATGACATTCGCCGCATGGATTGCCTGGATTGCCACAGCCGTCCGGCTCACAATGTCATGGCGCCGAACGACGCCGTAGACGTTGCGTTGGCCGCCGGCCGAATAGACCCGAAGATTCCTTTCGCAAAAGCGAAGGTCGTCGGCGCACTGACGCAGCCTTATACATCCGAACCGGAAGCGTTACAGGCGATCGCGACTTCATTGCACGCGGCTTATCCGGATCCCGCGCAAGCCGATCCACTAATTGCGGAAGCGCAGGCAATCTATCGCCAGAATTTTTTCCCTGAGATGAAGACCGACTGGCGCACGCATCCCAACAACATTGGGCACAAAGACTGGAATGGCTGTTTCCGTTGTCATGATGGCAATCACAAGACGGCCGACGGCAAAAAGACGATTTCAGCGAGTGATTGCAACTCGTGTCACCTCATCCTCGCGCAGGGTAGCGGCGAACAGCTCAAGAAATTAAACGCCGACGGTTACACGTTTTTTCACATCGACTCAGAGTTCTCCGAGTTCTCCTGCACGACGTGCCATACCGGCGGACCACAGAAATAAATTTTGCTCGTGAAGACGGGCGCGGTTAATTCGCTTCTCTCTCCTTTCGTAAAGGGGAGAGGATGAAGGTGAGGGTATTTTTCAAATTCGCAAAGGCTGGCGGCCAGCTTGTAATTTGTTCCGCGTTGGTCGCAGCGTTGCTAGTTAGCTGCGAGAAAAACTCCGAGATCAAGGTGTACCGCGTCTCCAAGGCGCCTCTGGAACAATCGGCGCCTCAACAACAAGACGCTATGCCGACGAACACGGCCGCGCCTCGAATGCCAGCCGGTCTTCCGCCGGCGATGGAAACCGCGGTGACGACACCGCCGAATTGGGAACCGCAGCCGCTGTCGCAAATGCGGCAGGCAAGTTTTCTGGTCAAAGGCGATAACGGCGCAGTGGCAGACGTTTCATTTGTGAGTTTGGGCTCCGCTGCGGGGAATGTCCTCGAGAATGTGAACCGCTGGCTGGGTCAGCTCGGTCAATCGCCAATCACCGAACAGAAACTCGACGAGATGGCGCAGCGACTGCACACTTCGTTAGGCGACGTGAGCATCGTCGACCTCGCAGGACTCCCCGATAACGCCGACCCTGCTAGAGATGGCAGAATCATCGCCGCAATGGTGACCACTGCTGATGCAACGCTGTTTTTCAAACTGCGCGGTAACGCCGATCTGACGGAGGGACAGAAAGCCGACTTTATTAAATGGGTCGCAGCAGTTTGCAACGCCCAGACGCAAGCCGGACCGCCGCAAATGGCCGCGGCGCCGCCGCAGACGACGAGCGCGCCCCCGGTAAAATGGAGAACGCCGGAAGGCTGGACAGAAGTTCCGCCCTCTTCGATGCGCTACGCCAGCTTCAGCGCGGCCGCAGACGAAGGCGGCAAGATCGACATCTCCGTCGTGACCTTCCCCGGCGATGGAGGAAGCGATGCCGACAACATCAACCGGTGGCGCGGACAAATGGGTCTAGCGCCCGTGGATGCAAATGCCGTCACCTCGCAAGTCGCTCCTCTCAAAACCGGAGATATGACGTTCTCCACCACCGACATTGCTGGTGACAAAACGCGCACCATTGCGGCCTGGACGCGACGCGATGGACGCGTCTGGTTTTTCAAAGCAACCGGGCCAACCGCGGCAATTGAAAAAGAGAAACCGAATTTCGTGAAATTCATCGAATCCGTTCGATTTTAATTTCACAAATGACTGTCATGTTGAGCGAAGTGAAACATCTCTGGCTATTCCCACGAAGGCCGAAGTGATTTGAGATTCTTCGCTTCGCTCAGAATGACATTTAGAGATGGGTTTTAGAAATATGCTGCACAAAATCGTCGACATCTTTACATCGCTAAAGCTGACGATCGTGTGTCTTGCGGCGGCGATGGCGCTGATCTTTGCCGGGACATTGGCGCAGGTCCATCTCGGGATCCACGAAGCGCAGCAGCGTTATTTCCAAAGCATGTTTGTGTGGTGGCCGCCGGACGGGCGCGGATTCCAGATCCCGATTTTTCCTGGTGGTCATCTCATCGGGACTGTGTTGCTGATTAATCTAATCGCCGCTCACCTGAAACGTTTCCGCTGGGGCTGGCGGAAACTGGGGATTCATCTGACGCACGCTGGGTTAATCATCATGCTGGCGGGCGGTTTGTTCACCGATCTGTTCGCGGTGGAGAGTCATATGCAGTTGGCAAATGGCGACGCGAAGAATTATTCCGAGGACATGCGCCAGACGGAGCTGGCCGTGATCGACACGAGCGGCGATGACCTCGATCAGGTGACCGCGATTCCCGATAGCGTGCTGCGCCACAATCGGGTGATCGACCACTGGAGTTTGCCGTTCCGGATTGCAGTTAGAAACTTTTATCAAAATTCGCGTTTGAGGATGTTGAGCCAGGCAGGCGAAGGCGCGCAACCGATCGCGAATCAAGGACCCGGTGCAATGATCGCGGTCGAGCCTGTGATGCGCGCGACCGCTTCCGATGAACGCGACGTTCCGAGCGCGGCAATCGAGATTCTACCGAAGGACGGCGGTTCGTTAGGCACGTGGCTGGTTTCGGATGCGCTCGGCGCGCCCCAGACGTTTGCGTCCGGCGGCCGCACATGGATGATCACGCTGCGCCCGGTGCGCTATTACAAGCCTTACAGCGTGACGTTGCAAAAGTTCACACACGAAAAATATGCCGGCACCGAAATCCCGAAGGATTTCTCAAGCAAAGTCACATTGATCGATCCCGAGCGGTCCGTGAACCGCGACGTCTTGATTTACATGAATCATCCGCTGCGCTACCGCGGCGAAACATTTTATCAGGCCGGATTTCAGAAAGACGATTCGGCAACGATTTTACAGGTGGTGCACAACCCGAGCTTCATTGCGCCTTACGTGGCTTGCGTGATTGTCGCTGCCGGTCTGCTTGTGCAATTTGGTTTTCATCTCGTAGGATTTTCACGACAACGGCGGAGGACAATCGCATGAAACGTTTTCTACCATGGATCATTTTGGCTGTTGCTGCCGCCTGCATCGCGGCCAATTGGTTGCCCCCAAAGACGGCGCAAGACGATTTCGATTTCAGCAAATTCGGTGAAATTCCGGTGCTCGTCGGCGGCCGGATCAAACCGCTGGACACAGTCGCGCGCAATTCGCTCTTGATCATTCACGGAAAACAGGAACTGCGGCTCGAGGGTGGCAAGCGCCTGAGCGCGATGCAATGGCTGACTGACACGCTGTTCAATGCTCCGGTTGCCGATCAATATCCGGTGTTCGTCGTGCAAAACGCAGACGTCCTTGGCTTGTTTGGCTGGCAACAAAGCGACCGCAAATATTTTAGCTTCGCCGACTTCGCGCCTTTCCTGAAGCAGATCGATGAACAAGCCGCGCAATCGGACAAGCTCGAAGCAGTCCAGCGCTCCGCCTATCAAAGCGCCATCCTGAATCTGCGGAACGGACTTTCGCTGTATCAGCGGTTGAAAAACAGCATTCAACCTGAAGGCACAGAAAATTTTACTGCCGAACTTCAGCGTTTCGCGAGCAGTGTCCCGGGTGCAGCAACGGCAGCGCGCCAACGCGCGATGGGCGAAAATTTCGACAAAGGAAAACTCGATGACGTCGCTCAGATGATTCAGCGTTACGAACATCTCTCGGAGATGGCATACGTCCTGGCTGTTCCGCCACCCGAACCAAATGGTGAATGGCATTCCGTTGGCGATAGTTTACTTCGATCGGTCGGGATCGGCGAAATTCACCCGATTGTGGCGGAATACGCGGTCATTGGCGACACCTACCGCGCAAATAATCGGCCGCTCTTTAATCAACACGCGCAACTCATGACAGATTGGTTCGGCAAAGAACAGCCGAACACGATGAAGCGCACGTCGTTCGAGTTCTTGTTCAATCGGCTTGAGCCCTTCAGTCAAAGCATGACACTTTACGTACTCGCGTTCCTGCTGGCATGCGCGTCGTGGCTCGGATCGAGCAGTCTTTTGAGGCGTTCGGCTTTCTACATTCTACTGCTCGCGCTTGCCATTCACACCTTCGGTCTGTTTTCGCGGATGTATCTGCAAGAGCGTCCACCAGTAACCAATCTGTATTCATCGGCAATCTTCATTGGGTGGGGCGCAGTCATTGTCGCGCTGATACTTGAACGCATTTTCAAAGACGGCATCGGCGCGGCTTGCGCGGGCGCGATTGGTTTCGTGACCTTAATCATCGCGCATCATCTCGCGGGCAGCGGCGATACGCTCGAAATGTTGCAGGCTGTGCTCGACACCAACATCTGGCTCGCTACTCACGTCGTTGCCATCACCACCGGTTACTCGGCAATGTTTCTCGCCGGTATGCTTGCCATCATTTACGTCGTGCGCGGCGTGTTTACGCGCTCGTTAAAAAAGCAAACCGCCGATTCACTCGCGCGTATGACCTATGGCGTAGTTTGTTTCGCCACGCTGTTTAGTTTTGTCGGCACAGTGCTTGGCGGCATCTGGGCCGATCAATCATGGGGCCGGTTCTGGGGCTGGGACCCGAAGGAAAACGGTGCCGTGCTGATCGTCCTTTGGTGCGCTATCACTTTGCACGCGCGCTGGGGCGGGTTCATTCGGCAACGCGGCCTGATGATCATGGCGCTCTTCGGGAACATCGTCACCAGCTTCTCGTGGTTCGGCGTAAACATGCTCGGCGTCGGCCTGCATTCCTACGGTTTCATGCAAAAGGCGTTTCCATGGCTGGTTGGATTCATGATCAGCCAACTAGCGTTAATGACCGTCGCTGCGATGCCACTTGAAAAATGGCGCAGCTTCGCGCCCGCGCGCGTTCCAACCCGTGGCGAGCAGCCGCAAATTCCAGCGCCTTTACCCGCTGGCCAGGCGCCCACTCACTAGTCGCGTTGCTCCTCCTGCGGCAGTTACAATAAATTAGCCCATCACTCCATTACTCCACCACTCCATGAATTCTGCACTTCGCGCCGCCGTAATCGCCGAATGGCGCGGCTTACCCGTGAGAAAACTGCGACCCGACCGATGGCACTCTCCGGCCGAGCTGATGCCGAAACTCATGCAGCGCCTCGGCTTGCGCGAGCGCCTGCGCGAAGCCGAAGTAATCGAAGCCTGGTCAAAAATCGTCGGCGACTTCATCGCCGCGCACTCCGCCCCGGTCGCATTGCGGGAAGGCGTGCTTTACGTGCGCGTGCTCCAACCAGCGTTGCACTACGAGCTCGAACAAATCTCCAAGTCCGAAATCCTGCGAAAACTAAAACAGCGCTTCGGCGGCAAAACCATCCGTGATGTCCGTTTCCGCGTCGGCTGATCTTGGGAGCCTGTGAAATTAAGTTCGAAGATGAGATGAGAGTCCCGACTGAAATGTTTTAGATTTTGCCGCCGAAACGACGAATATAGTGCGAAGAAAAGCTCAAATACGGATTACTTTAGGTAATCCGTCGGGACCTCGGCCCTCGGTTGCAAAGTCATGTCAGCGGTTGGTCGATACCTAAGGCAGGACAAGGTAATCGAGGTTTGCGGCACGCGCAGGCGGAAGATACAGCGTGCAAGCCGCGGAGAGAGGTACGGATGTGAGTTGTGCCAACGCGATGCGGGTAATCGTCGGAGCCTCATAGACGACAACCGCATGGGTGGATGGATAATCTTCAAGGAGCTTGTGAAGGAGGATGGGCAGTGAGCGCAGGTCGTATCCCGACCGGCGATAAGTCCAGTCGCAGAGCGCGACGATCTGCCAAAGGATGAGCTGACTGGGGGGTCGATGATACGCCGGTTGATGTGGAAGTCCGGAGCATTAAGCGCAGCATCAATTCTTCTGACATAAGTTTTGGTTAGCCTAACGACTTGTCGAGCGACGCTCTACTGAATCTGCTGGCCAGAGGCTGATAAAGTAATTGACATTGGTTCCGTTTCCTGAGCAGCCTCTTGGCCCAAAGGATCCGAATTCCTAATGCGAATTAGATGCTGAAGAGGAGATAGCCACATGTCTACAAAGAAAAAACCCAAAATAAAGGGCAAAAAGCCGTCGGCAGAGGCGCGCGCAGCGCACAAAAAACTCGAGATGGCGCACAAAAAACTCAAGATGGCGCATAGAGACCTCGATATGGCGTTGTCGGACGTCAATAAGCACATTACCAACCTGGCAGAAGAGTGGTACTTTGGGATTTGATGGCGGATAGGGCGACCCAATTGCGCCGGGCCAAGAGCCTGATCGCGTACTGGGAAGGTGGCCGGTTATTTTTCCGCAATTTCGGCAACCGCTACACCGTTTCGGGACGTCCGATTACCTGCGAAGTCCTCGATTTTTTTGACGATTGGCGGACCCCCCGGCAGGCCGTGTCACATTTCGCGGATTATACGCCGAAAAGCGTACGGTTGGCGGTCTCTCAATTAAAGAAACGACGGCTATTGCTGGTCAAAGGTTCGCCTGCAGCAGTGAAGGACGCCCGAATTGCCAAGGAATGGGCGCAATGGTTGCCGGAAGGAAGTTTTCATTTTTCAACGAAAGACGCGCTCTATGTGGGCAATCGATCGAGAGTTCGTTGGTTGAAATCAAAGCTGCCAAAAACGCCTCCACCCAATTTTTTCAAGTCCGTGAAGGGAGCCAAGAAAGCAGCCTTACCGGCTCGAACCTTTCCCAGTTCCGAGTTCGTCGACGTCTTGATGCAGCGAAGAACACATCGAGAGTTCCTGCGTCGAAAAATTTCAATTCAAGCGGTGTCCCAGCTTCTGTCGCTTGTCTGGGGTGTCACCGGGTATCTGGAGTCGCCGGTATTCGGAAAAGTGCCGCACAAAACCAGTCCATCCGGAGGCGCGCGGCATCCGGGCGAAGTTTATTTGGTGGCACTGCGCGTCAAGGACCTTCGACCGGGTATCTATCATTATCATTCCGGAGGACATTATCTGGAACTGATCACGACGAAAGTGACCCGAAATAACGTGTGGCACTATTGCGCCGGGCAAGACTACGTGAAAAACATCGCCGCCTTGTTTTTAATGACGGCCGTCTTTCCCCGCACAATGTGGAAGTATAACCATGTCCGCGCCTATCGCGTAGTGCTTCTTGAGACGGGCCACCTTTGCCAGACTTTCTGTCTGGTGGCGACATGGCTGGGCCTGGCCCCATTCTGCACAGGAGCGTTGGCCGACACCCTGATTGAGAGAGATCTAGGAATCGACGGAATTCGTGAATCGGTACTTTATGCGGCCGGAGTTGGTCTACCGGTTAATTCGCAATCCGTTAGGCCTTTGGGGCGAGCGACATCACAATTTTTTCGAAACGGGGATCACCACGCAAAGAGTCCCAGTAAGGATGTAACTTAAGAAGGCCGTAGCTAAGTTCGTTTGGCCTGCGCTCGATCGCAGCGAGCTGTTCAATCGCCAGATCTTTCTGGCCCGTCCAGGCATAGATCTGCGCCAAATTAACTGCCAAAGCAGGTCCATAGATTGCATCTTTAGAGATGGGCAACAATTCACAGGCGCGACGGCCTTCACGGACCGCATCTTGCCTGCGACCGAGGCCGGCATCGATCATACCGAGCAAGCTCAGCGCAGCAGCGAAGTCGGGCTTACTGTTCAAAATGGCTTGGACCTCCTGACGCGCAGCCAAAAAGGCAGCGGAAGCCTTGGCCGCATCGCCTTGCCAACGAGCAACAACTCCGTCCCAATAGGAATGTGGAGAGTTCACACCAAAATTAACCGTCGCCCCAGCAGAAGGATAATTTTTCAGCAAACGGGCGGCGGCGGTAGAAGTCCGTTCGCATAAAGCGTAGTCGGGACTCACAATGTCCGATGCCACATCCGGGTTTTCCCCGACCAATGCGACGATCGCTTCCTGATATGGTTTTATGTCGGCGCGCCAATCCAGCGGAATTTCCGCGCGGCGAAGGCGCGTTAGTATCGCACTTGGCTCGATCGACAATACGCGACCCAAAATTTGCAACTCTTCCGGATACTGGTGCTGTGATTTGTAAGAATTTGCCAGTTGTTTAAGTGTAAAAATATTTCGGGGATCGAGGTCCAGAGCACGGACCAAGTTGCGCATGCTCTCTTCCCACCTGCCTTGCCTGCGATCGATATAGCCGGCGTACTCGAATATTTGAGCGTTATTAGGCAAACTGCCTCGCGCAATGTTTAGCTCGCTCCGGGCCCGGTCATAATCAAGGAAACCGTAATAATAGTAGACCGCCATCGCGAGATGAGCTTCACCCGCGTCGGGTTGCAGCCGCAACGCCGCCTGTGCGGCTTCATTAGCCAGTTTCAATCGAGCTGGGGTTCGGTCGAATCCATACCAATAGAAAGCACCATGCATCTTGGAGAGCAGGCACCAGCTGAGAAGAAAGCGAGGGTCGCGAGCAACAGCTCGGTCGAGCAAATCTGTGCCTTTTGATAAAGTCTCTTTGGCTTTGAGCGGATCGGAAATATCAACCCAGAGCTTCTGCGCCCGCAGGTAGAGATCGTAGGCCGCCAGATCAGCAGTAGGCGCTTTCTCGATCTCCGTCTTTTCGCCTGGGGAAATTTTGGCTTGAAGCTGGTCGGCAATCGTCTTGGCGATTTCGCTCTGAATGGCGAATACATCCGCCAGGTCACGGTCGTACCTTTCCGCCCAAACGTGCATGTCTGTCCTGGCGTCAATCAACTGTGCGCTGACACGCACCCGGTTGCCGGTGCGCTGCACGCTGCCCTCAACGATGTGAGCTACTCCCAGTTCTCTGGCAACCTCACGCAGATTACTCTTTGCAGTGGTCTTGTATTGCATCACTGACGTGCGGCTAATCACTTTCAAATCCGCTATCTTTGCCAGATCGGTGAGGATCTCGTCTTGGACGCCATCCGTGAAAAACGCGTTCTCCTCATCAGCACTCAAGTTTTCGAATGGTAGCACCGCAATGCTTTTCTCCGGCGCAGGATTCAAAGCCGCATTTTGGATCAGCGATGGACGCTCGAGCAAAAGTGCAGACATGCCGAGAGTGAGGATCGCGGCCGCTGTCAGAGCAATGCGCGTGCGTCGGGCTTTGCGTGCCTCTTGAGAGCAACGTTGCAAGCGCGCCGCTAACTCGCCGGTGCCCGGTCGCGAGGTCGGTTCGAATGCGAGCATCGATCCGAGCAGCGATTTCAGGCGATGTGGGACGTGCGCTGCTTTGAGTTGTTCGACGGGAGGCGCATTTGATTTTTGTGCGCGGTGGATCTCAGACAGAGTACGGCCGGCAAATGGCGGTTTTCCTGTAAGTGCGAACCAGAGCGTCTCGCCTAACGAGTAGATGTCTGAGCGCACGTCAAGCGCGGAATGTTCAAATTGTTCGGGACTGGCGAATGCCGGCGTGCCGACGAATCTGTCATGGGTCAGCGACTTCGAATCGGTTGCCGTGTGAAAAGCTTTGGCCAAACCGAAGTCGATTATTTTCACCACCGGAATCCCGCTCTTGCGGAGCGCGCGTATTCTACTTCGCTTAGACCAGGCTTGATCGCTCTTCATTACTTCCGGGTCGTCCGCATTCACCAGCATAAGGTTTGCTGGCTTTAAATCGCGATGGACTAGGCCACGTTTTTCCGCGGCGGCCAGGGCCGAAGTGACTTGCTGTGCAATTCCGATGGTGGCACGGGCATTGATCGGCCCGGCGCGACGAACACGTTCATCGAGGGTCTCGCCCTCGATAAGTTCCATAGCGTAGAAATATTGGCCTGTTTCAAGACGCATTCCGAACTGGTGGATGACAGCAATGTTTTCGTGCCGCAACGCCGCTGCTGCGCGCGCTTCGCGGACAAAACGTTCGCGGGCGTCGGCGCTTCGCTCAGCGATATCGGTTTTAATGATCTTTAAGGCGACTTTGCGTCGGAGTGACGTATCGGTGGCGCGATAAGTGACGCCCATCGCGCCACGGCCAAGCTCGCAGAGATTTCCATCCGCGTGACAATCGATTTCATAGACACCAAAGCGCATGCCACCTTTAAGAGCGTCCGGCGTTGAATCATGCACCGTTTCTTGTTCGCTGTCGATTCCCGCCTGCAACAGACAAAACATGCAGCCGCCTCCGCCACCGAATGTTTCCTCAAGCGCAGCACCGCAGGTCGGACAGGTCGAAATTTGTCGAGCAGGCGGTTGCATTTGTTTGAGCTAAGCTGCGAGCTTAATTAGACCAGACTTGGGCAACGATTGCCCGATCTTGCGCTCAATCTCTTCTTGCGCCTCGGGGGACATGTGGAGCTACCTAACAAGATCTTTCATACGGCCGCTGCCAGGCTATGTCGAGGGTAAAGCTGGCGTCCCCGAAACGGGTTTACGCTCACCGAAATGAGCCTTCAGCTTGTCCGTTTCGATCACATTGCAGGCTTTTCAGAAAGCAAGCCATACGGGGCATCGCGTCTAACTCGATTTTGGAGCGGTCAGCTGCCGATATCCAATCGGCTAACGCGATTCCCGACCTAATTTGTGGCGATCTTGACCAACCCCAAGATCTGGAATGCTCGGAAGATACTTCCCGTCTGCGGTTACGTTTGATAGTGCTTCGGCATGCGTATGCCCCCAGAGGAAGGTGCCTGGCTGGAAGCAGCTGATGGCGGACGCCATCCGATCAAAGGCAGTTGTTCCATAGGACGAGCCCGTGCTAGCACGATTGTGTTGGAGTCGCCAAAGGTGTCGCGCCGGCATGCGTTGATTCATCTGCAAAATATTTGTGAGCTTTGGTTGATCGATTTTGGCAGCAGTAACGGTACTTTTTTGAACAAGCGGCGAATTCATCACCCGATTCGACTAAACGATGGTGATCAAATCACGATCGGCGATCAGGTTTTCAAGGTCCGAGACCCAGTCGCTATTTCGGAAGAGTACAAAACGGATGGGATGCAAGGTACGTTGCGCGAGATCGAGACTGTTCCGTGCTGGCTTCTCGTCGCAGACATTCGCGGTTTTACGCCGATCAGCCGCCAAATGCTAAGTCAGGAGCTGGACGTTTTTGTCGGAGCGTGGATTCTGAGTTGCAAGGAGATCATCGAGAAACAGCACGGCATAATTAACAAATATCTTGGCGACGGTTTCTTTACGTATTGGCGCGAAGCCCACACGAGTCCGGAGGAGATTACTGCGGTAATTTCCGCGCTGAAAGAATTGCAACGAAAGGAAGGACCGGCGTTTCGGCTCGTCGTGCACTTTGGCGCAGTCGATATCGGTGGAGTGGCCTCAATGGGTGAAGAAAGTTTGATGGGTGGCGAGGTAAATCTGGTTTTTCGTTTAGAGAAGCTGGCGGGTTCGTTAGGCGAGCCCTGTTGTGTGAGTGAAACAGCGCGGACGAAACTACATGGACTCGTTAGCCCACGGTTGCTTGGCGAATTTGAGTTGAAAGGTTTTGAAGGGAAGTGCGCGTTCTTTGCCCTCTAGGTCGCATCTCGACCTAAGGTAGCAACTCACACGCGATCGCCGGAGTGTCTGTGGCGGTCTTTGAACGTGAGCTCGGCGATGCCGGATTTGTCGAGTTCGCCGAGGCCTTCCGCGATCATGCAGTCGTATTGTTCCTTAGTGGCGCGCGAGAGAGGTAAATCGAGACCGAGATTGCGCGCAAGTTCGAGCGCGATCCCGCTGTCTTTGGCAGCGTGAGCAGCGGAGAAAAAGCAGCTGTGCTCGCGGTTCTGCATGTCTTCGCCGTCGGTTTCGAGCACGCGGGAGTTTGCACCGGTCTGGGAAAAAACTTCTCGCAACATCGTCAGGTCTAGACCGAGAGCGGCACCGAGCCCAAGGCCTTCGGCCAGGCCTGCGGTGTTGATGTTCATCACCATGTTAACCAGCGCTTTCACCTTGGCGGCCTCGCCGGCTTTCCCGACGAAGCGAATCTGGGCGGCAAGCTCTTTCAAAATCGGTTCGGCTTTTTGGAACGCGTCTTCGGTTCCACCGCACATCAGGTAGAGCTTGCCTTCGCGCGCCTGTGTAATGCTCGACGCCATGCATGCTTCCAGCGATTGCGCACCGGCTTTCTCGGCCAGTTGTTCAATCTCGACGTGGACTTGCGGCGAGATCGTGGCGCAGTTGACGAATAATTTGCCGCGGGCGTTGACGAGCAGATTGTCTCCGGAGCCGGAAAAGATTTGCCGCATCGCGTTGTCGTCCGTCACTACGGTGAAGATCACGTCGGATGCCGCCGTGACTTCTGACAAATCCTGCGCGGCGGCGCACCCAAGCTCCGACGCGCGTTCTGTGGCGGCGGCGCGGTTTGTGTCGTAAATCGCCGTGACGTGAAAACCACGATCCTTCAAGCGGCGCGCCATGTTCGCGCCCATTCGACCAACTCCGATGAAGCCGATATTCATGTGCTGAAATTAGCCACGGATACACACGGATGAAACACAGATTAAGCGCTTCAGGATCATCCGTGGAAATCCGTGTTAATCTGTGGCGAAATTCACCTAAACCTTCCCCGCGAAAAACGGGTTGTGCTGTTTCTCCTCAGCCACAGTGGTCATCGGACCGTGTCCCGGGCAGATGATGGTTTCGTCCAGCAAAGTTAGAATTTTCTCAAGGTTGTTTTGTAAGGCGTCGCGATACGACACGTTGCCGCCGCCCATCGATCCGGCAAAAAGCGAATCGCCTACAATGGCGACTGGATGCGCGAGCCCGGTCACAACGTACGTGATACCGCCGGGGGAATGACCCCAAGTCAGGCGCGTATCGATTTGCAAATTTCCAAGCCGAAACTTTTTTCCCTCGTCGATTGGCTCGGCGCCAGGCACTCGTTCGCGCGCCGGGGTAAAAACATCTGCGCCGGTTTCTTCGCGGAGACCCGGCAAATCCGCGACGTGATCGGGGTGCGCGTGCGTCAGCAGAATCAGTTGCACGTCCAGCTTGTGGTGCTTCGCAAAGCGGACCATTTCCTTCGAAT
>JBARAJ010000148.1:0-12513 GCA_049791915.1 Candidatus Udaeobacter sp.
CCGCGGCGACGATGTAAGCCGCGGCGACGCGATAGACTTTTCGTTTCTGCGACTTCTCGAAGAAGCCGGTCATAATACGCATGCGTATTCTCGCGTCCCGTCTTTCGACAGGCAAAATATGCGTCCAGAACCGATGCCGTCGTTCGTTGTACTATTAAAGAACGAAAGGCAAAATGAGCACACAAACAATGACCCCAAAAAAAGAGAAAAACATGGAAATACCGAAAGTGGTATCACCACATGAATGGGAGGCTGCACGCCAGCAGCTTCTCGTGAAGGAGAAGGAGTTGACCCGAGCCCGTGATGGGCTAGCCGCCGAGCGCCGGCGGATGCCGCGGCTGGCCGTGGAGAAGAGGTACGAGTTTGACGGGCCCAAGGGCAAGGTGAGTCTGCTCGACCTGTTCGACGGCCGCCGCCAGTTGATCATCTATCGCGCATTCTTCGAACCCGGCGTGCACGGCTGGCCCGACCATGCCTGCGTCGGCTGCTCCATGGTAGCTGACCACGTTGGCCACCTTGCCCATCTGAACGCCCGCGACACCACTCTCGTGTTTACTTCGCGTGCGCCGCAGAAGGACATCAAGCGTCTGAAGGCGCGCATGGGTTGGGAACTCATCCCCTGGTACACCCTGACGGACGATTTCGACAAGGATTTCGGCGTAGACGAGTGGCACGGCCACAATGCATTCATCCGCGACGGCGACAAGGTGTTCCGCACCTACTTTATCAATAGCCGTGGCGACGAGGCGATGGGAACAACCTGGAGCTACTTGGACATGACGGCGCTCGGGCGCCAGGAGGAGTGGGAGGACTCGCCTGAGGGCTACCCGCAAACGGCGACGTACGAGTGGTGGAATTGGCACGACGAATACAACGATGCCCGACCTTCGGCGGCGTGAAGCTACAATGACAGCTAAGTCGCTAAAACTCTGCAATGGCAGCCGTGTCGGCTGTGAATCAACTGTCCGGCGCGCTGTCGACCATGCCGCGTGGATTGTTCCAAGCGCGATTCTCGCGCTGATTCCGAAATGCCCAATGTGTCTGGCTGCCTACATCGCGCTTTGGACCGGGGTCGGACTTTCCGTCGCAGCAGCGGCAAGCGTGCGAGTGCTATTAATCATTGTGTGCGTGATCTCGCTCGTATTTCTCGCCGCTAGACAGACACGCCGTTTATTCGCGCGATCATGCGCGCCGCTCGAAAGCTGAGATAAACTTAGGGTGTTCCGCCAGAAACCAGCCAAAAAACAAAAAGCACGCAAAATGACAATCGAAGCAGTGGAAACAACCGAGAAAACGATGGCAGTGTCGCATTCGCCACCGAGACCTGGATGAGTCTTTCGATATTCTACGCGCACTTCAAGGCAGTGACGCCTGCGGTACTAACTCGCTAGCGGATCTTGCCAGGCGTTCTCGCATACCTCGTAAGTGGCATTTCAACATCCCACAGATGCGTCATCGACCGCATCGAAGGGATCGGTTATGGTGAGTAATGCTAAAGACACCGCAAGTCCTTTCACGTTCCCTCTCTGTTGCATTGTTGCTCCTGAGCTGCTGTGCGCTCTCAGCGCAGAACGAAGAGCGTCGGATTCGGAATATTGTCCTGGTTCACGGTGCCTGGGCGGATGGTTCAGGTTGGAAAGGTGTTTACGACATTCTTGTGAAGGATGGTTACAAGGTAACTATCGTCCAGGAGCCGGAGACATCGTTCAAAGAAGATGTGGCGGCGACGAAGCGCATTCTCGCTCTGCAAGACGGACCATGCATTCTTGTGGCTCACAGTTATGGTGGCTCCGTCATCACCGAAGCGGGAACGGATCCGTCGGTTGCCGGATTAGTCTACGTTGCGGCCCACATGCCAGATGCGGGAGAGAATGAGGCCGACGATGGAAAACGTTTCCCAAGTGATCTCGGCAAGTCTACTGCGATAAAGAAGACGGCAGACGGTTTCACCTATATCGACCCCGCGCAATTTCATGAATTGTTCGCAGCTGACCTTCCTGGCGACCAGGCCGCTTTCATGGCGCGATCGCAAGTGTTCAACTTTGCGGACAATTTTTCGGCGACGATCACCACGGCGGCGTGGAGAAGCAAACCTAGTTGGATGTTAGTCGCGACGAAAGATCGAACCATCAATCCCGACTTGGAGCGGTGGTATGCCGAACGAGCCAAGAGCCATAAGGTCGAAGTCGCAGGCGCCAGCCACGCGGTCTACGCCTCCAGGCCGAAGGAAGTAGCAGCGCTGATCGAAGAAGCTGCATCGCACGCTCGGTAGAGATTCGCGTATGGCTAGCCTACGCAAATCATCGACGTTCATTCGCGCCCTGTCCTGGCTTTCAGACGCCTTTGGACGAAACTGGTGTTGAATTTGGTGCGGACAAGATCGATTGAATCGTGAGTGATGTTCGCGACAAGGCTCGCCTGAATGCTCGTCGCGCAACTCGAGGTAAGTACGAATAGGAGGCTGGTTAAACTATGAGAAAAAATCCGCTGAACAAAGGTATCATAATGGAAAACGCTGCTGGCATTGGGACGGTGACCTCTGAGATGGTTGAAGCCCGTGCGCGCGAATTAGCCGCGATTAACGGTCATCCTTCCGAACCGTCCGAGGCTGACTATCAACAGGCCAAACGCGAGCTGACGGGAGAATCGGAAATGGATCCGCAGGAAGAGCGTAGTGAATCCATACCCGATTCGGAAGGTTGGGATCCCCTCCCGGGCTCGACGGGACGGCAAGCAGCAGACTCCCTCGGAGAAGATGAAGATGCCGAGGGACGGAGCGAGAGTGCGCAAATGTTCGAAGAAGGCGTCAGCGAAGCGGAGCACGATCAAATGCGTCAGGCATCCCGGGCGGACGAGCAGAGCGACGAACCAGAGCGATAACTCGCACCCGCGTGCGCGGTGATTTCAGGTGCGGCCATGACTCCGACAGCCGCGAACCAAATCTGCGCTATGACTCCTATAGTGTCTTGGTCGCCAGTAGTTGAAGATATTCATCGATCAACTCCGGCCCGTGAATTGGTGACCAATGCCCCGCCACGATCGTAGTGAAATCGAGATGGAGCTGCTTCAATCTCTCGAGAGTCTTCGGGTACTCGCGCAGATCGGCGAAATCGAGATTGCCGAGCTGCTCTTTGAGAATGCAGTTCCCGTAAAGAACTTTCTCTTGCGGGAAAAACACGAAGATACCATCTGGCGTATGCGAGGGACCCAGATAAATTGCCTTCACCCCGCCGCCTTGCAGTTCAAAGTCGCCAGCAAAAGTTTTGTCGGGTAAGACGAGCGGAAGCGTCGGATAACTTGGCGCTCCTTTTTGCACGTAACGCACCATCTCGTCCCAGTGTTTCGTTAGCAAATCACTTGTTAGTTTGGTTGAGATGATCTTCGCTCCAATGCTCTTGAAGTAAGCATTGCCACCCGCCCGATCCGGATGGTAGTTCGTATCGATCACTTCGGTAATGGGTTTGGGAGTAACCTTCTTGATCTCCGCGGCTAAAAGCGTGGCCGTTTCCGGAGTCCACGTCGCGCCGATCACGGTGACAAAATTGTTGCCGACATACACCACGGAGTTTTCCTTTAAATAGAAATTGTCTTCGGCCACGTAGAGATGTTCGCGCAGAGCAGTCAGAACGACGGTTGGATCGGCCGCTACAGCGAGCGGCCCGCCAAGAATAAGCAAGAGAAGAATGCGTTTCATGCGTTGAATACGCGCTAGTGCCAGCCAATCTTTCAAAATAGTTCAGCCGAAATCAACTCTACGCCCATGGGACGGACAATAATTTCGCTCACGCCAACATAGGTCGGCTGTTTGCGGCGATTACGATAGCCTTGTGTTTAACCAATTTTTGGTAATCTGATTCCGCCTGGACTTGGGCAAAATGGCAACGCCCGTCGAATTAATTCTGATTTGTCTCGTGGCCGTCGCGCTGCTTGCGCTCGTCGCCCGGAAAATCGGCGTTCCTTATCCAATTCTGCTGACGATCGCGGGCGGGCTTCTGGCGTTTGTCCCGGGTCTTCCCACCATTCGGCTCGATCCCAAGCTCGTCTTCGATTTGTTTCTGCCGCCGCTCATCTATCCCGCGGCCGTTTACACATCGTGGAGGGATTTCCGGGCCAACCTTCGCTCCATTCTTCCCCTCGCGATTTTCCTGGTCCTGTTGACAATGACGGTCACCGCTTACCTCTTCCATGCGCTGACGGGATTGCCCCTGGCCGTTGGTTTTGTTTTCGGTGCGCTCATCTCGCCACCGGACGCTGTGGCCGCGCTGGCCGTGACGCAAAATCTCCGCGTCCCTCGCAAGATCATTGTCATTCTCGAAGGTGAAAGTCTCGTTAACGACGCCACGTCTTTTATCTCTTTTCGATTCGCGGTGGCCGCGGTGTTAACGGGAAGCTTTTCATTAGGGCAGGCGAGCGCGCAGTTTGTTCTCGTCGCGGCCGGAGGCATCGCAGTTGGTCTCGCCACCGGCTGGCTGGCCACACAAGTGCAGAAGCGCCTGGACGATCCGCCGGTCCAAACCATGTTCTCGCTTCTGACGCCGTACGTTGCCTACTTCTGCGGCGAGATGCTCCACGTCTCCGGTATCCTGGCCGTAGTCATCGCCGGCATTTATTACGGGTGGCGCGCGCCCCGGGTCTTGAGCGGGCGGATGCGTCTTCAGGCTATCCCGGTTTGGCAAATGGTAACGTTCATCCTCAACGGCATCCTGTTCATGCTGATCGGACTGCAACTGCCACAGGTCATTCACGCACTCGCGCCGGGCGCGACGAGCGAGGTCGCCCGGCTGGCTTTGCTTGTCCTTCTCGTTCTGGTGCTCGTTCGCTTCGCCTGGTTGTTCGGCGCTACTTATCTGCCGCGTCTATTCAGCAAAACGTTTCGCCGAAAAAATCCCGCACCCTGGCAGCAGACAGCCTTGATTGCCTGGATCGGAATGCGCGGAGCCGATTCGTTAGCCGCCGCTCTCGCGATCCCCTTTCTTTTGCCTAACGGGGCCCCCTTTCCAGGCCGTGACCTTATCCTGCTCCTGACGTTTTGCGTCATTTTCGGAACGCTGGTTGTGCAAGGACTGAGCCTGAAGCCTCTGATTGGCGGGTTGGGGATTGTCGACGATCACGTCGACGACAAAGAAGAGCGCCTCGCGCGACTGAAAGCGAACGAAGCGGCGCTGGCCCGGGTCGAGGAGCTGGGCTCATCGAACGAGGCCCGGCCCGAGAGCGTTGAGCGTCTTCGCTCCGAATACGCGGATCGCATTCGCGAACTGAGCAAGGAGACCGCGCATGGAGAAAACATCCGCCGACTATACTCGCGCGACTTCGAACAGCTGGCTCGCGAAGCGCTGGATACAGAACGCGACACCGTCATCGGGTTACGCAACGAGGAAGCGATCAATGACGAAGTCCTTCGACGCATCCAGTACGACATCGACCTTGCTGAAGCTCGCCTGCATCGACGAAAATAACTCGTCACACGTAAGCGCGAGGCAAACGACCGAGATCCAACTGACCCTATGCCCGCCTCAAGTCCCGTTACTGGGCAAGCGGCTCAGAATACCTAAATGGACCGTAACCCGGCACCGTATGCCCTTCCCTATGCGCCCACCGGGGTCAGGTTATAGCAGCGTGCCAGGTCATTGATACTCGCCCGCAAAGCCGTCCAGAGGCGTTGTGCCTGGCCGTCATTACTCCCCTTCCCCACCACCTGATTAACCTTGCGCGCGCTGTCCAGGACCTGCTCCATTTGCACTTTGGTCTCCAGATAATTCGCCGTTGGATCGAACTTGCGCCGGAGACGGTTTGTCGTGCGATTCAGATCGTCCATGGCATTCTGAAGGTCGTCTTTTCCTTGGCTGGCTTTTTCCTTCCCGGCTTCTTTGTTCGCGGAGTTTGCACCCTGGCCGCGCTTTGCTGCTCCGCTGCTCTTCGCCGATCCGGCCTGATCCTTGGCGTTTTCCCCGCGACTGGTCAGATACTTCTCGAAATCATCCACGCCGTTTTCCACTTTGCGGATGCGGTCACCCACCTGAGCCTTGTTAAATGGAGCTGTCTCGGCAAACGTTATTGTGAAAAAGCTGACAGCGGAAAGGATCGCTGTGCAACAAACTGCTGTTCGTATTCTCAAGCGCATAATTTCAGATTCCTAGTTGATTGTTGGTATGTGATGATAATGGCGGTGGGCAACACCGTCACGTTCAGCATAGAGTGACTCTCACGCGCGGCCAGTAGGACTTTGGTCGTACGATCGCCGCCCAGGTTCTCTCGCCTCGCCGAGCGGTTCGCGTGTTACATATCTGAACCTCTTAGTGAAAGTTAATCACCTTATAGGTCGTTCGCTCTGAGAGATGTCAAACCGCGTATTCGCGGCAGGGAATCAATCGCACAAACCCCACCGCCTAACGCGCGGATTAGGCGACCTGCCAGGGATATCGGCCACTGGCCAACGCTTTTCATTGGTCTGCGGCTCAATCATCCTCGAATTGGAGTCCGGCAAAATATATTATATATATACTCAGGCGGTCCGGTTAGGGCCTTGGGTTATGGGTCTTCTTCGAGACTCGCGCAATTAGTTCGTCTACGCGTTTGTGGCTCCAGCGCGGATTTCGCTTACTTGCTGCGAATGCTTCGCGCAGCGGCTCGCACCTGCTTACGCAGCCAGGCGTGCGCAGCTTCATTCGTTAGGCGTGGATGCCAGCTCATGAAGTAGGGAAATGGCTTGAGTTCCCGAGGGGCTTCGATCATCCGCAAACTCGTTATCGGTTCCGTTACTTTCGCCAAAGTGCGAGGCACCGTGAGAACTAAATCGGTCTGCGTGAGCGCGAATACGCGAATCGCACCAGAAAAGCCCGGCGCCTAGATGAAATCCGTGGTGTCCTGGCAAACACGATTGGTTAGATCGGTTCGCAATTTTTTTTCGCACGCCCACCCCGATGAGATCGAGCCGGCAGGCGATCGCCGTTTCGGGCATGCGCAGCAGTGGATGGTTTGGTAAGAAGCGAGTCCAGCAGAGTGAGCAGCGGGCCGGCGGTTTTCCCCCGCTGCCAGACCACAAACAGCTTCCAGATTGCTCTCGCGTCGGCGACCGGGACAATGACAACCCCTGGTGAGGCTTGGTGACGCATGTAAGCAGGAAGTAACGCGACTGTGTCTTCGTTCGCCACCATCGCGAGTTTGCTGGAGAGGTCGCCGCTATTATCAATTATCTTGGGCCTGAAGCTCCCGCAATTGCGGCAAATCTGCGCAAGCCGACGGCGATAGCCTGGCACCCTGTCCTCTGTTCCACTGACAAACGTTTCATTTTTCAGCTCGGCAATCTTCACCTGCTTTCGCGACGCAAGTGGATGTCCGGCAGGCAGACAGACGATGCTTTCGGTCACAGCCAATTCTCGCGCATAAAAATCACGTCCTAGCAGATCCCCGATCTCTTGCGTAAGAGCGACGTCTATTTCACCCCTGCGCAACGCGGTAATTTGCTCTCCCGGAAAAAGGTCGAACAATTTCACCTTTATTCGGGGATGAAGCTGGCAAAGCCTCTTAAGCGCCGGATCGAGGTATTCCTCATAAGCCGAAGCAAGATAGCCAATGCGCAATCGCTCGGTCTCGCCCCGCACCAAGCGCCGGACTTCGAGCATCGCAGAATCGTAACTCACGAGCAAGTTTCCCATCTTTGCGGCCAGCGCATAACCGCCTGCGGTTGGCAGCACTCCGGTGGAACTGCGCTCCAGCAATTTTCCGCCCAGCTCGTGTTCCAGCGCTTGCATCTGCCTTGACAGGGCCGAATGCGACAGGCTCAACCGTGTAGCCGCACGGTGAAGGCTGCCCTCTTCGATGACAGCCAGAAACGCGCGAAGTTGTAAAATCACAATTTTATGGTGGTGCAAGAAACGCACCACCGCAATCGCCAATCAGCGCTACCCCGCAGCCCTGGCCAGCGCAATTATGATCTGGCCGATCGGTTTCAAGCAGAGATTGAGATCAAGGAATGGTATCGACAGCAAATTTAGCCCGTGCTGATACAAACAAGAGGCACATACAAATGACAAGAACCTACAGAGCAGTCCAAGTAACGGAACCAGGAAAGCTGAGCCTGGTTGAATTACCGATTCGTGAATCAGGGCCCGGGCAGGTGCGCATCCGCGTGGAAGCATGCGGCGTATGTCATTCCGACGCAGGAACGGTGGAAGGACAGTTTCCGGGCCTTACTCTTCCACGCGTGCCTGGACACGAAGTCGTTGGGCGTGTCGAAGAGGTTGGTCCCGGCGTTTCAGGATGGAAAATCGGGCAGCGAGTCGGTGTCGGTTTCTTCGGCGGACAGGACGGCGAATGTGAACCTTGTCAGCGCGGTGATTTTGTGAACTGCACGCACCCGGTCGTTACCGGGATCACTGCCGATGGCGGATATGCGGAGATGATGATCGCTGAGGCGCGAGCTCTTGCGTCGATTCCCGATGAATTGACATCGGCGGAGGCGGCTCCTCTCTTGTGCGCTGGCCTAACAACATTTAACGCGCTTCGAAATGCCGGCTTGCGCGCTGGTGCCCTTGTCGCAATTCAAGGCGTGGGTGGTCTTGGTCATCTTGGCATCCAGTTTGCGCGCCGCATGGGATTCAAAACCGTGGCGTTAAACCGTGGTAAAGAGAAAGAGAAACTTGCGAAGGATCTCGGCGCACATGTCTACATCGACACGAGTGCGGATGACGCCGCCGCGGCACTGCAGCGGATGGGCGGCGCCGATGCGATCCTTGCCACTGCACCGAAGGGCGATGCGATCGCAGCCCTAATGGGTGGTCTCGCGGTCCACGGCAAGCTGATCGTTGTAGCTGTGCCCAACGATCCGATGCCGATCAATCCTTTTCCAATTGTTTTCGGTGAGCGCTCGATTATTGGCAGTTTGACCGGCAAGGCGATCGATAACCAGGACACGCTTGATTTCAGTGTTCTGCAAAATGTTCGGCCGATGATCGAGACGGTTCCGCTTGAAAGAGCAGCGGAGGCCTACGCGAAGATGATGTCCGGTAGAGCTCGATTTCGAATGGTTCTCACGATGACGGCCGATGCGTCGCGCAGTCCGAAAGGGATCACGAACTGATGAGGTATCGTCATGAACACATTTAAGGACCTATTCGATCGACAGAAGCGCCACTTTGGCAGCGGGGTAACGAGAAGTTACCAGTGGCGTGTCGAGCAACTCGATCGCATGGCGCGGCTCGTCTCGGAAAACGAGCCTGCACTCCAGCGGGCCGTCGCGAAAGACTTCAAGACAGCGAGTCAGGAGCAGATTTTTGAAACCCTTGCATGCCTCGACGAGGTCGAGTTTCAAAAAAACCAGTTGAAGGATTGGATGGCCCCAATCGAGGCGCCTGTGCCGAAAGCACTCGCCGCTACTGGACATCGCGGTGTCATCTATCGCGATCCTTATGGCGTCGCCTTGATCGTCGGTCCCTTCAATGGTCCGCTGTTGTTACTACTCCGTCCTGCGATTACGGCGCTCGCGGCCGGTAATTGCTGCGTGCTCAAGCTAAGCGAGAAGCTTAGTTCAACGTCCGCGTTATTGCTCGATCTGGTGCCAAAGTATTTTGAGCCAGAAGCCGTCGTTGCAGTAACAGGGCATCGCGAGGAAATCACAGAACTTCTCAAGCTTCCCTTCGATTTCATTTTCTTTACCGGGAGCACCAGCACGGGAAAGGTCATCGCGCGAGCGGCCGCTGAGAATCTGACGCCGGTCCTGCTCGAGCTTGGGGGCCGGAATCCGGCGCTGGTCGATGAGACTGCCAACATCCCAGACGCCGCGAAAAAGATCGTTTGGGGCAAGATGGCGTGGGGCGGGCAATGGTGCACGTCGCCCGGCTATGCCTGTGTGCACGAGTCAGTGGCTGACGCTTTCGTAGCGGAGGCTAAGACGGCGCTGGTTGCTCTCTATGGTGAGAATCCGAAGAGCAATCCTGATTATTCGCGCATCATTAACGCGGGCGAGGTCTCGCGCCTAGCGGGTCTGATTGATCCAGCGAAAGTAGTTATCGGTGGCGAGTCTGACCCTGATGCCCGCTACCTTGCTCCGACCATTGTCCATCCGGTCACTTGGGACGACAAAATCATGGAGGACGAAGTCTTCGGCCCAATTCTACCCATCTTAACCTACCGAACACTTGATGAAGCATTCGACAGAATTTCAAAGACACCGCACCCGTTGGCAGCGTTTATTTTCAGCCGCAACCAGAGTGCTATTGACCGATTCGTTGGTGAACTGTCTTTCGGAGGTGGCGCCGTAAATCAGGTGAACATCCACCTGTTTATCGAGTCGATGCCGTTCGGAGGTGTCGGGCCGGCAGGAATTGGTCATTACTACGGGAAATATGGTTACGACATGTTGACCCATGCGAAGTCGATGTTCATCTCTCCACCGGACGTTGCTATCGAACACCTTTTCCCGCCGTATACTCCAGAGAAGAATGCCGAGCTTAAGGTATGGTTCAAGTATTAAACTTATGGCCTTGGCACGTTTGAAATCGGTGGCCGGTGTTATAATTCCGGATACGGCGCTGTGTAATGCCGCTGTCGAGCTGTTGGAGTCCGGTTCACCCGGGTTTCTCTGCACTCATTGTCTTCGAACATACATTTTCGGTAGCCTTGCTGTCAGGGGCCTCGGCCGTTCGGTGGTCGATGACGAGGCCGCTTTTTGCGGCGCGGTTTTGCACGACCTCGGACTGGTTCCTCCTTACCGCCGCGACAATCGGTTTGAGGTGGATGGCGCGGATGCTGCCCGCCAGTTCTGCTCGAAACATCAGGTCCCGCCCGAGCGCGCCGATCTGGTTTGGAAGGCGATCGCGTTGCACACCTCTCCAGGAATCGCAACTCGGTTGGCAGACGAGATAGCATTGGTTCATCTTGGCGCCGGGCTCGAGTTGTTGGGGCTAGGCCTTGATCAAGTGCCGCCGCAGGTGGTCGAGGAGGTGCTCGAAAGTTATCCACGGATGAACTTCAAGGCCGAATTCCGAAATCTGTTGGTCGAGCACTGCCGGAATAATCCGGCAGCCCAAGTCTTAAACTGGACCGACGATGTTGCGCGCACCGCCGGTTGCACATTGCGGGGTCAGCCAATCCCGACGGCATCACAATTGATGTCGGCCGCGCCCTATGCTGAGTGACCCATGCCAGGTCAATGCCCATGTCCTCCACCTGACGTTGCCATTGATCATCTGTTCCCGCCTTACACCGACGAGAAAAGCGAGGCCTTGAGGTGTGGTTCGAATACTAACCAACAACCAAGTCAGCTCTCTTAATAAGTACTGCCATGAACGTTTCGACCCGCTCACCCATTAAAACCCAAGATTTCTTAGAGCGAAAAGAATCCTAGATGAAAGCCATTCATCTCACTGCCTACGGTAATCCAGCTCAGAACTTAAAGATGGTCGAAGTTTCGGAACCAAACGCGCTGTCTGCCAGCGAAGCTCTGGTGCGCATGGAATATGCGCCGATTGATTACAGCGACCTCCTTTTAGCGAACGGAGTTTACTTTTTAAATCCGAAGCTTCCTTCTGTCATTGGCGGTGAAGGCGCGGGAATCGTTGAGGCGATCGGGCCGGGAGTTACCAGCGTCAAAGTAGGCGATCGTGTTACGATCCCATTTGGAACATTCACCTGGTCTGAAAAAGTCCTTGCTCCAGCCCAAGGTCTTTTCGTCGTTCCTCCTTCAATCGATGCCAGAACGGCCTCGATGTTAAACATCAATCCGACGACCGCGGTTCTTCTCTTAGACGAATTTGTAACGCTAAAGGCGAAAGACTGGATTGCGTTAAACGCGGCAAACTCCCACGTTGCGCGATGCTTGATCGCGATTGCAAAATCGCGCGATCTCAAGGTTGTAGGTATTGTCAGGCGATCGGAGCTTATCCCGGAGATTGAAAAACTGGGCGTTGACTTCGTAGGCATGGAATCGCAGGAACTCCCAAAGCAAATTCAAAATGCAACCGGCGGAACACCAATATCTCTGGGTCTTGATGCCGTAGGTGGTCCAGCGACAGCGACGATGGCCAGCGTGCTCTCATCAGGTGCTCATCTCGTCAGCTACGCGTGGCTGAGTAATTTGCCGATTCATGTGCCGCAGGGCGATCTCATTGGCAAGAGGCTAAACATCCACGGCTTCTGGATGTATTACGAGGAGTATCTCCCAAAAATTCGAGCGGCACTGACAGAGGCAACACAAGTAGTCGCTTCCGGCAAATTAACTTTGCCAGTCACCACAACATACAAAGCGTCCCAAATCAAAGAAGCAATTGAACACGCCCAGCGTGGTGGCAAGGTTCTATTGGATTTCAATCAACCAAACTAACACCATGTCCTACAGCATATCGACCTTGCTAACCCGCAATCTTCAAGACGTCTTCGGTGAGAACGACCCCGCGCGCCGGCGCGCGGCCATTGACGAGCTCTGGATCGAAGATGGCGTGTTCTATGATCCCCAAACGGGTGTCCACCGTGGCCGCGACGAGATCGATCGGGTCGCAGGCGCTATCAGGGCTACTC
>JBARAJ010000149.1:0-58637 GCA_049791915.1 Candidatus Udaeobacter sp.
TTCCTGGCTACCGCGACGGTGTTGCGGTCTGGCAAGAGACTCTCCTTTTGCAGCGGCGAGGTGCGCGCTATTCGTGAATCGAGCGAAGAGCTGATAGCTACCATGCTATCGACAATCATCACCAAAACGGCCTAACGAAACGATGGAGCCGACCGCGAGCCGCAGTTCTACCCCGCTTATCATGAGTTCACCCCGTCAATCCGCAGCGACGCGCGCTCTCGCTCGCGGCAGCTTATCTTTTTCTCGTTAGGAGGAACGAAGTGCACATCGTGAGACGAAAGACGAGATGGATCACACTCTTATTTGTCGTTGTAGTCTGTGCCGGAACAGAGATGACCGCGGTCACACAACAGTATCCGACAAAGCCGGTGTTAGTAATCGAGCCGTTTGGGACAGGCGGCGGACCTGACCTGTTGGCCCGCACCCTCGCTCAGCAGCTCTCAAAGCTGTGGGGCCAACCTGTGACAGTGGAGAACGTTCCTGGAGCCGGAGCCACCGCGGGCCCGGCACAAGTCGCGAAGTCGCCACCCGACGGGTATACGTTGCTTCTCAGCACCAGTGCTCAAGCATACAGCGCTGTCTTCTCAAAGAGTCTGCCGTATGATCCGTTGAAGGACTTCATTCCGATCGTGCCGTTAAGCAGCCAGCCGTACGTGCTCGTCGCCGGGAACTCGGCTGGTATCACCACAGTCGGCGAACTCATTGCGGCGGCGAAGGCGAAGCCGGGTCAACTTAAGTTTGGTTCCACAGGAGTGGGCACCGGCACGCACTTGGGGCTAGAGAAATTCAATCTCGCGGCTGGTATTAGGGCGGTGCACTCTCCCGGCGGACCAGCCGATGCAATCGCTGATGTAATCGCACACAACATCGCTGGAGATACCACTTACATGATGGCACCGATCTCGCTCGCTTTGCCCGACATTCACAAAGGCAGACTCCGTGCCCTCGGTGTGAGCGGCGCGCGCCGCTCGTCGTTGCTACCGGAAGTTCCAACAATCGCGGAAGCTGGTGTCGCCGGTTTCAACTTCCCCATTTGGTATGGAGTATGGGCGCCGGCTGGCACTCCCGCCGGCGTGGTTGACAAACTTGTGAAGGACATCGGATACGTGCTCGCCGGGCGAGATCTGCGCGACTGGCTTGCTAAGCACGGAGGCGAGCCGATGAATATGACGCAGCCTGAGTTCGCGCGCTTTGTCCTTAGCGAGAGTAAAAGTGCGGCACAGATCATCAAAGCCGCTGACATCAAGCCCTAGTAGTCGACTGCGTCATGATAGCACTTCCGCCTAACAAAGCACTGCAGCCAACCGCTGGCCGCTGTGAAGTCAAGATTTGATTTTATGAAACAGTTGTCGATAATGCGAAAGCTCGCCATCGCCAGCGGTGGCTGAGCTTGGTTTCGTTAGGTCTATGTGGCGCGCCGTAACGTATTGACAAGATGGAGCGCACATCATTGAGCCACAGGCCGGTCGACATTGCGACTCTCTTACTCCGGATAGCCATTGCGCTAGCGTTGCTCTCGGCCGTGGCGGATCGATTCGGACTCTGGGGGCCACCAGGCAAGCAGGGCGTCAGTTGGGGCGACCTGGCCCACTTCGATGCCTACGTGGCCAAGCTGAATTGGTTCTTACCAGCGGCGGTTATACCAGCCGTGGGTTGGGCCACAACAGTGGCCGAGACTTTGTTGGCTTTGGGCTTGCTCATCGGCTGGCACCTGCGCTGGGTTTCTTTGGCTAGCGCGCTGCTTTTGCTATCTTTTGCCGTCGCCATGCTCGTGGCGTTGGGCACAAAAGCACCGCTTGACTATTCTGTTTTCACGTCGGCGTGCGCGGCTTTCCTACTTTTCGCAATCCAAGCAACACGCAAAAACACCTAACCAGTCTATGAAGCCAACACCCCCTGATCAAGTGAACGTGAGCAATCTTGCCACCAACCCCGCCCGCGGCTTATCTCTTTCTCGTTCGGCCAAAAGGTGCTTGGAGGTGTTGGCATGAAGGCGATCTGTCTGCGCGGCCGCGGTGGCCCCGAGGCGTTCGCCTACGAGGAGGCGCCGCAGCCCCGCCCCGGGGAAGGCGAGGTGCTCGTGCGGGTCCACGCCGCCGGCGTCATCCAAACGGAACTCTCCTGGGTTCCGACTTGGACCACAAGCGCGGGAGAGCCGCGCCCGTTGCCGGTCATCCCCGGACACGAATTCTCCGGCGAGATCGCCGCCCTGGGGGCCGGGGTCAGGGACCTGGGCGTGGGGGACCTGGTATACGGGCTCAATGACTGGTACCGTGACGGCGCCCAGGCCGACTACTGCGTGGCGCTCGCCGCCGATTGCGCCCCCAAGCCGGCTAGCGTCGACCACGTTCACGCAGCCGCCACACCGATTTCCGCTCTGACGGCTTGGCAGGGGTTGGTCGAACGTGCTGGTCTCGCGGCTGGCCAGCGGGTGCTGATCCACGGCGCAGCCGGGGGCGTCGGCACCATTGCCGTGCAGATCGCCCGCTGGCGCGGCGCGCGGGTGACAGGCACCGCTTCAGCAGCCAACCTCGACTTCGTGCGCGGCCTCGGGGCCGACGAGGTGATCGACTACCGGGCCGAGCGGTTCGAGGACGTGGTTCGGGACGTGGACGTGGTCTTCGACACAGTCGGCGGGGAGACGCTGGAGAGGTCCTGGGGCGTGCTCAAGCCCGGAGGCAGGCTGGTCACCGTCGCCGCTTCAGGCGAACGAACGACCGACGAGCGCATCCGTGCCGCGTACTTCATCGTGAAGCCGAGCCGGACGCAGCTGGCGGAGATCGCACGGCTGGTCGATGGGGGTACGCTCCGCCCAGTCGTTGGCGCCGTGTTCCCGCTCGCCGAGGCGCGGCAGGCGTATCAACACAAGCCTAGCCATGGCAAAGTTGTTCTACGCGTGGCTGACGGTGCGGTGCGACGTACTCCCGCGATGGTCGAGTAACCAATCGATGAAGCCAACAGCCCCATTTCGAAATAAGTTTAGCGCGTCTGCCACAGCATCCTGCCGTGGCTTATCTCTTTCTCGTTAGGCGACAGAGGCGACTCGTGGTTTTTCGTTCACCTGAACTAACTCACGCAACAACCAAGGAGCAAAACGTGACCAATCCCAAGTACGCGGTATTCACGGCGCTCGACCCGTTTTTCGACATCGTCCAGCAGGGTTTGGCTGGCCTGGTCGACGGCGACCACTATTTCGACACCATCGCCGACGACGCGGAGTTTGAATTTCGATATCATTTCCCCGGATGGCCCGAGACAGTTCGTGGTCGTGACGCCCTGATGGCACTCTATGCGGACTACGGCAACAACATCGTTCTCCACAGCGCTGATGAGCTCGTCGTGCACCGATCGCAGGACCCTCGCGTCGTCATCATCGAATACGATGTCCATGGTAAGATTGTCGCGACCGGCTCCTCATACGACAACCGGTTCATCTCGGTCGTTACCATCGAGGGCCGAAAGATCGTGCAATGGCGGGACTATATGGACTCGTTGGCAGCGATGACTGCACTTAGTCAGGTGTCTTAGTGACCGTCCGGTACATGGTCTGGTAGAACGACGAAGGGGCGGCAGATAAGAGAATAAGGGTCAGAGCTTACTATCGACAGTCCGAAATGTTTTTCTCAAGACCGATCGTTCGTGCCGTCGCATTGACCACCGTTGTTGCTGCGGTGAATCAGCATCAATAATAAGCTCTGACCCCTCGCTTCCTCGCTCGGGAATCACATGATTACCGCCGCTTTCAACGCATTCGTGTCGCGATTTTCCGCAAAGAAGGACACGAGATCTTCGAGGGAGATGCGCCCCCCGATCAGCAACTCAGTTGGCACTGCTCCATTGCCGAGAAGTTCGATCGCCTGCCGCACGTAACTGGGTCGATGATGAAAGACACCGAAGAGCGCGATCTCATTGTAATGAATGCGATGCGTTTCGAGCTCCACTTTTGCTCCGGCCGCGCAACCTCCGAAAAGACATACGCGCCCGCCTTTCCGCACCATCGCAACACTCAGCGACCAGGTCTCTGGTTTACCAACTGCCTCGATTACACCATCCGCGCCGCGATGGCCGGCCGTTCGGCGACGCACCGCCGCGACTGCATCTGGTTCATGGCTAAGATCGATCACGTCGTCCGCACCGGCCGCAGTAGCGAGGCGAAGCCGTTCCGCGTTTCGACCAATCACAAGCACGCGCGCACCCGCCGCTTTGAGCGCGCAAATTAAAAGCCGCGCCATGTTGCCGGCGCCGATCACGGCAATGGTTTCGCTCGGTTTGAGCCGCATCTTATCGACCGCATGCAAAGCGCACGCGAACGGTTCGACCAGCGCGGCCTCAGCGAAACTCAAATGTTCCGGTAACGGATGAACGTTGTGCCGCGTGATCCGCGGCGGGACGCGAATGTATTCCGCATAAGCGCCGTTGAGCAGCTCGAGATTTTCGCACAGTTCCGTGATGCCTTGTTCGCAGAAGAAACAATCGTCGCAGGGCGCTGAGTTCAGCACGACGACTCGCTCTCCCTCCCGGAGCCAGGTCACTCCTGCGCCGACTTCGCTAATGATTCCCGCCATCTCATGTCCGAATGGCGATGGCGTGTGTGCCAGCAAAACCGGGTGACCTTGTCGATAGGCTTTGAAGTCGGTCCCGCAGGTAAGCGCCGTCTTAATCTTCACGACGACTTCGCCGAGGCCGGCTGAAGGAATTGGCGTTTCCATCAAACGCAAGTCGCCAGGTGCGTAGAACATCACCGCTTTCATCAGCGCATTCTTCTGGTCACTGATCACTGATCACTGATCACTGGTCACTCGCGCTGGAGTCATGATCGCCTTGAGAATCGTGCGGCTTTCTATCGCAGTCAGCGCGTCGGAGAACCGCTCCAACGGAAAAGTGTGTCCGGTCATTAGCGATACGCGCACAGAACCATCCGCCAGCAATTGCAGCGCTTCGTGCAGATCATCCGGCGAAGCTGAATACGACGTCACGATATTGATTTCACGGTAATAGAGCTGATTCCAATCGAGTGTGACATCGGAGTCGGGATGGAGACTGGCAAAGACGAGGCACGTCCCGCCTGAGCGTAACCACGACAACGCCGTCGGAACAAGTGGCGGATTTGCCGCAGTTAGCAAGACCGCATCAGCGCCACGACCGTTCGTCATCGAGGCGAGCGATTCTTCGAAATCGGGTTCGGAGCCGGCAAATGTTGCGGTCGAGCGTAACGAGTCGGCTAACTCGCGGCGAGCTGGGTCGAGATCGAGGCCGATACACTTACCACCCGCGTGGCGGATCAATTGCATGAATAGCAGACCGATCGAACCTAAACCAACCACAACGACGACATCCGAGGGTTGGATTCCAGCGCGCTTCACCGCCCGAACGCAGCAAGCCAACGGCTCCATGAAAGAAGCTTCGTTGTCAGTCAGACTATCCGGAATTGGGAAGGCAACGTTCTCCACATGCTCTACCGGCACACGCACAAACTCCGCGAATCCACCTGGATCGAGATTGGTTTTTTTGAACTCCGCGCACATCGAAACATTTCCATGGCAACAGTAATGACATCGGCCACACGGAACGTGATGCGCTACGACCACGCGATCGCCCACCTTAAACTTCGCAGCGCTCGATTCCACCACCCGGCCGGCTACTTCATGACCCAGGACGACGGGGTCTTCCATTCGTTGAAAACGAATCTTGTGAACATCGGAGAAGCAGACTCCGCAGGCAGTGACTTGGAGGAGCATCTCGCCCTCGCTTAGCAAAGGCCGCGAAATCTCCTGCACGCGGAATCCGTTATCTTGAGAAACCAGCACTTTCATCGTCCGTGGGTTGTCACTCGTCACTTGTCACTCATAACTTCTTCCACGGCTTTGCGAAACAAGCACCTTCACCGAGAGCGTTCTTCGATTAAGTCCCTCCAGCGCAAGAAATCCCCAGGGCCAAAAGCAGATTGAAGATTCGATCTTCGAATAAAGCGATCTCTGGTCGCGCAACACGAGTTGCGCTAGCCACCGAACGAGGGAACACTGCGCGCTTTCCGTTATGCTGACCGTTTCACAACTTTCAAAATCTTTCGCCGGCCGGGCGCTCTTTGACGACGTATCGCTCCAGGTCAATCGGGGCGATCGGATCGGATTGGTTGGCCCCAATGGTGCCGGCAAATCAACGTTGTTTGCGCTTCTGCTTGGTGATGTCTCGCCCGATAAGGGAACGATCGCGATCGAGAAAAGTGCAACGATCGGATTTCTCCCGCAGGAAACCGCCGCCGCCGGAGACGAAACCGTACTCGAACTTGCTCTCGCGGTTTCGCCCGAGCTGGTGCGCGCGCAGAAAGTGATCAAGCAACACGAAGCAGCTGTAGCCGGGATCGCTGATCCCGGATCGAACGACGTGCCATATCACAATGCGCTCCATGTTTTTGACGAGCACGGCGGGTGGGAGCTCGAACCAAAAGCAAAACGGGTACTCGCCGGACTCGCTTTTCGCGAAACTGATTTCGACCGCCCGGCGCGCGCTTTAAGTGGCGGCTGGATCATGCGCGCTCATCTCGCGCGGTTGCTTGTGATGGAACCCGATCTCCTTCTGCTCGACGAACCGACGAATCATCTCGATCTCGAATCGCTTCAATGGTTCCAGGAATATCTGCGAAGTTATCCTGGCGCGATTGTCATGATCTCGCACGATCGCGAATTCTTGAATCAGCTTGTCGGCGGCATCGTCGAGATCGCGCACTCGAAGCTGGTGCGTTACCGGGGCGACTGGGACAGTTATATCGAGCAGAAAGCAGCACGCGAAGAACAACAGCTCGCCGCTTACAAGAATCAGCAGAAAGAAATCGCGTCGCTGCAATTGTTTGCCGATCGATTTCGTGCCAAGGCAAGCAAAGCATCGCAGGCACAGAGCAAGCTGAAACAGATCGATCGCATGAAAAAAATCGCGGCCCCGGTCGCGCGCGGAAAGACGATCAAGTTCCATTTCCCGCAACCGGTGCGCAGCGGCTTGCGCGTGATCACGTTGAAAGATGTCGATCATGCCTATGGCGACCTCGTTGTGTATCGCGAAATGCAATATCAAGCCGAGCGCGGTCAACGCACCGTGCTTGTCGGTCCGAATGGCGCGGGAAAATCGACCCTTCTCAAGCTGCTAGCCGGAGTATTGCCCGTGCAGCATGGCGCGCGCGAACTTGGACATAATGTGCGCACAGGTTATTTCTCGCAGAACCGAATCGACGTGCTCAACGCTGGCGATACCGTTCTCGACAGCGCACGCGATATGCCTAATCCCGTATCGGAACAAACTGCGCGCACTGTGCTCGGGTCTTTTTTGTTTCGCGGCGACGATGTTTTCAAGACCGTCTCAGTTTTGAGCGGTGGCGAAAAGTCGCGACTAGCTCTCGTTAGGCTGTTACTCGATCCACCGAACCTTCTGCTCATGGACGAGCCGACGACACATCTCGATGTCGGCTCGATCGATGCCCTCATCGGCGCGCTCAAGCAATATCATGGGACGCTCATCTTTATTAGTCACGACGTTCATTTTATCCGCGCCATTGCTACCAGCGTTCTGCACGTAACCGCAGATGCGAACCGCATGGGCGGTAAACTGATGTTCTATCCCGGCGATTACGATTACTATCTGGACAAATCAAAAGCCACGTCGGCGCGAACCGCACTGACGGCCGGCTCAACTTCAAATAACGGACAGCCGATAGCCAATCGAAGAGCGGGCGGATTGCGCGAACAAAAGGCGCAGAAGCGTTTGGAAGCGGAATCGCGTAATGCGGTTGCCAAAGCGCAGCGCGAAAAAGAAAAGCGGGTGCACGAACTCGAGGCGAAAATCGCGGCGTTAGAAGGACAACAGAAAGAACTGGCCGCGGCGCTGGAAGACCCAGCAGCTTACACGCCGGGCGGCCGCGCCATCGCGATCAATCGCGATCTCTCCGCTTTGTCCCATGATCTTGCCCGCCTGACGGCGGAATGGGAAAGCGTCACGGCGACGGTGAGCGCGCGCTAAAGAGGGGAAGAGGTTAAGAGTTGGTAGGTTGAGTGTTGAGGGCTTGCGGCCGCCTCTACACCGAGAGACCGCGGTCAACGACCTCGGCTACAGTTCTTCCTCTGTCCTGATTAGAGAACGCGGGGAAAACGTATATTCAGCTTAAGGCAAACGTAGAGGAGCAAGATCGCACCAAGTGTGGAAAAAATGATTCCGGCGGGATGAAATCGTCCGGTCGTCTGGGGCGAAAACATGTGGGTAACCGCGCCGCCGATGATCGATCCGATGATGCCGAGCACGATTGTCCAGAAAATCGTCATGTGCACGTGCAACACCGATTTCGCGATAATCCCAGCGATCAACCCAACAATAATGTACCAGATTAAGTGAATCATAATTTTCCTCCGTTGTTTGCCCGCAGAAGTTGAGAGTATGGCCACGCGTTTCAAAATTGACCAGACTTTCTTGAAAAAGAAAAAAATCAGGTCATGCGCGGCGCATCTATAGCCATGTTTGTACTGAGTCCGTGTCCGAGACGCATGGGTACGCGGACGACCTCAAAGAGTCGTGATTGTGAGTTCGGCAGTTTTACGGATTATTCGCGCCTTCGCGCAAAGGTCCGGCGGGCAAGCACGCCGTTTGGGTTGCAGGTCCGACACAGCAGATTCGTCCTTTGGCGAACTTGTTCAGTTCAAGTCCGCCGCGGGACGGACTCGCTGCGGCGAGCTGTGCGCTCACTCTTTGGATTTGCGCCGCCTGTTCTTGAAGCCGTGCAGTGAGGATCTCCAGCGCTTTCTGTTGCCGAGCGACCGTTGACTTCAATTCAATGGTGGCGGCTTCCTGCTTTGTCGCGCCTTTCTGCTTCATTCGCCTTGGGAAGTTCGTTGCGGCGGGGACACCGCAACCAGCACGCGGGACGCATGCGCTACCCAAATTCGTGTTCATTCGTGTCAATTCGTGGTTAGACTGCGCTAAACGAATTTTATGGAAATCACAGGTGGCTGCGTTTGCGGTGGGACACGATACGTGTTGCAGAGTCGGCCCTTTGGGTTGGTCGATTGTCATTGCATCGATTGCCGGCGAAGCGTCGGCGCGCCTTATGTGCAGTGGGGATCTGTACCGCGACAAGATGTAAGCGTGACAAAGGGCGAACCGCGCAAGATTCCGTATGCGAATCGAATTCGCTCTTTCGCCGCGTGTTGCGGCACGCACTTGTTTTTCGAAGACAGCAAGGACTCGGACACCATCGATTTCACAATTGCGTCGCTGGACGATCCGACACCGTTTGCGCCGGAGAAAGTGATCTTCCTGGAAGATAAATTGCCGTGGGTGGTCATCGACGAGTCGATCCCGTCGTTCCAGACAGTCCCACAGAAGCAGCCTAACGAGTAATATGTTATGTCAGATCGCGCAGCAACCGAATGTCGTTTGATTCATAAAATCTGCGAAACGGATATGGCCATCCCGGCTCGTTAGTCCTCCATGAAGCTCCCTAACGCATGCACGCAGCGCAAGCTCGCCGAAGCGCGGGATCTCCCGCCGCGTAACGGGCCTTTTTCCGCCTTTAACATGGGCTTCCACAAGACCTACACGCGGCTGATCGAGCAAGTCCTGACGCAACTTGGCGAGAACGTCCCAGTGGTTGTGCTGATCGGCGACGATGCGACGCTCCTCTGCGACGGCCAGGAACAGCGCGAGCAGGTCATACCAATCCATTACCACGAGCTCAAGGCGCTCGCTCACCTGGCGTTCGGCGTCCAACTGACGCTCATGGCAAATGGAAGCGGGCACCTCACCGAGCTCACCGCGAGCGAGCTTCACGAAAAGCGCGCACAGATTCGGGACGCACAGGCCGCAGCGAATAGCGCGTCCTCCACACCAACGGTAACCGTTCCACCGAAGGCTCCCGCCGAGTTGTTATGCCACGCACGGACGCTCATCGACAGAGTTCTTTCGGGAGGCGTCGTGGACTTCGAACGACTCCATGAAAACATCCGCGCACTGGCCTCGCACGCCCTCGAGACCGCGCAACTTGCCGTGTGCATCGAACTCGAACAATTGCACGCGCTTCTCGGACGGTGGCGTAACGATCTTGGCGAGGGACGTTGGGCCGGCCTGTACGTCGTCATCTGCGGCGCCCACCAGCCCAGGTATCGAGAAGCAACGTGCCAATACTTTGGGCAGCTTCTCCACCAGCCCGAGGGCTACAGCGCTGAACGGGAAGATCGACTGGTCTACGGCGAAGGTCTCTGTGACGTCAACGCCGCGCTCGACCTTCTGGCCCGACACATCGTTGATCAGCGGGCCTCGAATCTCCTCTTTGGCGATCGGCGGCGCCTTCAGGAGGACCTTCTTGCCGACGCCGCCAATGCAGAAGTGCGGAAACTTTTTCCGAAGGCCCGCAGCTGCCCAAGTGGCGCTCATCGGCGCGCACGATGAAACGCTTTCCGCATCGCCGCGAGAGTTAAGAAAAGTTCGCGATGGCGGGGAAGCCATCGCCAGCACGCGAGCCGGGTGCGCTCCTCAGATTTGAATTCGTGGGTATTCGTGTCGATTCGTGGTTGCGATGGAATTCGATCCGCAACCACATCTAAAAGGCGAACTGATCGAGTTGCGCCCACTCAAGCCTAACGATTGGGACGAGCTATTCGCGGTCGCCTCGGATTCGCTCATCTGGGAGCAGCATCCCGAGCCGGATCGTTACAAGGAAAATGTCTTCAGAGTTTTCTTCAAAGAGGCACTGTTATCCGGCGGCGCGTTCGTTATCATCGATCGGAAGAGTCAATACATCATCGGGTCGACACGGTTCTACGGTTATGATCCGGAGAAATCGGAGATCGAAATTGGATGGACCTTTCTCGCGCGAAAATTCTGGGGCGGCCCTTACAACGCGGAAATGAAACGACTATTGCTCAATCACGCATTCAAGTTTGTTGAGAGCGTTGTGTTCTTCGTCGGGGAAGACAACGTTCGCTCCCAAAAGGCCATGGAAAAAGTTGGCGCGATCAAAGTGGGAAGGGCGACACGGACGTACGGCAATCATCCGCCTGCCACCAACGTGAAGTACGTGATCAGGAAAACGTAACCACGAATGGAGTTGGACATAATAAGAAACGACTCTAAAAACCGAATTGTTTCCGAACCATCGATGATAATCCGTGTATATCCGTGGCCAATATCTTGTAAAAGTCCGTTTCGGCTGGCAGCCGAAACCAACAACAGCGGCCTGTGCTCCCAGGAACGGAGAGAAATTTTGGATTTTTGTTG
The DNA here is from genome assembly GCA_049791915.1 of Candidatus Udaeobacter sp. Lineage (GTDB taxonomy): Bacteria > Verrucomicrobiota > Verrucomicrobiia > Chthoniobacterales > UBA10450 > Udaeobacter. The sequence continues at coordinate 11,254 of JBARAJ010000149.1, forward strand.
ACGAGAACTCAGAGTGACTTATCTTGCTCGTTCTGCGATAAGCGGACCAGTCGAATGCACGGCTGGTGTTCTTCCAGGCTCAGGGTCGAGCCGATCTTTTGGTCAGATTCACTGACGAGGTCGGTTTTTGCCTTGTACCGGAGGATTAGTTGATCTTTGACAGCGTGGTCGCGGATTTGCCGCCGACGCCGAAGCCATGGCGGCCAAGCGTTTTTGGGCAAATTCGAGGACGGATAGAAGCCAAGTCAGCAAACATTGAATTGTGCGTTATCTGTCGATCTTCTTTGAATTCAAAGATTTAGATCGGACAAACCCTGCGGAATGACTGGGATCATTGATCCCGGCTACAGCCGCAGGTAGTGAAAGTCAGATCTTCAAACTTTCGGTTTCCCTCACGGGGACCGAGTCGTTTTTAACGGAGAGTTTGATTCTGGCTCAGAACGAACGCTGGCGGCGTGGATAAGACATGCAAGTCGAGCGAGATTTTTCGTTGTAGCAATACGATGGAAAGTCTAGCGGCGAACGGGTGCTTAACACGTGGGCAACCTGCCATGAAGTGGGGGATAGCTCGCCGAAAGGCGAATTAATACCGCATGTGATTAGAGAGGACATCCTTTCGAAATTAAAGTCGGGGCAACCTGACGCTTCTTGTGGGGCCCGCGGCCTATCAGCTAGTTGGTGAGGTAACGGCTCACCAAGGCTTTGACGGGTAGCTGGTCTGAGAGGACGACCAGCCACACTGGGACTGAGACACGGCCCAGACACCTACGGGTGGCAGCAGTCGAGAATTTTTGACAATGGGGGAAACCCTGATCGAGCGACGCCGCGTGGAGGATGAAGGTCTTCGGATTGTAAACTCCTGTCATTGGGGAACAAGGTGCATACGTTAACTGCGTGTGTATTGATAGTACCCGAAGAGGAAGGGACGGCTAACTCTGTGCCAGCAGCCGCGGTAATACAGAGGTCCCAAGCGTTGTTCGGATTCATTGGGCGTAAAGGGTGCGTAGGCGGCGCGGTAAGTCGGGTGTGAAATCTCGGAGCTTAACTCCGAAACTGCATTCGATACTGCCGTGCTTGAGGACTGGAGAGGAGACTGGAATTTACGGTGTAGCGGTGAAATGCGTAGATATCGTAAGGAAGACCAGTGGCGAAGGCGGGTCTCTGGACAGTTCCTGACGCTGAGGCACGAAGGCCAGGGGAGCAAACGGGATTAGATACCCCGGTAGTCCTGGCAGTAAACGGTGCACGTTTGGTGTGGGAGGATTCGACCCCTTCTGCGCCGGAGCTAACGCGTTAAACGTGCCGCCTGGGGAGTACGGTCGCAAGATTAAAACTCAAAGAAATTGACGGGGGCCCGCACAAGCGGTGGAGTATGTGGCTCAATTCGATGCAACGCGAAGAACCTTACCAGGCCTTGACATGCATCTCTAAGTTGGTGAAAGCCAGCGAGTCCCGAAAGGGACAATTTGCACAGGTGCTGCATGGCTGTCGTCAGCTCGTGTCGTGAGATGTTGGGTTAAGTCCCGCAACGAGCGCAACCCCTGTGAACTGTTGCCACCGAGCCGTGAGGCTCGAGCACTCTGTTCAGACTGCCCCGCTTTAACGGGGAGGAAGGTGGGGACGACGTCAAGTCAGTATGGCCCTTACGGCCTGGGCTGCACACGTACTACAATGCCCAGCACAGAACGATCCGAGACCGCAAGGTGGAGGAAATCACTAAAACTGGGCCCAGTTCAGATTGAAGTCTGCAACTCGACTTCATGAAGCCGGAATCGCTAGTAATGGCGCATCAGCTACGGCGCCGTGAATACGTTCCCGGGCCTTGTACACACCGCCCGTCACATCATGGGAGTCGCTTGTAGCCGAAGTCGGCGTGCTAACCGCAAGGAGGCAGCCGCCTACGCTATGAGCGGTAACTGGGATGAAGTCGTAACAAGGTAGCCGTAGGGGAACCTGCGGCTGGATCACCTCCTTTCTAAGGAGAAATTCATCGGCACTTCGGTGCCGGTTGATTAGGTCGACGGTTAACTCTGAGGTCTCTCGAGAACTCAGATATGCCGTTAAGACTTTGGAATCGAAAGAAACCAGAGCTTCAAAGGAGATCAGGGTAACGCACAATTCAGTCTTTGCTGCACATCGACTGCAATGCCGGATGACGAATCGCAAGAATCGACATCCGGCATTTTGTTTGTACAGAAAATCGAATCAGGAAAGCAGGAACTCAGGAAACAGAAAGGCGCCTTCGACTCGAGCATCGTTTACTAGCTATTTCTCAATCTGTGAAACATGTCCGGCGGCAAGCTGCCAACGGGAATTGCGTTTGATCAGAGTGTCGGTGAACTGCACGATTCGATCGAACTGTTTGCCGTCCGCTGTTCCTTTCACGCGCGTTTTTCCGAGAACAACTGCCGTGTCATTGCCGTAAAGCCGCGCTAACATGTCGTAGTTTTCGAACACGTCGTAATGCACTTTCCCGCTACGCAATTCGTTTATCTCATCTGCGCGCGTTTCCACGTCGCCATTTGAAAGGGTAAGCGTGAAATCAGGCGCCAACACGCGCTCCAGTGCGACGACGTCTGCCTCAAGAAATGCTTTGCACGCGTCGCGCTCGAATTGCAGCACTTCTTGTTGAGCCGGCGTTTGAGCAAGGGAGAATTGGCAGGCCAAAACAGCTGCGAAAGCAAACAACGTCGCGGTCTTCATATTGTAATTGGACACGTTTACTCTGCTTATCGGCTCAATTCGCAGATCCAGTTTGTCTCCCATGTCTTCCCGCCATCAGCCGAGAAGGACTGTTCCATGCGCGCCGATTTCGGCGAAATATTTAACCAGACGTAGCGCACCAGAATCGCGCGGCCTTTATATTGCTCCTGGTCGTAAAACTCCCCGCGGTTGCCATTAAATTCGCCAACGACCGGCGGTACGCTCAAAACGCCTTTGTCCACATCGAGCAAATAGATGCTCCATTGACGCGTTTCAGGGTTGTACAACCTCAGCGTCTGCGCTTTGATGTGCAGATGCTTCTCTGGACTATCGACATCGAACTCCTCAAAGTTCGCATTGCTATCGAGAACCTTCTTATGATTTGAGATGCCGTTATACTCGATCCAAGTGTTGGAACCAACAAGACGATCAGGAAGCCGGCGCACATGAGCCTTCCAGTTGCCGATGAGGAAGTCGAAGTCGTGAGATCCATCGCGCGCGGGAGCAGGCGATTCACCTGCCATTGCACAGGTCAATGTGAATTGCAGGATGCCCAGCCAGTAAATCGACCGCAATTTCATGCTTGAAGCAGATGGCGATAGCTTCCGATGTTACCAACTCTGCGAATGATGCGTCTCGGCCTTAGGTGACAGCTGGCGCTCTTCCTTCCTCCGCATCATGCAGGTCCATCCACGTTTGAATGTCATCGCGATCGCCGAAACCCGCATCCTTCTTGGACTCAGCGAGCTCTTCGCTCGCCTCATCTCGCCAGCCGCGCTTTCTTAGAAATGCATTCCAAACAGAAATTTCCTCATCGTTGGGCCGCCGGCCACGCGCGAAGCACCATTCGAGGATTTCCTCATCCGATCCGCCTTGAAGCGTTCGTTTCGCAAGCTCATCGTAATTCACTCCGAGAAATCTCGCGCAACGCGCGTCGAAGTGGGTCGGATCCTCGACACCCGTAAAATATTCCGGCGGCAATTCGCCGGCAGCCTTTAGCCGGATCTTGTCCAGCATTCGAGCAAAATAGATCAGGCCTTTTGTTTCAATGTAATCGGTACACGGAGTTTTAGTCTGCATTTGAACGAAAGCTTCTGACCGTGCGGTAAGGTGTCAACAGTCCACTTGCAGCGAAATGGCCAGACCACTTTCGATGGATAGTTGCTCTCACTCGTGCTCGTGCTCATGCTCTTACTCATGATCGGAAGAAAACGCCGAACGCGGAACGCCGAACATCCAACGCCAAATCTTCATGGAAAACGGCGTCGCCATTCGATAGTGGCTTTTGAAATGGTTCGGCTGGATCGCGCAGCGGCCGAACCACTGCATCAACAGCTTTACCGGCAGATTCGCGATGAGCTTGCGTCAGGAAGTTTCAGCAAAAACTCGTCGCGACTCCCTTCCTCTCGCGCGCTGGCCATCGATTTTAGAGTGTCGCGCTTCACAATAAACCTCGCGCTCTCGAGGCTTCATGCGGAAGGATATCTTCAATCTAAAATTGGATCGGGCACCTTCATCTCGGAAGCGTTGCCTGAAACCTTCCTGAGTGCGCGAACGACAAAAGCACCACCACCCACAGAACGTCCATCGCGGCTTTCTAATCGGGTAAAAGATATTCCCGATCACAGGGTCGGTAAGCAGTTCGATTTCGGAATCGCCGGGCCGCCCGGCGTTTCCTTTGTTCCAGCTGTCGCTGCGTTGGATGAATTTCCCATCGACGTTTGGGAACGACTCAGAGCACAAGTTCTCGCGCAAAAAGGGGCGCACCTGCTCCAGTATGCGTCAAGCCGTGGCGATCCCGAGCTGCGCAGGGCGTTGGCAACATATTTGTGCGATTACAGAGGCGCGCGTTGCCATCCGGATCAAATCATCATCACCGCTGGAACGCAGCAGGCAATGATGATCAGCGCGATGGCCCTTGTAAATCGCGGCGAGGCCGCGTGGATTGAGGACCCGGGATTTTATCAAGCTCGCCGAACGTTCGGCTTTGCCGGGGCGGTTGTCGTGCCAAGACCTGTTGACGGAGAAGGAATTACAATCGCGCGACCGTCGAAACAACGCTCGCCTAAAATAATTTACGTAACTCCTTCTCATCAATTCCCGCTCGGCATGACGATGAGTCTCTCGCGGAGAATCGCGCTGATCGATTTTGCGCGCGCTTGCGACGCCTACATTTTCGAGGACGATCACAACTCGGAGTTTCGTTATACCGGTCCCCCACTCCCATGTCTACAAGGCTTGGATAATGTGGGCCGTGTTATCTACTCGGGCACGATGAGCAAGATCTTGTACCCATCATTGCGGCTGGGCTATGTCGTCGCGCCACACCAACTGGTCGAACCGATGATTAAGATTCGGGCGGTGATGGACCAACATTCGCCTGCAATCGATCAGGCGACACTGGCCCGATTCTTAACGGAGGGGTTTTTCCTTACTCATATCAAACGGATGCGAAAATTATATTCGGACCGAAGGGACTTTTTTATCGAACAATTCAACAAATTGTTAGGCAAGTACTTCATCCTCGAAATCCCCGAAGCTGGATTACACTTCGTCGCGTGGGTGCGACAGAAAGAACAGATGCCAGTAATCACGCGTGTATGCGCTGACACCGGTATCCGGCCGTCGCCGTTGTCGTCGTGCTTTATGAAAGTAGAGCCGAAGCCCGCGCTCACATTTGGGTTCGCGGCGTGGTCGCGCGCGCAAATCCGCGAGGGCCTTAGCAAGTTCGCCACGGCGCTTAATTCAAAATTGAATTGAGTAATTTGGGCAGGCCACGAAGCGGTCTTTGACGAGTCGTACGTCAATCGTTCCCCTGCTTGGATCTGCCCGTTCGTCAGCCGGACTTATAAACTGAAATGGCCCGTACCAAATCTGCGAAGTGGCTATGGTCGTGACACCTGATCAGTTCCTAAAGTGTCGTCATGAAAAATTCAAACTATACTTCGACTCATCTCAGAATTGTAAGAATTCCACTGTCGATCCTTTTGATCGCAGTCGGCTGCGGATTGTTTGCCGCATCGCAACAGCAGCAGCAATACACAATCACCAATCTGCCCTCGTTAGGTGGCACGAACAGCCGCGCTGATAGCATAAACAATCGCGGCTGGCTCGCTGGTTACTCCAGTCTAGCGGGAGATCAGACTCGGCACGCTGCGCTTTGGCGCGACGGCGCGTTAACCGATCTCGGTACGCTTGGTGGTCCGAACAGCAATATCACCTGGTCGGTCAAGAGTAATTCCGGTGTGGTCGCCGGCATTTCGCAGACATCAATGCCCGACCCATTGGGGGAAGCTTGGAGCAGCGCCGCGTTTTATCCCGGCGCCACGGGCACAGGCTTCATCAATCTCGGGTTCGCCTGGGAAAACGGAACTATGCGCGCCTTACCAACTCTCGGCGGTAACAATGGTTTTGCCACGGGCGCAAACAGCCGCGGCCAAATCGTCGGTTGGGCGGAGACCAATGTTCACGATTCAACCTGCGTCCCGCCGCAACAGTTGCAGTTTCTGCCGGTCGTTTACGGAAAACAACCTAACGACATTGCTGCGCTGCCGTTAGTCGCGGGCGACACTTCCGGCGCCGCCACCGGGATTAACGAGCAAGGCCAGATCGTCGGCATATCCGGAACTTGCGACCAGGCCGTCGGCCGAAACACCGCGCGGCACGCCGTGTCGTGGGATAAGAAAGGGAACATTATCGATCTTGGCGATCTCGGCGCTCCGTACTGGAACACGCCGACGAATATTAATCAGCGCGGCGACGTCGTTGGCTTTGCTGGCGCGCCCAACGACCCCGATGGCAACTTTCTCCAAGCATTCATATGGACCGCGGAAAGCGGAATGCAGCCTCTAGGTTTCCTTTCGGGCGATGTTCACAGCGAAGCCTATGGAATCAACGAGCGGCGCCAGGTGGTCGGGCTTTCCTGCGACGCGGACGGAAATTGCCGCGCGTTTATCTGGGAAAACGGCATTATGCGAGATCTCAACGACTTCAAACAACCTGGCTACACTGCAGAACTTGAACAAGCCAGAGATATCAACGAAGCTGGCGAGATCTCCGGACGCTCTCTCGATTCTACAGGCGTGAGACGAGCATTTCTCGCTACACCTCATTAATTTTTGCGATAGGAGAGACGGGCAAGTGCCGGGTGGCGATTAGGAGCGTCGACATCCGGCATTTTTCTTTTGCCCGAATTAGTAGGATTTTTGGCGCAAATTTCCGGTATCAGGTTCGGTGAACCAGCCCTGTCTCTCAACTTCTCAACCTGCTTTTGTTCGTTTACTGTCTCGCTCCATCAATGATTCATTTATGAGTCCACCGCTCCGCGTTCTTCTGCTCGCCGCTCTCTGCTGTTCTGCGCCGCTCGCCCACGCTGAAGATTCATCTCCGACGAGATTGAAATATGGCGCTTGGGGGTTTGATCTGGCTGGAATAGATACGGCGACGAGACCGGGCGACGATTTCTTCCGTTACGCTAACGGAACCTGGATCGACAAAACGCAGATTCCTCCAGATAAACCGGCGTACTCGCTCCGGCTCGCAATGACCGATCTGACCGAACAACGGCTGCACGAGATGATGGAATCGCTCGGCGCGAAGCCGAATGAAAATCCATCCACGCTCGAGGAAAAGGTCGGCACTTTTTACCGCTCGTTCATGGACGAAGCGCGGGTTGAGCAACTTGGCGCGAAAGCGATCGAGTCTGAACTGAACACTCTCAAGAACGCCAAGACTGGCGACGATTTCGCCGCGCTGATGGGCCAGACAACAACTGATTTCGAATTTTCCCTCTTTAATGCCATGATCGACGCCGATTTAAAGGACCCGCACAAATACGCGTTGTATCTGACCCAGGCTGGAATCGGTCTGCCCGATCGCGATTACTATCTGAAGCCGGAATTCGCGGCCCAGAAGACCGCTTACCAAAATTATGTCGCAACAGTTTTGAAACTGTTGAATTGGCCTGACGCTGACAAAAACGCCAGGAGCATCGTCGATTTCGAAACCAAAATTGCGGACGCTAGCTGGACCAAAGCGCAACAGCGCGACTTCAACGCGATTTACAATCCGATGTCGGTTCAGGATCTGAAGAAGTTTGTCCCCGGGTTTGCCTGGGACAGATTTCTTGCTGAAGCAAAGATGCCGAATCTGACGCGCGTCATCGTCGCCGAGAAGAGCGCATTCCCCAAGATTGTCGACGCGTATTCAAAAACATCGATCGACACGATTCGCGCCTGGCAGGCATTTCACCTCGCGGATAACGCCGCGCCGTATCTCTCCAAGCCGTTCACCGACGCTTACTTTCACCTACACGCCAAAACACTTTCCGGTCAGAAAGAACAGCAGGCGCGTTGGAAACGCGGGATCACAGCGGTCAGTGGCGGCGATTTTCTTGTTGGAGATCGTTTCGGAACATTCGGAACGATGGGCTTCGGAGTCGGTCAGCTTTACAGCGCAAAATATTTTCCGGCAGAGGCAAGACAGAAAATCCAAGATCTTGTCACCAATTTGAAAACCGCGTATCGCGCACGGATCGAAAAGCTCGATTGGATGAGCCCGGAAACGAAAAAGGAAGCGTTTAAAAAACTCGACACCTACACAATCAAGGTTGGCTATCCAGATCATCCGCGTGATTACTCGAAGCTGGTTGTTCGCAGTGACGATTTAACCGGCAATGTCAAACGCTGCGCGCAGCTCGATTGGGATTTTTACACAGATCGATTTTCCAAACCGGTTGATCGAACTGATTGGAGCATGACGCCGCAAACGAACGACGCCTATAACGGAAGTCTGCGGGATATTGTTTTCCCGGCGGGAATTCTACAGGCGCCGATTTTTGACGCGGATGCTGATCCCGCAATTAACTACGGCGCAGCGGGTGGCGTCATCGGACACGAGCTCACCCACGGGTTCGACGATCAGGGTCGCAAGATCGACGCATCTGGTGCGTTGCGCGATTGGTGGACCAAGAAAGACGCGGACACATTCCAAGCGCGAGCGAAAGTGCTCGGCGCCCAATACTCAAAATACGAACCGATTCCCGGCGTCCATGTAAACGGAGAATTGACCATGGGTGAAAACATCGCGGACCTAGGCGGCCTCACTCTCGCGCTCGACGCCTATCGCGCGTCACTCAAAGGACAACCGGCGCCGGTGCTCGATGGTTATACGGGCGATCAGCGCGTCCTTCTCGGATGGGCACAGGCCTGGCGCGGAAAAGTCACCGACGATTACGTCAAAAAGCAGGTCGTAAGCGACCCACATTCCCCACGTCAATTTCGCGTGATTGGTCCCGCTCGAAACACGGACGTCTGGTACGACGCCTTTAAAGTCCAGTCCACCGACAGAATGTTCGTCGCACCTGAGCAACGCGCTCGGATTTGGTGACCCGTGCCGATTGCAATCTGTGATCGGCAAACTACATTCCGCAGTTCTTTTCGGGGGCATAGCTCAGTTGGTAGAGCGCCAGCTTTGCAAGCTGGAAGTCAGGGGTTCGAATCCCCTTGCCTCCATTGATTTTCGATTTGCGATTTGCGATTGCCGATTTAAGTAATTGCGCGCGAAGCGCGCCACGAAACAAAATCGCAAATCGAAATTCGGAATCTCGCGGCGCAGCCGCGACACGGGCCTGTAGCTCAGTTGGTTAGAGCATGCGCTTGATAAGCGCAGGGTCACTGGTTCGAGCCCAGTCAGGCCCACTGCATTTTCGAATTTCGATTTTCGATTTAGCGCGTTGCGGTTTTTTCGACTCGCATTTGCAATCCGACCGTTTGCAGTTGCCGCGCACTAAAGGCGCTGCTCAAAACTGAAAATAAACGAACGGCACAGGACCGGTTGCGGGAAAGAGTTCGAGCGCCAGAAATGCGCAAACGTACGCTGGGATCTGAACACGCGCGGGTTGCAAAGCCAGACGATCAATAAACTGGCTGCGTTCCTGCGCGACAGCCAGAAACAGAGAAATAAAAATGAGCACGATCGTGCCGGTCGTGAGCAGGAACTCACCCGTTATATGGTGAGAACCAAACAGCGCACCTAACACATATGCGCTGGTCTGAAGAGTTTTCGGACGAAAGAAGGCCGCGCTTAACACGAAGGCTGCAAACATTGCTCCGACGCTAAACGGCGCGAACCAGCGCTTCTTCATAACTTTGCCGATCGTTGTTCCTGTTGTGGCCCGGTCGAAAAGACGGTACCCGATTAGCAGAAGACCATGGTAAGTGCCCCAGGCTACAAACGTCCAGTTCGCTCCATGCCACAGACCGACGAGCACCATCACAACCAAGATGTTGCGATATAACATAAGACGCCCTTTTCTCCCCCGGCTGAATGGCATGAACACATAGTCACGCACCCAGGTGGAAAGCGTTATATGCCACCTTTGCCAGAGGTCCGGCGGGTTCCTGGCCAGGAATGGCCGCGCGAAATTAAGCGGAAACTCAAACCCCAGCAGCTTGGCGCAACCACGAGCGATGTCGGTGTAACCAGAAAAATCGAAAAACACCTGCATAAAAAAGGCGAGACAGCCCGACCACGCAGCGAGCCAACCCGGATGCGCCATCGGATCGTTGAAGTAGGGGTCGGCGACTGCCGCGAAGCGATCCGCAAACACCATCTTCTTGATCAGACCTGCCACGACGAGGATGATTCCACTCTGGATCACGATTGCTGACGGAGTCCGCCATGACGAGATCTGCGAGATGAATTGCCGCGCACGAATGATCGGACCGGCAATTAGATGAGGAAAAAATGCAATGAACAGCGCGTAATCGATCGGTTTTCTCACCGCTTTCATTTTTCCCCAATAAACGTCGAACGTGTAGGAGAGGCTGGCGAAGGTGTAGAAGCTGACGCCAACTGGAAGCACGATTTGCAACACCACCGACGACTGAGGAACCCGAAGCAATGCAGCTAGCGAGCCGGCGAAGAAATCGTAATACTTGAAGAACCCAAGTATCCCCAGGTTAACGACGAGACTAACGACAAGCAGAAGCTTCTTACGGCGGCCGGTTGCAGTCTCCAGAAAGATTCCCAAGTAGTAATCCACTACCGTCGAAGTCAGAATGAGCACGATGAATCTCGGGTCCCACCACATGTAGAAGACATAGCTCGCCAGTAGCAGCAGGATTTTCCCGAAGCGGAACGGCACGCTGTAGAACAACGCGGCCACGATGAAAAAGAAAATCCAATACTGGAAACTGTTGAATAACATGCAGCAGTCGTTAGGTTAGCAACCTAGTTGGCATCATTCGCTGCGCGCAGTCGATTCACAGCCAGTTCCGCCCCAGAGTTACCCTGTACTTTCCAATCAGCCGATCGAAGGCGCCCCAGTAGCTCCGATACAAGCGTGTCCGTGAATTTCTGACGACCTTTCGCGTTAAGGTGGAAAGCGTCAAAGTAGTATTCCGGTTGTTCTAGAAAATCGAACGTGTGTCCTGGGAGCGAAAAACTGGTCCTCTGAATGACAGAGCTTGGAAGAATGGATTCATGTCCCCTTGAAAATCCAGCAAGCTCTAGAAATGGACCGCGAGGGATAGGCGTAAGGACGATTGCAGTGGGACTATGCAAATAACGATCCATTATTCGAGGGATCCAATCGCGTTGTAGTTTCAGGGAGTACTCCGTGTCCGACTGCGATGGTTGAATCATGCTCTTCCGGACAGCCAACCTTTGAGCTTCTGTTAATTTTGGCGCGAACGTTACCTGTCCTGTCTCTGCATCGTAGGATGTCCCCACAAGATCGTAATCCCGTCCCTTGTACTCCCGTTCAGAGTGCATTCTGTCGGCCTGTCGAATGCTTCTCATTCGCGCCACGGGATGCGCAAGAAGATCGGCAACATCATCCTGGTACGCAGAGCCTCGCATTATGCACGCGAAAAACGCCCTGAACCGGCCAGACCATCGTTGAAAACCAGAAGCAAAATGGAAGCAGTCTCCGTATCGCAGCAGCGGAGCTGTCATAGAAATGCGGAGGGGATCTGCGCTGTTTGGTTCATAACCGACGCCGTAAGGAATGACGATTGCCGCGTAGCGGCGCGTGGTCGGATCAACTTCCCGAACCATGTAATACCATGTGTTAGCAGATGCGGCGGGTTCGGCGAAACTAACAAATTTGAGCCCGGCTGGAGAACCCAGCTCATTCGCCAGTGTAGCGGAGAATCCCTCGGCTATGCGTGAATCGCCAAGAACTAGCACCTCTTTCAGACCTGATGTGGCACGCTCCTTTTCGGCTTGCGTAATTTTCGCGACACGTCCGGCGTACGAACTTGGAGCCAGGATCGAGACGTACAATCCGCTATGAAAGATAGCTCCGTCGACGCAAATGAACGCTGCGATCCCGAGGAAAAGGTTTCTTCCAACGTGGAGCGGCCGAGGCGCGCTAGTCGGCTCGGTTGGAAACGTCGTTCGTACTGGTCCAGTCGAACTGAGATAGACTGCAAAGTACAAAACGGCTGCCAATCCAATGATTAGCGCCCAGCGCCCGACAACTTGCCACGACATCGTCTGCTGCGACGATGTGCTCTCGGCAGATCCGGAAACAGTTACTTTGGCGAGCGGTGTCTGCCGCTGATCGTCGCCAAAGAGTTCGAAGACGTAGCTGCGTTGTCCGATCCATGGAGCGACCTCTTTACCTCGCGAACCGTTTGCAAAAAGAACCGGTTTTCCACCATCTTCAGTCACAAAGACAAAACCCATCGATCCGTTTCCGGTATCCCAATCAATCTCGGTGCTGCCACTTCCATCGCTGAGCGTTACGCGCTCCGGCTTTGCTGTGATAACGGCCGGACCTGAAACTCGCTCTGAATTCCTGTCGGATGCACTTTGTTGCAGGCCTCCCCAAACGCTGGACAGCGTTCCCACGTAAAGGACAAGACAGACGACAACGGCAGACACTCGCACTCGCACGCGCACGTTCAGAAGCGCCTTAACTTAGCGCACTCAAATTGCGAACGGATATACGCTTCTTTCCTGAATTGCAGTGCGGCAGTAACGGGTGATGATCGCGGCTGATTCTCAAGATCGCGGAAGCACTCGCGTCCCGAGCTCATGATCGCGCATCAACGAATTGGCTCTGAGTGCTGATTCGGCTGGTTTTAGGCCGCCTATTCGCAAAACTCGCGGCAATCAGAAGTCCGACACCGGCTCCTGCAATATCCAGAAACACGTCGCGAACTGACGGAGTACGCGATTTAACAAACCTTTGGTGAAATTCGTCGCTCGCGGCGAACAGGGCGCACCCCAGCAAGACTACACCACACAGAGCCGGCATCCGCATCGACGCATTTACGCCGCAACGAAGCGCGCGCCACATCAGAAGAGCCAGAACCGCGTATTCGCCCACGTGCGCGCAGTGGCGCATGAACACGACGATCACCCAGATGGTCTGCGGCGTCATCCCCGGTTTCAACCAAAGCAAAAACGAAACAATGAATGGCGACGTCTGCTCGACCGACAACACATTCGTCGAACCGATAAAAGTCACCACAAGCCAACCCAACACCGGCAACCAGTATTTTAAAAAGGATTTCATCCAGAGATCAGCACGGAAACGCCGAACATCCATCATCGAACACTGAACGTCCAATCTCAGAAAGAGATTCGGCATGCAGCTCTGAATTGAGAATTGGACGTTGGACGATGGAAATTGGACATTCGCCGCGACCATGTCGCGGAACGAAGTCACTGCTCCCCTCGCCTTCGAACCGATTTTCATCGAGCGAATGTGGGGCGGGAGGCGCTTGGAATCCGAATTTCACAAAAAGCTTCCGCCGAAGAAGCGTATCGGTGAATCGTGGGAAATTGCCGATCGTTCCGAAGCGCAGAGCGTCGTGGCGGGCGGGACGCTGCGCGGAAAAACTTTGCACGAATTGTGGACGCAACACCGAGAGGAAATCTTTGGGGACGTTCCCAACACTCCACGGTTTCCGTTGCTCATCAAAATTCTCGACGCGCAGGAGAAGCTGTCGCTACAGGTGCATCCGCCCGAAAATGTTGCCCGCAGACTGGGAGGCGAGCCGAAGAGCGAGTTTTGGTACGTCGCCGCCGCCGATCCGGACGCCGAGCTTTTCCTTGGATTTCGTGAACCCATCACGCGCGACAGGTTTAGAGAGAGACTGCGCGATGGAACCGTGATCGATTACGTCCATAGAATTGCCGTTCAAGCAGGCGCTTTCGTTTTCCTTCCGGCCGGCCGTGTGCATGCGATAGGCGCGGGCAGTCTGCTGATCGAAATCCAACAGAATAGCGATACGACTTACCGGGCGTTCGATTGGAACCGCACCGATCCGGCGACCGGCACGAAGCGGGATTTGCACGTTGAGGAGGCGATTCAATGCATCGATTTCGAAGACGTCCAGCCGCAGCTGATCCAATCGGAAGGCGATTTGCTGATCAACGATCGCTTATTCGAAATTCAAAAATGGAATCTTACTGAAGCTCGCGAAGCAGCCCCGCTCGGTCAGTTCGCGATCGTATGTTGTCTCACTGGAAATCTCAGTTGCGCGAAAGCCAAGCTTTCGTCAGGAGACATTTTTCTTATCCCGGCGCATTTAGAGGCCCGTCAGCTGAAGCCACTCGCGCCCGATACAAGCCTGTTGCGAGTGACGATTCCGGTGTAGCGGCGGCCGTGTCGGCCGCAACAAGTCCATTCAATGATCAAAGGCCGCCCGCCAAGACTTGAACAAATTTTCCAGACTTACGCTCCGCCTCTGTTCTTCATCACTATTTGCACAATTCATCGGAAGAAGATCGGAGATTTACAAGCAGCCCATCAAGCGTTCGAAGCCTACATCCGCCGAGCTCGTGATGAATTTGGCGTGGCCGTCGGAAGATATCTGATCATGCCTGATCACATGCACTTTTTCGTTCGAGGCGGGGATGACTTTAAGCTGACACAATGGGTGAATGGATTGAAGCGAGCAATCGCACTGGCGCTCGGAGCGACCAAGAAACGTCCGCTTTGGCACCCGGGATTTTTCGATCATGTGTTGCGTAACGACGAGAGTTACAGCCAAAAATGGGAATACGTGCGCGAGAATCCCGTGCGGGCCGGACTGGTTGTAGGCGCCGATGAAAGGCCGGACCAAGGCGAACTTGTGGTGATCGATCGCGCATAAATCTTTTGCGGCCGACACGGCCGCCCCTACACCTGCTTAAACCCGAATCCAGTTCCGTTGGATGAGCTGCGGGTTCTTGACCGGCATCACGTTTGGTTTCTGCTGCAATTGTTCGTCTCGCGGCGTAGGCACAATAAACGTGCCCGCTCCGCATAGTGAGAAGCAGACGACAACGATTGCGAGTTTTAGCATCCGGCTCATAGACGAAATACGGTTTGTCCTTTGAGGTTCAGTCAGAATGCTGCGCCAAACGGCAGAGATAAGTAAAGCTATAAATCCCGGTGCTGTGTCCGTCGGCCCAGCGGGGCTGGATTGCATAACCACCCACCAGTTCGAATCCAACGAGCTCGAAGCTCTTGTCGGTGTGGCTCACATCCGGACGCACAACCTGACCGAGTACATCCGGCTCGCCGCCGCAAGCCGCGCACGGGCACGCGCGCCGCAGCAGTTCGAGTTTCACAAATGATTCGGCGCCGTCGTTCCAGGCAATGGCCAGTTCGTCTCCGATTTGTTGGATGTTCGTGGGCTCAAGTCGCATGTCAGCCTTCGATCCTTTGTTTGGCCACGGATTCACACGGATGCAACACAGAACCGAAGACGATTGATTTCAGGCTTCTGCAATTCGTGAAAATCCGTTTTCATTTGTGGCTCTCTGTTTCTTCGACCGCTCTCCAAAAATCGCCGTGCCAACGCGAACCAGTGTTGCGCCTTCCTCAACTGCGACTACGAAATCTTCCGTCATCCCCATTGAGAGCTGGGCCAGATCGACATGGAATTCTGTTTGCAGTCGATCACGCATCTCGCGCGATTGAACAAAATATTTCCGGGACGCTTCGGCTTCTTTAGCGAGCGGTGGAATTATCATCAGGCCCAAGATCGATAATCGCGGCAGCGCGAGAAGCTGTTCCATTTGGTCGCGGAGTTTGTCAGGCGAAAATCCGAACTTGCTCCCCTCGGCTGCTACGTTCACTTCGAGCAAGACTCGCGGATGCACCCCCTGCTCTTCTGCGATGCGGTTTATGTCTTGCGCGAGACCGAGCGAATCGACGCTGTGAATCATTTCAAACAGCGGCAGTGCGTGCCGGATTTTGTTCTTCTGAAGATGTCCTACGAAATGCCAGCGCAAATTCGAGGGCAGCTCGGGAATTTTCGCTCGCGCTTCCTGAACACGACTTTCACCAAAAAGAGTTTGCCCGGCTTCAACCGCCTCGCGCACTTTCTCAGCCGGATGCGTCTTGGTGATGGCGACCAGCTTAACGTCATCAACCGATCGGCCCGAATTCGACGCCGCGTTTGCAATTTGCTCGCGAACGCGATCGAGATTTTCGGCGATCGAACTCATGCGGAATTGTAGGGCAGCCGCTGCGCCTTCCCAATGAAAAATCAAACGACCGGCAGTTTCTTGGTCGCGCGCGCTGTCTCGTAGGAAGGCACAACTCTCGCATGATTGGCACAGCGGACTCGAGATCGCCTCTTCTTGACCCATGGGTTATTTGCTGGTCAACCGACCAGAAATCACGCAGAACGCCTGATTATGAAACGTTACTCACTTATTTCTGCAATAATCATTAGCGCCGTAATCTGTGCCAGCTCGTTCGCGCAGGATAAGGCCAGCCTGCAACCTAATGCGACGGTCGTCAGCCTTCTTCAGGGGAGTGCCGGCAAAAACGTCGAGCTGCACTTGAGATCCGGAGAGAAAATGGGCGGCAAGATCGCGCAAGTAACGGACAATATCGTTCATCTTTCCAATCTTACCGGCGCTGAATATTTCGACGCGTTCGTCGATGTGAAAGACATTTCTGCGGTGGTGGTTCGTGTCGCCGCCGGCAGATAGCAGATCCTGCGATTCACACCAAAGACGCGACGCGCAAGGCCTTCAGGGTTGTCAACCATCGGCGCGCTTGTTCATACTCACCCCATGATTACCAAAAACATCGGCATGCTTCTTCTCGCGATTTATCTGATCGCCGTGGGTATCCTCACGCTCACCGGTCTCGGTATCGGCATCATCACTGGTGTGCTGGCGCTGCTGGCAGGAATCTTTATTCTAATCGGTCGTTAGGCGTTCACGATTTACCGAGCAATTCGATCATCTGCCTGCAAAGCTTCGGCCCGATGCCGCTCTCTTCGTGTTTGAAATAGACGAAGGCGTCTGTCCAGTTTGTGTTCTGTTCGCGCACGAAGTCGGACCAGCGTTTCACATCTTCTTCGGTGTAATCTTCGCGGCGAAGACGAAGGTAGCCGTAATCGGAGGTAATCTTCTTCGGAGTCGCAATTGTGTCCGTATCGGCAATGCAGAGCGCGATATTACGTGACTTCAGCAGATCGAAGGTTTCGTCGTCGAACCACGATTCGTGACGGAATTCGAACGCAGCGCGCATCGAGGGAAGCTCGCGTAAGAATGAGCTCAACACGTCTGCATCTTTTTTGAACGTCGGAGGCAATTGAAACAAAATCGGCCCGAGCCGTTCGCCGAGATCTGTGACGACCTTGCAGAAGTATTCCAGAGTATCGGAACAATCGCGCAGCTTCGACCAATGCGTGATTTTCTGCGGCGCTTTCAAAGCGAAGCGAAATTTCTGTGGCGTTTGCGCTTTCCAGTTTTCGATCGTCTTCTGCGCAGGAATGCGGTGAAACGTGTAGTTGATCTCGGTCGTGGCGAATCGCTCGCCGTAGAACGAGAGCATCTTCGCCGTGGGCAAATCCTCAGGATAAAAGTTCCCCTTCCACTCCGTGTACTGGAATCCAGAGGTGCCGATCCACAGGTTCATATCACGCGTTCAGGACGAAGAGTGCGCTGGACAAAGGCTGGATTCAAGCCGCACAAACACACTGAACGAACGTCCGCGGCGAAAGCTGAATCCGAATCAGGTGTGACGGCGGGTTCCTGGACCTCCCCAATTTAGAGGGGACCGGGGACGTTATTACCGCTGCAACGCAACAACCAAGGGAGAAAAACATGAAAAAAATAGTATTGAGTATTGCTTTGGCGTTTGTAGCGCCATTTGCGTGGGGCCAAGTTTCAGAGACTACCACCACAACGACGACGACAGACGCCACCGGGACGATCACCGAGTACACTCCGGGCAGCGCGATTGTGCTTAAGGAAACCAGCGGTCCTCGGCATTATCGCTTCGGCAAATCTGTTACTTATGTAAATCGCAGCGGCAAGGTGCTGGATGAAGACGTCGTGAGAACAAGGGTTAAAGTGGGTGTTCCCGTCCGAGTCCATTACACCGGGACTGGCGACGCTATGATGGTGGATCGCGTGATCCTGGACGAAGATTGATTTAGTCTCGTTCGTCTCCAACGCGCCTTTCTGTTCCGTCAAAGGGCGGGCAGCAAAGGCGCGTTTTTATTTGGTTTCAGCGGCACCTATTTGAAAAACGTAAAGACCGATGGGCGTCTGATACACGAATCGTCTCTGTTATGAAGCTACAAATGAAGGGGACCTGGAACGAAATAAAAGGGAAGTTAAAGCAGAAATACGGTCAACTGACTGACGACGATCTGGCGTTTGCCGACGGCAAGGAGGACGAGCTTCTGGGTCGCCTCCAGAAGAGAGTGGGCAGAACAAAAGACCAGCTTCGAGCTGAAATTGAGGAAATGTGATTCCAGCACGGCTTGGAGCGCGATCCTGCGCGCCGGCGGTCTGCGCGCGTCCGCTCTAGCGAACGAATCGTGAATTTGGAACACAGCGAAGGGTGCCTTAAGCGCCTGGGATCTCCGCGCGAAAGATAATCCTCACACCGGCGGTTCGTTTCCCAGGACAACACGCACCTCGTGAGGCAGGCCATCATCACACAACTTCACAGTTTTGTCGGCTACTAAGACTGCGTCCAATTCCATCACTATAACACCGCGGGAACAGTGGTTAGGATTCTCGACCGTGATGTGATAAGTGGTGTTTTGGAAACGGTATCGCAGATGAAAACCAGGCCAATCTTTCGGTATGACCGGGTTAATCGTGAGGGTATCGCCGCGGCGTTGAAATCCCAGAATTTCTTCAAGCCAGACGCGATAAGTCCAAGCTGCCGCGCCCGTGTACCAAGTCCAGCCACCGCGCCCGACATTGCCTGCTAACGAGTAGACATCGCCCGGAATGACATAAGGCTCGACCTTGTAGCGCTCGCAATCCTTCTCGTTCCGGGCGTGCTCGACAGGATTCAGCATTCGTAAGAGTCGGACGGCTTTATCGCCATCGCCTTGGCGGGCAAAAGCCATTGGTACCCAAGTCGCGGCATGCGTGTATTGGCCACCGTTTTCCCGGACGCCGGGAGGATAACCCTTGATATAGCCAACGTCGGCGGAGGTTTTGTCGAAAGGCGGAGTAAAGAGCAAAATTAAATCGTCGGCTTCACGCACGAGATTTTCCTCCAGCGATCGCAGCGCGACCTCAATGCGGTCGGAGTCGCCTGCGCCGGAAATCGCGGACCAGGTCTGCGGGAGTGAATCGATGCGCGCCTCGGTGTTTTCCCTCGAGCCGAGAGGCGTGCCATCGTCGAAGTATGCGCGACGATACCATGCTCCGTCCCATGCCTCTGCATCAACTGTTTTAGCCAACTGCGCGGCGCGCAGGTGACAGGCACGCGCTTCGTCACCCAGTTCGCGTAGAGTGAGCAACTCAGCGAAGTCTTTAAGCACACAAATCTCAAACCAGGCGAGCCAGACGCTTTCGCCTTTGCCGCCCAGTCCGACGCGATTAAGACCGTCGTTCCAATCACCGGTTCCGATCAAAGGCAAGCCGTGAGGACCGGCTGTGGCGGAGCGCGCGATGGCCCGCCGACAATGTTCGAGCAGAGAACCTTCCGTGGCGGAAGCGACCGGAATGGAAAGGCTCTCGGTCTGTTGTTCCTCCAACGGTTTGCCATCGAGGAATGGAACCATCTGATCGAGGATCGCGGCGTCGCCGGTGGTGCGAACGTAATGCGCGGTGACAAAGGGAAGCCAGAGAGGATCGTCACTGATCCGAGTACGGACGCCCGCGCCAGACTCCGGATGCCACCAGTGTTGGACATCGCCTTCCACGAATTGTCGGGCAGCCGCGCGCAGGATGTGCTCGCGGGCCAAGTTTGGCGCAGCGTGCACGAGAGCCATAACATCCTGCAACTGGTCTCGAAAGCCGTAAGCGCCGCTCGATTGATAAAGGGCAGAGCGGCCCCAGAATCGACAACTGAGAGTCTGATAAAGCAGCCAGCGGTTGATTAGAAAGTTCGTAGAAAGCTCGGGCGTTTCCACTTCGATCGTGCTCAGGAGTCGGTCCCACCATTGGCGGGTTTCTTGGAATGCGGCCTCGACATTGGCGGGATCGCGAAAACGCGTAACGAGTCCACGCGCTTTTTCTTCGTCGTCCGCCTGCCCGACGAGAAAAGTCATTTCTGCGATGTGCCCCGGTTCAATCTCCACCATCACCTGCACGGCGGCACAAGGGTCAAGGCCGGCGCCAACGTCCCCGGTCAATCGTTCGTGCTCCATCGCCACAGGATCACGCAGCGAGCGATTACGCCCGATGAACCCCGCGCGATCAGCGGTAAACGAAGTAGGCGTTGGAGCCGAAGTGGCAAAAGTGATGCAGTCACAAAATTCAGGGTTGTAAGAATTGCGGGCAAACAGGCTTTGGCTCTGTAAATCCCATTTCGTGACAACATGCATACCGGTTTCCTCTGGATCGGGTCCGAGAACGAGAGTGGCGTAAGCGGTGACAGTCAGTTTTCGTCGGCGCGACGAATTGTTGCGCAAGCGCAGCCGCTGCAAGCGCACGGGCTTTCCCCCGACATCATCGACCGGCACGAACGTGAGCAGCCGTTGTTCAATTGCGTGGCTGTTATGCTCAAACGTTGTGTAACCCTGACCATGCCGCGCACGATATGCGTCCTTCTCTCGAATCGGTTTGGCCGTTGGAGACCACACGGCGCCAATCTCGTCGTCACGGATGTAGATGGCAGTTCCGGGCGGATCGCAGATCGGATCGTTGAACCACGGCGTGAGACGATCGTTCTGGCTATTGCGGCCCCAGACACATTCCGCGCCGGACTCGGAAATCAATGCGCCGAACTTCGGATTCGCCATGATGTTGATCCAAGGAAGCGGTGTTTGTCGGCCCGGTCCCAGATAAATGACGAATTCCTTCCCGTCCTCAGTAAAGCCGCCGAGGCCGTTGAAGTATTTCAGTTCCATGAAAGCCAGAGGCGCAGAGGGCTCTTCGCGGAACTGGCGCTCGGGCAACAGTTGACGCGGTTTCGCAGCCGCGGGAGCGCTCGCAGCAAGTTGTTGAACCAATGTGCCTCGGGCTGCGACGAGCACCACCCGTGCGGCCGCTTGAAGTGCGATCAGTTCCTCTTTCGAAATTTTTGTCGCCGAGCGGAGATATACACCGCCGGGTTGATCGACGCCGGTCAAGTGTGCCTGCGCTTCGGTGAGCCGGCGCAGATTCTCAGTCAATGGTTCGTCGTAACTCGCCACTTCCTCGCTCACCAAGACGAGATCGACCTTCAGGCCGCGCAGATGCCAGAACGTATGTGCAGTCAATATCTCTCGCACGACTTCCATGTCACGAAGGTGACCAATCATGACGACGACGATCGGCAGATCGCCCGAAATGCCTTGTCTCCAGAGCGATCGTTGACCTTCGGCGCGGCGGACAAGGCGCCCCGGCGGCGGTCGAAGTTGGGCTTGTGGAAGGATAATCAGGCCGGCCAGTTGTTGAAAGACTTGCACATCGGCACGCCGAATGTGCAACCGGCGCATCTCAAGTTGGGAATGGGTCCACGCGGTCTCAAAAG
This sequence comes from Candidatus Udaeobacter sp., assembly GCA_049791915.1. Taxonomy (GTDB): domain Bacteria; phylum Verrucomicrobiota; class Verrucomicrobiia; order Chthoniobacterales; family UBA10450; genus Udaeobacter. The sequence goes on from JBARAJ010000149.1 coordinate 32,852, forward strand.
CGCGCGCACAAGTGTGAAACTCAGAATAGCGCCCCGCCAGTGTAACAACCGCTTCGCGGGAATCTGCCACCACCGTAACGAGCGCGAACTGAAATCGTTGGTTAGGCAGAATCGTGACGCGCCGGCGCAGGCTGAACATCGGATCGAGCACGGCGCCGACACTGTTCGTTAGGCGACGCGTGAGCGCTTCCGGATTTTCCGGCGTGCGACCCCGGCCGAGAAACTTGGCCCGGTCGGTTTCAAATTCCGGCATCTCGATAACGGATTCTGGGACCATAAGGTGCGCAGCCCAAACAGGACGGTCGTCGGAACCGCGTAGACGGCGCCCGGCGACCAAGGCTTCGAAACGCGGCAGCCACTCAGTTTCGATGAACAGCTTGTTGAAAGCGGGATGCGCGCGATCCGTTCGATGCGGCGCAAGAGCGAGTTCGATATAACTAGTCAGCTCCAGTCGACACGGTTTGCGCGACGTATTCACCAAAGTCACACGTCGGACTTCCGCGTCGTCTTCAGCGGAAATGACAATTTCTGTAATCGTCTCGCACGGCCCACTCCGCCGCCGAAACTCCGCTTTGTCTGGCGTGAAACTCCAGGTGTAACGGCGCTCGGGCGATCTCACCGGTTGATGGGTGTTGCTCCAAGTCGTTCCACTTTCCAAATCCCGGATGTAGCAGAACAGCCCCGACACGTCGCAAGTCGCATCGGCGCGCCAGCGCGTCACGTCCAGGTCCAGCCAGCGCAGGTAGCCGCCGCCGGAGTTGGTCACGGTCACGGAGCAGGTTCCGTTGGAGAGGAGATGAATGCGCGGCGAAGCGATCTCTGGTGTTTGCACCACGGCGGCAGCACCGACCGTCGCTATTGTCTGCCGCACGGGCCGTTCTTCATGCCCCTCACCGGTCGTCGGCAAAATTTGTTCCGGAATGTGTTCGTGCAAGAGCGGCTCGGTGGCACGAATACGGGGATCGGAATGAAACCGCCTCCGCATTGCGTTGTCATGTAAAGCGTTGCCATAAGCCAGGAGCGACATTCCCTGGTGATGAACCATGTAACAGTGGATGATGATTCCCGCCCCGCCGTCGAGTTCCGCGCGGCGCGAATAATCGATTGCTTCGTAGTAGCCGTAATCGCCAAGCAGTGTCGAGTCGCCCAGGTTCGCGAGCCGCCGCAAGTTCTTCATCGCAGCGGCCGGTTCGACGCCGAGAGCGAGCGCAGTGGCATATGGTGCAATCACCAGGTCGTCTTCCTGCCCACGTTTCAACGCCAGCGCCGGGACGCCAAAAGCTCGGTATTGATAAACATTGTGTCGGTCGAGCGCACTGAAGGCCGATTCCGAAATGCCCCACGGCACGTGGTTTTGCCGGCCATAGCCAATCTGGCAGCGCACGGCGTCGTAACAGGCGCGATCGAGCAGCGAATTCTCATGCGTCTGAGTGAACAACAGCGGCATCAAATATTCGAACATCGTCCCGCTCCAGGACAGAAGCGGCAGCCGCCCGTATGCGGACCCAAAGGGCCGGCTCAAAGCCCACCAATGTTCTACCGGCACTTCTCCGCGCGCGATGGCCAGGAAACTCGTTAAACGCGCTTCGCTTGCGAGAAGATCATAAAACGAGGTGTCCAGCCGCCGCTCAGCCACCTGATAGCCAATGGCAAAGATCCGTCGTTCCTCATCGTAGAGGAATCGAAGCCCCATGCCTTCTTCCAGCTCTCGGCTCTGGGCTATCAATTCGTCCAATTGCGCGAGCTGCTCCGAAGCATTCCGGCGCGAACGGTCGACCTCCGTCGCGAGAAGATCCAGCCACTCGTGGACGTCGCGAGATATTTCCTGGTCCTCCCGTCTCTGATAAAAAGGAAGCAGCGGTACTAACCCAGAAATGCCCTCGATGGCAATGTTGCGTAGCGAAAAGGTGGCCACGAGCGCTTCCCTGCGAGATTCGTGTGTCGCTTCGCCTAACGACATCAATTGCGCCGGCGGCGACATCAGAATTTCCACCGGCCGAAGATATCTATCGATGACGCCGTTCCACGCTGCGACCTGCTTCGAAATCTGTTGCGTCCAATAAGTGCGCGGATCGGTTTCCTGACTGCGGTAGTGGAGCAGAAGATTCTGCGCGAGTTCTCGAGCTGCCCTGATTCGTATAATGATTTCTTCCAAATTCGCCGGCTGGTCCCTGGTAAGGCCCTCCAAGCGAAGAAACGCCAAAGGGCGTTCCGCTTCCTTCATGGTTGGAGCGATTTGCCGGAGAATACCCAGCGCGTCGGCTATCCCTCGCAACGCGGACTCATCCAGAAGCGGACGCGCAGCAAGCTCATCGCAACTGGTTTCGAAAGTCCAGAGGCTGGCAAGCAAATTCCCGCTGTCGACTGCAGAGACGTAGCGTGGACGCAAAGGCTCCAGCGTGCTCAGGTCGTACCAATTAAAAAGATGGCCTTCGAAACGCTCGAGCCGACTCAGGGTTTCAAGCGTGCGGAGATTGCGCTCTACCAGGTCGTCGATGGTGATGTACCCGAAATCATTCGCCGCCACGGTCGCCAGCATGGACAGCCCGATGTTCGTTGGTGAAGTGCGCATGAAAACTTCCCGCGTTGGCGTCTCCTGGACATTGTCCGGCGGCAACCAGGAGGTCTGTGGTCCAACAAAATCATCGAAGTATCTCCACGTTCTTCGCGCGACCGCGCGCAGGAATCGACGATCATCCGCGGTTAGTATTCCGCCGCGCCAGCTTCTCGCCGGCCGATTGATCACCATCACCGCCACCGGGAACAGAGCACCCAAAAACAAGAAGGGGGCAGCGGCTACGATCGTCGCCGTTCCCCATGACGCCGCGCCGACGAAAAGGAGCATGCAGGCGGCGGGGATCCAAAGCCTGCTGAGAATAAATTGCAGTTGCCGACTTCTCGCGCGCCGGTGAGCGTCTGCCGCCGTCTCCCATTCCAAGAGAAGTCGATGCGACGTCATTCGTCGGTAGATCACGCGAACCATGGCATCGAGTGCCATGCCCGCGTAATCCGCTAGAAAAATCACCGCGAACGAGGAGCGCAGGAGGCGGTCGCGCGGGTCGCGCCAAAATCTCGTTCCGGGCGGCGGCGGATGGAATAATAATGCCAGGAACGCATTCAGCACCGGCCACAACATCAAACCGGCGATGATTCCGCTCCAAAGCATCGGGACAGGCGTGAAAAACCAACCCACAAGGAGGACAGCCACGATCGCCGGTGGCACCAGACTCCGGCGCAGATTGTCGAAGATCTTCCAGCGATTGAAAACGGAAAGCGGATTGGGTTCCATCCGACCGTCGCCCTGGGGCACGCAAGACTTGAGCCAGTCAATGATTTGCCAGTCGCCGCGAATCCAGCGGTGCTGCCTACTCCACCACGCGATGTAACTATTCGGGAAGACATCAAGCAGCTCGATGTCCGTCGCCAGTCCTACGCGGACATGACCTCCTTCCAGCAGATCATGGCTCAACAAGTGCCCCGTTGGAAATCGTCCTGATAAGAGCCGGTGAAACGTCTGCAGTTCATAAATACCTTTGCCGTGATAACTGCCTTCTCCGACCAAATCCTGGTAAACATCGGAGACCGCGTGCGTGTAGGGGTCGATCCCACGCGGATCAGCAAAGATGCGTGAGAACCATGTCGCCGTCGCGCTCGGAAGCGACGCGCTGACGCTTGGTTGAATGATCGTGTATCCGCGAACCACGTGGCGACCATCTGGCGAAAGCCGCGCCTGATTTAACGGATGCGCGAGAGTTTCGATCATCCTCCGGGCGGTATCGCGCAGCAGTTGGGTATCGGCATCCAGGGTGATGACGAAGCGAATGCCCTCGAGCTGCGCACGATCGCCGGCACAGAGAAATCCTTCCAGCTCTGGCGCGGGTTCGCCGATAAGAAATTGATTGAGTTGCTCAAGCTTGCCGCGCTTGCGCTCCCAACCGATCCAGTTTTGCTCGCTCTCGCTCCACTTGCGGCCTCGATGAAAAAGAAAGAAGTGCCCCGCTCCGTGTCTGCGATTCAATTCCTCGACACCGCGTGCCACGATGTCGATATACTCTGCGTCCTCCGGCATGTTCTCCCGCGGTGCGTCAGAAAAATCTGACAGGAGTGAAAACCGCAGATTCGCATCTGTGTTTCCGAGGTAATGAATTTCAAGCCGACTGAGTTGGCTTTGGATCGCGCTCGGAGTGGTCAGCAGCATCGGCACTACCACCAGCGCGCGGCAATCATCGGGAACGCCTTCTTTTTCGAAGGACATTTTAGGCAAAACCTCCGGCGGGAGTAGCGAGTTCACCAAATAGTTCACAATCAGCACCGCCATCTCACTCGCGGGCATGAGTAGCAAAAGTCCAAGGAGCGCCAGTGTCACCCAAGGAACCAACCCAGCAACGAAAAGGAGAGGAGCAGCCACTAAGGCGACCATGAACAGCAAGAGGCTTCCGAAGTAAGCGCCCGCCGCGTGGGCAAGAAGCCACCGGCGCGACCGTTCCGCCAGTGGTAATCTCGCGCCCGTGGCTTGCTCGAGCACTGGCCGCCCCGCGTCAATCAGGTAGTAGCCGACGTGGCGCGCAACTTCGTCCTGCCCGGCCTTCGCCAGCGCGAGGGCATCATCGATAGTTTTTTGTTCCGAACAATTTGACCAGCGGGCGATTTCTTCCACCGCACCGCGACATCGATCACGCGTCTCAAAATCCATGCGCGCGTAAACGCCGGCCGGATCTGCCGCTAATTCGCTTTCCGCCCAGCTGGTCGATTGGAAAAGCTCCCGCCACTGGATTTGCGCAAGGCGGCGACAACTGTTGATCGCATTGGTAAGAGCGGTCTGCTGTACGGCCTGGTGCCGATGCTCCTGCTGCATAACCTCCAGCAGCGGCGAACGGAGCGAGCGTTCAAGCCAGCCGCTCACCACCGGGAGCGCCCCCTCGTCGTCGTAAAGATGCGCCACCAGTTCGCTCGCAAAATGTGGCGTCGGCTCTGGATACCGTTCCACGAGTTCCTCCATTATTTTGAGCAATCGCGGTGAGCTGTGCCGGACCGCTGTGATAAGCCGATTTGCCCAGAAATCGGCCTCTTCGCTTTCCCTTTGCTGTTGGTCGACCTGGATCGCGAGGGTGCGCAGACATTCAAGCAACTGCAATCGCAACATCAGCGGAAGAGCCCAGAGTTCTCCGATATCCAGTGGCGTGATCGCTTGAAATGCGCCCAAAAATCTCCGGATAATTTCGGACTCCAACGCTCCGTCGGTTTCGGTGACCATTTCCGCGGCAACCTGATAAACCCGAGGCAACCCCGCACTGGGGCCGCTGGCGATCAGAGGCAGTTTTCCGTAGTATTTTTGCGGAAGACTCTTGCGCAGATCGGCCACCTGTTCGCGAATCAAATAGGCGTTATCTAGTAGCCACTCCGCCGAAAGCGTGAAGGCGTGTTGCGCCTCAGCCGACATGGTAAGACTCATGTTCGCCCATTCCAATGCGTTCTCGATTTCGAGTAACCTGTGCAGGAAAGATCGACCTCGCGGCTTCGCTGCGCGGCTGACCTCGATTGAGCGTGCAAGGCCAGCCGCTTTTTCCACGAGCCGCTGACTCGAAGGCAGTTCATGGCTGAGCGGTTGTGCGGTCGATTCGATAGAGAAAGGTGGTGGCGGATAAAAACCGAACGTCACCGGCGCCTCGGCTTCCACGCCCCGTAAAATCGCCAGCACCCGCGAGGATTCGCTCGCTTCGACTTCAGCGAGGACGACCGTTTCATTCGGCAGGATCGTGTTCGTGAATCTCGCGAAGCTCGCCGAATCGACATGCTCCCGAAGTAATTGGACGAGAATCCATCCGGTGATCGCACCCACGAACGCGAACGCAGCGAGTGGCAGAGCTACCGTGTCGGGACGGTTATCCCCCAGCATTCCGCGCGCCCAAAAGATAAATGCGCCAAGAACGACGCTAAGAATTAACGCGGCGACCGACCCACCGATCGCGGAAATCCCACGTTCCTCGACTCGCTGCCGGCCTTTGGCGGAAACGTGGATCGCCGCAGCCCGTCGAAACCGAGCGCGATGGAGATTCTGCAGTACGGCCCGACCAGCTCCAACAGTTTGGAAAATGCCGACAACTAAAACGCGATTGCCCTTTTTCGGCCAAAATCTCATATTAACTCTCACAGGATGTTATCGACGACGCGATTCAACTTCGGCTACAGGAGACTGATGCCCTCCGTTCGGTCGGCATTGGTATGGCGTGGTCAAACGTAATTGGCAAGGCCTTCGCATGCGCAAAGTTTTTTAGTCGCTTACATGGTGCGGTGTCAGCAAGGAGGCGACCGGATGGCCGCCAGATACGATTCAAGGGGTATGAGAAAATCCATTTACCTGTTGGCTATGTTGGGCTTGTTCGCGGCGTGCGAGCAAAAGACAACAACTGTCAACCCACCTGCGGACACGAAAGAAAGTAACACCACAGTCGTAAATCCGCCGTCAGAGAAGAAGGAGACTAATACGACAGTGGTGAATCCGCCGGGAAGCAGTACCACTACGACGAAAGAGAAGACTGATATTAACGTCAACACTTCGCCAAATCCGTAGGCACACTGTCCGCGATTCGTCGGACGCGCGTTTGTCGGTGCACGGAGCGCGCGCTCGGAAACGCGCACTCCAAATCAAATAGATCAAGTTTATGCGTTTTATCCTGCTTTTAATCCTGTTACTGCTGGTGATCGGCGCGCTCCCGGCGTGGCCGTATAGCACTGGCTGGGGATACTACCCGAGTGGGCTGGGCCTCGTTGTGGTGATTGTCCTGCTGGTAATTCTGCTTCGCTAGCGACCGCAGAGACGGAACAACCGCGTGGCGAGCAAATCCAACGATCGAACTTTTCGACTCACACCTTATGGCGCAATGGTCTGAGTGCGTGAGTCAATTTTTGCAAGCCTAGTTCCAATCGCGTCTTCACGGTACCAAGAGGGGCCCGTGTGGCGGCAGCAATTTCCCTGTGGCTTAGTCCATTGAAAAAAGCGAGCTCGACGGCTTCGCGTTGTAAAAGCGGCAACGCTCGAATGCTTTTCTTTAAAAATTTGCGGAGATCATTTAAGACAGGCCCTTCTGCCGCGTCGCGGCGTGGCGTCTGTGATTCCTGGACCACTCGTTCTTCGTAGCGGTCTCGCGCACGAGAGTAAGCCTGACGCCGTCGCAACCGGTCGATAGCACGGCGCCGCGCTATGGTGACCATCCAGCCGAGTGGTTTCCCTGCCTTGGGTGAATAACGATCCGCTTCTTCCCAGACCTGAATGAAGATTTCCTGCAACACATCGTCGGCTTCCCCTTCTTCGTGGACAACGCCATCGATGGTGGCTCGCAGTCTTTTGCTGTGCCGGCCGTACAATTCGGCAAGGGCGTCATGGCGCCGGCGCGAAATACGTCTCATCAGCACCTCATCCGGCGGAGATGCTACTCCCGGCTGATCAAGCGTGGCCCCAATCATACGCGACAAGCCTGCATTCGGCGTGTTGATTCGGGCGCGCGCCGTTGCGTTTTGTTAGGCCGATCGTGCCGCCAATGGGTTTCAACTCGATCAGAAGGAACGGCCGGTTTCGCGTAACGCCACTGATGCGGCGTGGACAGGCAACCCAGGGTGGGACAACACAGCCTGAATTTTCGTCCGGGTAAACGGCGAATGTCCACTTGGCGGCCTTTAAACTTTCTCTGGCAAAGAACGCAGACTCGCTGGTCGTCGAGCGAACTCCAGCTCCTGAAAGAATCGCCTACGCGCAACATCGAAAGCCGATCATCGAGATTAATATAAGCGATCATATGCAACGAGCAGTCTGCCCATCGCATCGAGGCACACAATCGGAGCGCGGGCTGATTGTGTGGTAGGACAAAATCCTACTACGCGTCTGTAACAGGTTCGACGGTCAAAGACCGCCGCTACAGGAATATCAAATCCAGAAACCTTCGGGGATCACCGCGTTCTTTGGAACCACGACGATGCCGTCACGAATGAAGTAATTGTCTGCATCCAGGTTCTGCGATTTGCCTTCCGGCGTAATGACTACGCCATCCCCGATGCGCGCGTTCTTGTCGATGATTGCACGATCGATCACGCAATTTTTTCCGATGCCCATTGCCGGCTGCGAGGAATCAGCGAGGCCGAGTTCAAAGTAATCCGCGCCCATAACGATGCTGTTGCGGATGGTGGCGCCGCTTTGAATGACGCTGCGTATGCCGATGACGCTTCGCTCCAGGTGCGCGTCCGAGATGATGCAGCCGTCGGAAATAATCGCCTGACGCAACGTTGCGCCGTTAATTTTGCTGCCCGGCAAAAAACGCGGATGCGTGTAGATCGGAGACTCGGGCTCAAAGAAACTGTATTCTGGGACCATATCTGTCAGATCGAGGTTAGCCTCGTAGAATGCGCGGATTGTTCCGATGTCTTCCCAGTAACCTTTGAAAATAAATGCGCTGATATGCCGATCTTTGATCGACATCGGAATAATATGTTTACCGAAATCGAACAGGTCGCTTTCCAAGGATTCGATGAGCACGTTGCGATTGAAAACGTAAATGCCCATCGATGCCTGAAATAACTCATCGCCGTCATTCGCACCGATGTCGCGGAGCAATTCCCGGCTCATCTTCATTTCCTGCACACCGGATTCATCCGACGGCTTCTCGATGAACCCGGTGATCCGCCGATCGACGCCGCTCTGCATGATGCCGAACTCAAACACCTGATGGCGTGCCACGGGTTTCGTGGCCAAAGTGATGTCCGCGCCAAGCCGGATGTGCTGATGCAGCAGCGCTCGAAAGTCCATCCGGTAAAGCTGGTCGCCACTTAAGATCAGGTAATAATCGTACGGGTGTTCAAGGAAGTAGCGCATGTTTTGCCTCACCGCGTCGGCGGTTCCCTGGTACCATTGCGAGCCCTCAGGCGTTTGTTGCGCGGCAAGAATGTCCACGAAGCTGCGCGAAAAATTATCGAACTTGTAGCTCGCTTGGATGTGCCGATGCAGCGACATGCTGTTGAACTGCGTCAGAAGATAAATCGAGCGCAGCCCTGAGTTAAGACAGTTGCTAATCGAAATATCGACGATCCGATATTTGCCTCCGAGCGGCACCGCGGGCTTGGCACGGTCTTTAGTCAGGGGAAACAAACGCGTGCCGGCGCCGCCGCCCATAATGATGGCAAGCGTTCGCTGCAATGTGCCCGGCGGCAGCGCGCCGGGCGTCTTCTCGGTTGCACTTTGCAGAAGCGATTTGCGGTCCGCCTGAGCTTGCATTGCGAATAATGAATAACCCAGCATCTACGCTTTTGCGGCAACTTTTTTGGAGGCGCAGAGGCGTGTGCGCTCAATCTTGCGGGTAAGAACGGCCGCAACTACAGTCCACGATCATGTGTGGAATTGTTGGCTACGTCGGTCGTGCGCACGCGACGCCCATTTTGCTGGATGGATTGCGTCGCCTCGAATATCGGGGCTACGATTCAGCGGGACTCACTGTCATCGATGGAGGACAACTCGACACACGCAAATGCGCGGGACGCATCGCCGCGCTCACAAAATTAGTCACAAAGCAACCGGTATCGGGTTCGTTAGGCATCAGCCATACGCGCTGGGCGACGCATGGCAAAGTGGATGACGAAAACGCGCATCCGCATTTTGACGCGAGCGGGAAGCTGGCGCTGGTTCACAATGGCGTCATCGAGAATTATCAGGCGCTTAAGGATGAGCTCATCCGTAGTGGCGATACGAAGTTTCGCTCCGACACTGATACGGAAGTGCTCGCGCATCTGATCGGGAAACTCTATGAGGATTCGTGCGCCAGTACGGTGGACGCTTCCGGAAAGAAGGTCCGGCTTTTTGATGCTGTTCGGGCAGCGCTTCGGCAAGTAATCGGCACGTACGGTATCGCTCTGGTTCACGCAGATGTGCCGGATTTCATGATCGGCGCGCGCCGTGGAAGTCCGCTGGTGCTCGGCGTAGGCAACGGTGAAAATTTTCTGGCCAGTGATGTAAGCGCGATCGTCGCTTACACGCGCGATGCAGTTTATTTAAATGACTTCGATGTCGTCGCGGTCGGACCCGATAAATTCGAGATTAGTTCGCTTGCCGGCGACATTACCGACCATCCGGTCAGCAAAGTCGATTTCACAGCCGAAGATGTCGGCAAAGGGGATTATCCCCATTACATGCTCAAGGAAATCTTTGAGCAACCGAACACGGTTCGCGACGCGATGCGCGGGCGTCTCAACACTGAAGAATCCACGGCAAAATTGGGCGGCCTGAACATGGCAGCCCCGCAATTGCGCGATGTCGGGCGAATCGTTCTCACCGGATGCGGCACCGCGCTGCACGCCGCAAGAGTCGGCGAATATTTAATTGAGCGAATGGCAAGCATTCCAACCGAAGTGGATTACGCCAGCGAGTTTCGCCATCGCAACACGCCGATGACGCCTGAGACGTTGGTGTTCGCGATCAGCCAGAGCGGCGAAACCGCGGACACGCTCGGCGCGTTGCGCGAGAGCCGGCGCAAAGGTTTTCGCACCCTTGGAATTTGCAACAACGTCGCGAGCACGATCGCACGTGAAAGCGACGGCGGCGTTTACATGCACGCCGGGCCGGAGATCGGCGTGGCGGCCACGAAATCGTTTACATCACAACTTACGATCCTCACGCTTCTAGGATTGCTCTTCGGGCGTATGCGAAATCTCGCGACGGCGGAAGGGACCCGGGTGATCGAAGCGTTACAGGCGCTGCCCAAACAAATTGAAGCGGTGCTGGAGCTGAACGATCAGGTCAAGGAAATCGCCGGCAGATATGCGGATGCGAACGGTTTCTTGTTCTTCGGCCGTCAGTTCAATTTCCCGATTGCTCTCGAAGGCGCGCTCAAGATGAAGGAGATCACGTACCTTTTCGCCGAAGGCCATCCGAGCGCAGAACTCAAGCATGGCGTGATTGCGCTGATCCGTCCTGATCTGCCCTCGATCTTCGTCGCGCCGGATGATTCCGTGTTTTCAAAAAACTTGAACAACATCGAGCAAGTGAAAGCTCGCAAAGGCCCTATCATCGTGCTGACGAGCGGCAAATGCATGAAACATCTCAAAGGTATCGCTGACGAAATCGTCGTGCTGCCGGAAGCGCCTGATTATGTGATGCCGATTCTCGCCGTCATCCCACTCCAGCTTCTGGCGTATCACCTCGCTGTTGCACTCGGCCGCGACGTCGATAAACCGCGCAATCTCGCCAAGAGCGTGACGGTAGAGTAAATTGACGCCTAACAAGTCGGCAAAACGTACGCCACCGGATTCATCGGCGCATGATGTGAATGGCAAGAATACGGCTCTGATGGCGCGCCAGCAGATAATCGACAAAATCGCCAATGATTGAGTTCGGCTTGTTGCCGAGCTTTGTCACTACGCGGCAAATCAATGTTCTGCTGCGCGCGTGCCACTCGAGGTTGATCGCCCCATGAACATCGCGAGCGCTGTGTATTTTTGCCCAGCCATGCGGACGGCCCGGTTGTTTGTGCCAGACTTTGATAAACCCGAATTTTTTCTCCAACTGCGGATCACTCATGACTTTGTTCCGCAACGATCCTGTCCCGGTCGCGATTACCTGAATTACAGTCTGCATTCCACTGCTTAGGTTCAGCAGGAAACCGCTCGTTTTGCAATGCTCGTTTCAATTGTAGCCGTCGCCCTATGGGCGACGCATCGCGCGGGTGGTTAAGACATTGGGCCGCGCTTCGCACAGCGAAGCGGCTACAGCAACGAGCGATACATGACATACACATCGACGTATCCTTTATCGGGATGACGGAAAGCACTCGCCAAGGTGCCAACGATTTCGAAGCCGAGGTCCTGCCATAGACGGATCGCAGCGGTATTCGTCAAAATCACATAATTGAATTGCATTGCGCGAAAACCGAGCCGACGCGCTTCGCTCAAGCAATGCTCGGCCATAGCGCGACCGAGTCCCTGCCCGCGAGCGCTCGCTGAGACCATGAATCCTGCGTTGGCGACGTGCGACCCGCCACCCGATTGATTGGGCCGCAGGATGTAGGTGCCGAGAATTTGTCGCGCTCGGATGATTGTAGGGGAAGCCGTTGGCTTCCCAGGGACGGCAACGCCGTCCCCTACAGCATCTCCCACCGCTACGTACGTGTGCGTGCCGGTCGCAAACCAGTACGCCAGTGCATCCTCGCGCGAGATGTTCGGATCCAACGCGTACGTATCCCCTGCTGCAACGACCTCGTGGAAAATGTTCCAAATCGCGTCGCGATCACCGTCGGTGGCCGGGCGAATTTTCATTGCTGCTAACCCGAAATTGTAGGCCAATCGCCATGACTACCTGATTACAAACAACGCAGCAAGTGCGGCGAGTTTTTGCTCTGCGCGCCATGGTCGCCCCTTTGCCGGCGCCGATCGGCCGAGATCTTGTATCGCCCGTTTCACATCAACGCTGGACTGTTTCAACCGCGCCGCCACGCGGGGGTAAGCGTCGCGTTCGAGGAGAACTTCAGTGCGAATCTCATGGTCCTGCAAAATTCCCGTCACCAGCGACCGAAATAGCCGGCCTTCGAGGGCATGCGCGCGAATGTGGGGATTTGCAATGTTAGCCGGATCGATCTGGCTTCCCACCACAAGCGCGGCGCGCCTGATCTGAAATCCTTTTTGCTGATAGCCTTCAAGAAGTCTTGCTAGTGACTGCTGCGAAATGTTTCGCACCATATGCTCGCGCTGATTCAATTTTGTCGAGTCCGTTTCGAGTTTTCCCATGGCCGCATGATATGGCTGTCGCGTTTCGGGAAGTCGCGGATCACACAGGTCGATCCGACTGACGTCTGAGAGCTGCAGGGAATGCGGTGTGTCTATCAGGACCACAACCGCCGCCCAACCGGATTTCACTCGAAACCCGAGACCGGCGGCTTGCGCTTCTATCATCTTGTTCGAAACGTCACCGGGACTGTTGCTTGCCATCCCTGGCTCGGAGCAGACTTCCATTGCCGAAGCGTTTTTATCGCGGCCTGGTCGAAGTACGGATTTCCCGTGGAAGTGACGATCTGGATGCTTGTAACGTTTCCCTGTGCATCGAACGTCAATCGGAAACGCCCGGTCCCCGACTGGCCAGGCAGAGATTGCCCTGGCGGAAATGACGGCGCAGGCGCAAAGAGCAATCGCGGCTTCGGCGTCGCGTGCGGTGTCGGACTCGTTCCGGGCATTTGCGGCCAGCGTGCCTGCGTTTCGGCCGTAACTCGAGACAAGACCGAGTCCAACGCAGCGACAGGATGAGCAATGGTTTTTTCTCCAGCTGATGTGACGATACCAATGACATCGCCATTTTCATTTACGATCGGCGACCCGACCGAATTTGCGGCAGTTGCCCCCGCAATTTCTAATCGATCGGAGGATTGCGCAGTGACGGTCGTTTCGCGCGCGCTCCCCTCGTTTCCAGCCAGCGCGCTGCCAACCACTGCGACCCTTGCGCCTGTCGAGAGCTCGCCGGTTTTGTTCAGGTCAAGAAACCTCAAGAGCTTTTGGGGTTTGACGTCGGCCTTGAGCACTGCCAAATCCGCCGACTTCGAAACGGTGAGAACTCCGCTCACATTGTAAATTCCGCCGTCCGCCGTCTTCGCCACAGCATTAACGCCGCCTTCGATTGCATGTGAAGTGGTAACAAATCTGCCATCTGCCGAAATAAAAAAACCGCTTTCCGTCCGAAATAAATTCCCTTTTGAATCAAACGTGGTCACCCAAATTACAGAAGGCCGGACCTTCGCTTCGAGATTTCCTAATTCAGACGATGGAGTTTGGCCAGGAGTCGCTTGAGTCGACGGACTCACCGGCGCAGCCGTCGGTGATTGCGTGGTAGACATAACCGGCGGCGTCACTTGCGTTTGCTGAGCAAGTAGCGATTCGCCGCGAATTTGACTCGCGTGTATCGCAATTACAAAAGCTGCGATCCAAAGCGCGCATCGAAGATTCAACCGAACCCAAGTCCTCACGACTTGGGCAGTATAAGCTCAGGGAAGATAATTTAATCAAGCTTACAAAACGGGGTTCGCTTTCGCGCGTACCGGTGCGCGGTCAGTGTTATCAAAAAGCGCCGGGGCACCAGCGCATTCCAAAACACAACCGATTTCCGAATATGTATGGGAGTTATTGCTGACGAATTCCTCGCTTACGCCCATATGCGAAGAAAAGCCCGAGCAGCGCCACAAGAATTGCGAGGTTGGTAGCGAGATGGGCTGGAAAGCTCCAGTGTTGGCTGGCGTGACCGAAACAGCCGCAGGTGATGTCGAGTCCGCGAACTTTTGCCGCAATCGTCGCGAGCGTGAAGACCACGATCGATGCACTCAAAATCGACAGCGCGCCGCGATAGAAAAATCGGAACACAAGCGCGAGTGCGCAGAAAATTTCCAGCCACGGAAGATAAAACGCGACCGCAACACTGACGGGCCACGGCAGAATTTTGTAATTATCGATGTCGCTGGCGAACTGAACCGGATCAATTGCTTTGAGGGCTCCCGCGTAAATGAAAATGCCGGCGACGGCAAAGTCGAGAATTCGCCAGAGAAAACGCCCAACGTCCAACGCTGAACGCCCAACGCCCAATGTTGAATGTTCCGACCGTTGGGCGTTCGGCGTTGGGAGTTGAGCCTTCGGCGTTTTGTTCATTTGTTTTTCTTGAGCCACGCTTCCCAGCCGCCTTCGAGGACGAACACATCGGAGAGTTGCGCTTCCTTGCGGAGGCGATGGGCAACTTCCCGGCTGGCGTTACAGCTCAGGCTGCTGCAATAGACAATGACTTTTTTGCCGGGCGCCCAAACCGCCAAAAATTTCGGAAGCAATTCATTCCACCGGTCTTCATTCAACGAGATCGCGCCGGGAACGTGATCGCTCGCAAACTCATCGTCAGGCCGTGCATCGACCCAGATCGCAGTGTCGCCCAATCCACGCGCCTGCTCGACCGTCACCATTTCCGACGGCGCAATGGCGGAGCGCCACGAAATCTTGTCGCGGAAATAAATCGCCTCGCCGGCCGCAGGGAGAAGCGCCAAGGCTGCCAGAATTACAGCCTGCCCGACCAGCGACGATTTCACTTATTTCCCGATTGTTGTAGCCACCGGCCTGTGGCCAGTCCGTCCTCGGCAGTGATTCCCAGCGAGACGGCCCATAGGGCCGTGGCTACAGTTTTGTTCAATTTGTTCTATCTATTGAACCTGCGGTGCGTTGGTAATCCGCGCAGTGGCGTAAAAGACTTTCTGTGAATCCTCAGGCTGAATCGTCAGCATCGATGCGACCACCTTACTCGTGTCCTGTGGTTTGACGTCGATTTTGAACTCGCCTTTACCAGCTTCCTCCACTTTGGCTTGAAAATCCGGAGTGGAAGATGTGACCTTGATGTGCTTCACGGTAAATTCTTTGCCCACTTTTACGTTGATCGTCTTCGAGTCCGGTTTCTCGCCTTGTTTCCAAAACACGAAATTTGGGGTGATCTCGAGCTGCTGTGGGATTTCCGCCTTGAGCGTGAGCACCGTTTTCTGATTTGTGGCCTCGTCGGTTTCCACCGTCACGGTTTTGACCTGAGTGCCAGTACGATCGCCGATATTGAACGTGGCAGTGATCTCGCCTTTTTCTCCGGGCGGCACTTCTTCCTTCTGGCTCTGCGCAGTGGTGCAACCGCAGGAAGCGTGAACAGATTTAAAGCGCACGGGCGTCTTGCCGGTGTTCTCGTACTTGAAATGGCCGACCGCCTGTTTGTCGGTGGCGGCGGGATGCAGCTCGACCGAGGTCTGCTCCCATTTGAGTTCGGCGCGGGCGCCGAGGCACATGATCATTGACAGCGTGAAAGCGAAGATTGGTGTTTTCATTTTTTGGAATAGAAGCGCGTAATATAATCAGCAACTGCCTCTCGCCAAGCCCGAGATGTCGTACCCGTTAGCTCCGTATATTTGGCGGCGGAAAGCACGGAATAAACGGGGCGGCGCGCGACCCAGGGCGCCTGCCCGCCGGAGCCTTGGCGAAGGCTGGTCATCTCACTCAACTTAAGCGCGCCGACGGTTCTCCCCTTCAGAGAAATACCGGCATCACGGCAGCAATCCAGCGCCCATTGCGCGTATTCCTGCCAACTGCATTTGCCGGCATTTGCGAAATGCAAAATGCCATGGAAACGGCCGGCCCCCAAACCATCCGGAGCGGAGGCGCGCCTGCTCCAATCATCCAACACGCGGGCGAGCATTTCAGCAATATCATGCGTGTACGTCGGCGTGGAAAATTTGTCGGATATGGCATCAATCTTTTCGTCTTGTTGCGCGCGCTTGATCATGGCGTCGATGAAACTCGGCCGGTCAGGGCCAAACACCCAGGACACCCGCACAACAAGATGCCCATCTTCAGCTGCAAGCACGTTCTTTTCTCCCGCGAGCTTCGATTCGCCATAAGCGCTGATCGGATTCGCTTGATCGTCTTCTGTGTAAGGGGCGCGTTTCTCCCCGTCGAAAACATAATCGGTACTGAAGTGAATCAGCTTTGCGTCTTTCTCGTCGCAGATTTCGGCAAGAACACCTGGCGCTTCCGCGTTAATCAGAAACGCGCGATCGCGCTCGGTCTCGCAAGCATCGACGTTCGTAAACGCTGCCGCGTTAATCAGCACATCGAAATTCATCGCGCCCAGTTTTCCGCGCAAATCATCCAAATTCGAAAGATCAAGCTGCGCATGATCGAAGCCCACAACATCGTATTTCGGTCGGAATTCCCGCATCAACGCCGCACCGAGTCGCCCGCCCGCGCCTAGAACTACAATTTTCATTGGGCTGCAATCTGCGGCGTTACACGCCTTCGACTGCGAAGTTCATACTGCGCGCGGCAATCCCCAGTTCCGCGTCATGCGTGAGGAACGTCAGATCAATTCCAGTGGACTCCGCCAAACGCACCGCCGTTGCCAGATGCAGTGCATCCAACGTGCCGAGTGGCGTCAGAAATGACTGCGCTGCCCGGTTCAGAATCGATGGGCTTAATCGAAGAAGTTCCAACCCATCAAAAATCGCGCGCGCTCTCGAAACGATGTCAGCGACCTCATTGTCGGTCAGAGCACCTCGCAAGCGCGCTCGGTCGACGGCACGCAACACTTCTACACGAAGCAACTCGCTGCTGAATGCGCGTTTCCATTGCCCCCACTCTTTGAGCGAGCCTGCTTCCCGCTGGAGCTTCCTCACCACCACCGAAGCATCGAGATAGGCTGTCATCCTCGACGGCGATCCGCCAATAGTTCAGCCAGTAAGTCCACCCGAAGATTCATTCCTTTGATCCCCTTTAACGATGAAACCGGTTTCCTGGCGGGAATGATCTTCAAGTCGTCCACCAAAGGTTTCTCTGCCGGAACGATCCGGGCAATCGGGTGCCGATGAGAAGTGATGACGATTTCCTTGCCTCTCCTTACAGCCGCAAGGTACCAACTAAGATTACTCTTTAACGTGGCCACGCTTACCGATTGCATGACTAGATTATGGCCTCGGCAAGGCCACAATTCAATATGATCTTTTTAATATCTACCGGTGCGTTCGAGCAGCGGTTGCCACCAGGATGGATTGTCCATGTACCACTGGATGGTCTCGTCGAGGCCTTCTTTGAAACTGTGGAGCGGTTTCCAATCCAATTCGCGTTGTGCAAATGAAGAGTCGATCGCGTAACGGCGGTCGTGGCCAAGCCGATCCGGCACGAATGAAATGAGACTGTGTGGTTTGCCAAGCCGATCGAGAATCATTTTCACGAGGTCCAGGTTCACCATCTCACTGTTGCCGCCGAAATTATAAACGGTTCCAGGTTTGCCTTCGAAAAGCGCAGCGACAATGCCGGCGCAATGATCGTCTACGTGGATCCAGTCGCGCACGTTCATGCCGTCGCCATAAACCGGAAGCGGTTCGTCGCGGAGCGCCTTAATGATCATGAGCGGAATTAATTTTTCCGGAAATTGATACGGACCGTAATTATTCGAGCAGCGGGTCACCAGCACCTCCTGGCCGTACGTCTTGCACGACGCGAGGACCAGAAGGTCGGCGCTGGCTTTGCTTGCTGAATACGGTGAACTCGGATCGAGCGGCGATTGCTCGGTGAATCTGCCCGCGGCGCCGAGTGACCCATATACCTCGTCCGTCGAGATTTGGATAAATCGCTGAACGCCGTGGCGGCGCGCACATTCCAACAGCACGCTGGTGCCGATCACATTTGTGTGGATGAAGTTAAGCGGATCATTGATGCTGCGGTCCACATGCGATTCTGCCGCGAAATTGATGACCGCATAGAACTGGTGCTCGGTCATCAATGCGTCCATCAAGTCCGTATTGGCAATATCGGCTTTGAAAAATTCGTAACGCTCGCCATGTTCTTCGACCACGCCTTCAAGATTGGCGATGTTACCAGCATAAGTGAGCACATCGACATTAGTGACGTATTCGGGCTTGTAATGTTGCAAAATATACCGAATAAAGTTGCTCCCGATGAATCCGCAGCCACCGGTGACAAGGATGCGCATGCCAGCGCGTACTAGCAGTGCCGAGCGCAACGCGCTAGTAGAATCTGCTCCCGCTACAGGGCGCGTGAGCGATTACCTGCAGCGGTGCAAGATTCGTTTCGCCGGAACGGACTGGGTGCCGTGGTTAATCCTCGCGCTGGCAGCGTTCTTGCGGTTCTTCCTCCTGGGTATCAAGCCACCGCACTTCGACGAGGGCATCAACGGGTGGTTCGTGGATCAGGTGATGAAGAACGGGTTTTACCGTTACGACCCGACCAATTATCACGGGCCGCTTCACTTTTACGTTCTTTTGCTCTCGCAGAGTTTGTTTGGCCGGAATCTGTGGGCGATACGGTTGCCGGTCGTACTTGTGAGCATCAGCTGTGTCTGGCTGGCTTTGAAGTTCGAGCCGTTGGTGGGCCGAAACGTTAGCCGGATAGCGGCGCTGGCGATGGCAATCTCGCCCGGGTTTGTTTTCTACGGGCGTTACGGCATTCACGAAGTGTGGCTGCAATTCTTCTCGATGATTTTCATTTTGGGACTGCTCGGTTTGTGGAGGCGCGGCACGCTGACCTATTTGCGATACGCCGGCGTGGGATTAACCGGCATGATTCTCACGAAAGAAACTTACGCCATCCATGTCGCGTGCGCCCTGCTTGCGATTCCAACTCTGGCAGTTTCATACGCGCTAAGCCGCGTTCCGGACGCCAAGCCTGCAAAGCAAACCTGGAGCTGGATCGATCTCGCCATGATCGTGATCGTGGGCGGATTTGCCATCATCTTTTTCTATTCGGGAACCTTCTTTAACTGGGACGGCGTCAAAGGTCTGTATCTGGCGTTTAAGGCATGGACCGAGACTGGCGCTGCGGGCCACGGCCATGAGAAGGCGTGGGATTACTTCCTTGGTTTGATGATTCCCCACTTCGAAATCAAACGGGCCGACTTTTTCGGTTACGAGCTGCCCATGCTCGCGGGATTAATTCTGTGCGCATTTTGCCAAAAACTGAAAAATCTCAATCTACGTTATCTGGCGATTTACGGTGTGGGCGGGCTGGTTGCCTACAGCATAGTCAAATATAAGACGCCCTGGTGCATCATCAGTTTTGGATGGCCGTTCCTGTTTATCTTTGGCGCGGCGGTATTGCTCGTGCGCCCAAAAAATCTCCGCAGAGTTTACGTCACGATAGGCGTCCTTCTGTGCATATCGTTCGCCTCATCGGTTTGGCTCAACTACTTCCGGTGTAGTTCGCCGGAAGAGCCGTACGCATACGTCCAGACGTACAACGATATGTTTAAATTGACGACACCGCTTCTAACGATGGCGAAGCGCGATCCCTCCAACTATCACCTCACCGGACATCTGATCCGATCGAGTATCTATCCGCTTCCCTGGGTGCTGGGCGACTTCGACCGCGTCGGCTACTATGAAGGCGGGAATATGCCCGCCAATCTCGATGGCGATTTTCTCATGGTCCAGCAAGACAAAATCAAAGATGTCGAGTCAAAATTGAAAGGGGCGTATTACACAGACATGATGACGCTTCGTAACTACCAGGACCCATCCAAAATCTTTTTCAGCGCCAAAGTGTTTAAGGAGCTGTTCCCAGGCAAAGCGCCGGACTTTGATGGCAGCGCACCGAAACCCGCAGCTTCTCCGGCACCCGCCAAGGTTCCATGAAGTGGGTCACGGCTGGGGTCACGTTCGTCAATTTGTCGGTGGTCTGCGGAGTTCTCCTCGGACTTGCCGGAAGAGGGTTAAACGCGGTGAGCGCAGCTTTAGCGCTGGTGTGCGGCGCTGCATTTGCAGTCGCCGCTTTTCTTGGGACTCGCGACAGCGCGCTTCGACAGAAATCCGCTAGTGGTGCAGCAACGGAACCAAAGTCACGAAAACGTTCCGAGGCTGAAGACACGAAGAATGCGATTCCTTCCGCCCTGATGCGCTATCGCAGCGTCTGGTTTTGGGCGGTCGCAGTCTGTTTCGCCGCCTTTGCTGTGCGATCGTTTTGCTGGCTGCTGTACATCGATGGCAGCGAACTGAAGATTCAGTCCCCAAATAATCTGGGCGATCTCTCACTGCACCTGACGCTGATCAAAAATTTTGCAAATGGCGTGGCTCTTTGGCCGGACAATCCGATCTTCGTCTTCAGCAAATTAAGATACCCAGCGGGCATCGACCTGTTCAACGCACTGCTTTCGCTGGTTCACATCGATTTGCTAATCGGGTTGGTTTGGGTCGGATTGCTCGCTTCACTCGCGATCTTTTACGGGTTCTACCGGTGGGGCGGCACGTTCGCTGTTGCAGGGTTTTTGTTTAACGGCGGTATAGCTGGATTTCAGTTTTTCAAGACGTTCAAGTTTTTGGATTATCAGGGCGCGGCAGCAGATATCGCGCACAAGCCTATGGCCTGGAAAAGCATTGCTTTATCCATGCTCGTTACGCAGCGCGGCTGGCTTTACGCGATCCCGGCAGGCCTGGTACTGCTCTGGCATTGGCGCGAGAAGTTTTTCATCCAATCTCCTGTAGCTGAGGTCGGCTCGTCCGCCGTAGCCTTGGCGAAGGCGGATGATCCCAGCCCGTCCAGTAGCAGCGTTAAGGGTGAACCGGCCACGATCAACGCCGACGGCGACAGGAAGGGTCCCCTGCCCTGGTGGGTCGAACTTTCGATTTACGCATCGATGCCACTCTTTCACCTGCATACCTTCATCGCGCTGACGATCGTGCTGGTTGTCGGATTGTTTTTCGAACGCGCAAGCGAACTCAAATTTATCGCTAATTTGGTTCGGAATGATGGGATCGCTGGCATCGCTCGTTTGATTTCGCATCCGAAGATGTGGCCCGAGATTTTCCGCGGCGCGCCAATTCGCAGACACGCTGCCGCTCTGCTGATCGCGGCTTTCATCCCGGCAACTTTTTTTGTGTGGCTGACTACCGATCAGTTTCGCGCATCATCGGTGCTGAAGTGGCATCCCGGATGGGCCCAGGATTCGACCGAATTCGCGGCGCCTTTCTTCCGGCTCGGGCCGAAGGATTGGGGATCTTCGACGGGGCCTGGTTTGCTGCTGCAAAAAACATGGAATGGCGTCATCGCTCCATTTTTCCAATTTTGGCTGCCCAACTTCGGTTTATGGGTGCCACTCGCGTTGGTCCTTGTTGGAATTTGCGTCTGGCGTATTTGGAAGGGCAAGTGGCGTTGGGGCGACAGGCCGCCAGCGGATATCGCCTTCGTGCTGACGGCAGTCGTGATTTTCGGTTTCGGCTATTTCGTTCAAACCGCGCCGTGGGAATGGGACAATCTCAAGCTCATGATCTGGGGCTATTTTCTTATTCTGCCTTTTTTGTGGAGCGACATCATTGGGCGCTGGGTCTTTCCGGAACGGGCGGTAACATGTCTGCTGCTCTTCGGTTCGGGATTTGTCACGCTGCTTGGCGGCCTGTCTGCAGGACATCCGGGCTTTGGATTGATTGAGCGCGCCAGGCTCGATCACATCGGAACGGCACTTCGACCATTGCCGATGGACGCCCGATTCGCCACTTACCCCACCTTCAATCATCCGGTTTTGCTGCAAGGCCGCAAAGTTGTGCTCGGCTACCCTGGTCATTTGTGGACTGAAGGATTCGATTACGGCAAGGCCAATGATCAGTTGACTGCGTTGATGAACGGGGCGGCAAACTGGCGTGACGCCGCGAAAACGTTAGGCGTGCGCTATATCTTTTGGGGCCAGGACGAAAAAACAAACTACCAGTCAAGCAGCCGCCCATGGGAAGCGACGACATTTCTCGTCGATTCCGGTGATTGGGGCGCAATTTACGACTTGGCCAAGGCCGCTCCTCAGCACTAATGCGGGACGGTTCTGTAGTTCGCTGCCCCCTGGAGACGCGCGCTCTAAATGGCTGGCGCTAGACACGTACATTCCCTACCGACTGGCTCATTGAGCAGCCATTTTTCGCCGCACACGAAACGGATGCTTTAGGAAAACAAAATAGATCGCGCTTACAAAATCTGTCAGGCTCGAAGCAGGACTTGTTAGGCGCAGCGGGCCTCTGCGCAATCCGGCAAAAACGGTCTCGACCGTGAGCGCGGGCGGCATTGGCATGCTCGTGTAGTGCCGGCCAAAGGCGTGCAGCCGATGCGCATCGGAAGTGGCGATCATTGGTTTGCTAAAACGGGTTGCGACTCGTCGTGCCCGGCGATTCGGATTGAACGGGCCAATGTGAAAATGACAGAACTCAATCGCGTCAAAACAATCGATCTCTGCGAACAACCGCGACCCAATTGAGCCGCCGAAAACGTAGAACGGATGCGGCACGACAGTGAAAATGGTATTCCCTCGGCGTGTCCGGAGCCGCCGCAGATCATCGAAATTTTTCAACTGCGCGATCTCTTCCGCGGTGACATTCAACACAATCACGTCCGCGCCGAGCAAACGCACCTCGGCCGCGGGAATCAGCAGAATGCCCATTGCCTCCGCGTCGGCGAACACTTCCTTTCGATCAAAGACAGCATCGTGCAGGGTGATCGCGAGGACGCGAAATCCAAACGAGCGCGCCCGTTCCAATAATTGATGTGCCGAAAAATCCACGGCGTCCTTGGGATCGTCGAGGGTGTGAATGTGCAGATCGATTTTGATCCAATCACTTTCATCACTCTTGTTCTTACTCATGCTCTTGCTTGTGCAGAGAGCTTAACCATGAATCATAACGATTTCATACGGACCGTGGCGGCTTAAAATCCGTCGTCGTGATTCCCGCGTGCAGTCCACACTTGCCAGCGCTTGTCGTCTGCGGAAAGTTTGCTCCCTCTCGAAGCTCGGGTGGTGAAATGGCAGACACGTACGTTTGAGGGGCGTATGCCGAAAGGCATGGGGGTTCAAGTCCCCCCCCGAGCACAATCTCCCACGTGGCCGTTTCGATGCGCGGTCAATTAGAACTTTTCGTATCACATCTCGTCCGATAGGATTTCGAGCAACATGGAATCGCTTTATCTCATCGGCGTTGCGGTACTGGGGATATTCGCATTTGTACTCGCGATTGTTCTTTTCAATTTCTTCGGTCTCTGGCTGCGCGCACGGATCGCAAACGCGCCAGTGAGCCTCGGCAAAATGATCGGCATGCGGCTGCGCAAGGTGCCGGTCGGGATGATCGTCGATAACCGGATCACCGCGGTAAAAGCCGGCATCGAGATTCCCAGTGACCCGCTCGAGGCGCATTACCTGGCCGGCGGCGACGTTAATCAGGTCATCCTCGCTTTAATCGCAGCGGACAAGGCCGGCATTTCACTCGATTTCAACCGTGCCTGCGCGATCGATCTTGCTACCAAGGGGACGGGCAAGACGGTATTGGAAGCCGTCCGCACCAGCATTAATCCGAAGGTCATCGACGTGCCCAACCCAGCGATGGGCCGCGTGACCATCGACGGTGTCGCGAAGGACGGGATCGGCGCGAAAGTAAAAGCGCGGGTGACAGTGCGCTCGCACCTGGACCGTTTCGTCGGTGGCGCCACCGAAGAAACGATTATCGCGCGCGTCGGCGAAGGGATCGTGAGCGCGATCGGATCGGCCGATTCTTATAAGGACGTGCTAGAAAATCCCGATCGCATTTCAAAAGCCGTCCTAGCCAAGGGACTCGACAGCAACACGGCGTTCGAGATTCTTTCCATCGACATCGCTGACGTGGATGTCGGCGACAACATCGGCGCGAAATTGCAAAGCGAACAGGCGAACGCGGACAAAAACATCGCCCAAGCGAAAGCGGAGGTGCGCAGAGCAGCAGCGGTTGCTGTTGAGCAAGAGATGCGCGCTAGAACGCAGGAAATGCGAGCAAAGGTAGTCGAAGCGGAGGCGCAAGTGCCGATGGCTATGGCCGAGGCATTTCGCGCGGGGCACCTTGGAATAATGGATTATTACCGGATGAAAAATGTCCAGGCCGATACTTCCATGCGCGAATCCATTGCCGGCGGAGACAAACCCCGGACGGATGGGACATAGGAGAGTTGAAGCGTTGAAACGATTGAAGCCGACGAGCATGTCGCTGTCATGTTGAGCGAAGCGAAACATCTCGGATCAGAATGATTAGAGTTTGCCGGATAATGAAAGAATTGATCAGAGATTCTTCGCTCCTCTCAGAATGACAATGCCCTTTAACAATGCTTTAACACGCTGCAACGAATGATTGCTGTTAGTCTCGATAATCTGCTTTTCCTACTGCTGATTGCTGGCGCAGCTTTGTTTCAGCTGCTGTCGAAAGCGATAAGCAAGGCAGGCAAAAGCGATTCGAACGAAACATCGAGCTCACCGAGGCCAGAAACACCTCGACCAATTCAACGCGCGCCGCGGGAATCCGATGCAGATCGGATTCGCAAATTCCTTGAGGCGCTGGGTCAGCCGCCAAGTTCAACTCCTCCCCAGCCTGTTCTCCCTCGTACTGATATTCCACCACGACCGCTAGCGCCTGTGCAACCGCCTCCAGTAGTCCCGAGCGTGTGGCGATTACCTCGCGAACGACGAGAGAAACCGGACGTCAGTCAAAAAGAAAGTCCTGCACTTGAACAGCCGACCCGTTTGCGGAAAATCGCTCCACCATCCGTACCGCCTCCGGCTCCCTCAACGTTCGAAGTGCATGAGGCGTTACCGGTTGAGCCTCAGCAGCCACTGATTATCAAAACGCCTGTGGAATCTGACGCGGCGGCAAGTCAGGTAATTGCCAAACGCGCTGGGTTCGATAGAAATATCGCCACCTTGCTTTCATCGAAATCTAGTTTGCGCGAAGCAATCCTCATTCGTGAAATCTTAGGACCACCTCGTGGGTTGCAGGCACTGGACGCGACGCTGTAGCCGTCGCCCTGTGGGCGACGCGTGAACTATGCCATCGTTGTGGCTAACCACGGTTAGCGCAGCGAAGCGGCTACAGAATCGGACGCGCTTGAGCTTCGCCTTTGATTTCGTAGTTTCAAACTTCTTGCCGCCGGCGTGGCGGAATTGGCAGACGCGCTGGACTCAAAATTCAGAAATCATCGATTTTATCTGATCACTTCTCATCAAATGCCGTTCGCGATTTTCATAGGTAAATTCGGCATTTTCGGCGCTATCCAGCGGATGACCGAGGGATGCTCTTACGGCACTCGAAAGTAGAACAAAAAGTAGAACAAAAAGCTGCACACACCGCGCCTCGGCGCGTATGCACGAGCCTCTCGGTTGATTCGGTGCTACGACAGCCGACCCTAGGGTGAGGAATTATCATTTCGGCCCAGCCGGCCCCGCCGCAATCGTTTCGCGGGTTCGATTCCCGCCCCCGCC
>JBARAJ010000150.1:0-2162 GCA_049791915.1 Candidatus Udaeobacter sp.
GACCCGCCGGTAGCAGTCAGGTTTCGAGAACTCGGGCGACGCGCGGCACGTTTCGTCTTCTTCTCGTTTGGATTGGGCGTGGGCTGAGGCTGGAAAGCCTTTGAAACGGACTGGCCGACCTTCTTGAAAAAGTCCCCGACCGGTTCGGCGGTTACGCATCGTCCGCTTAAAAAGAACAGCGCGGCAACTGGCAGCGAAACCCGGCGCGAACGAATAAAACGGTTGATTGGGTTTTCGGCGTTCAATGTGAAGGCGAGATTGTCCCTCAGGATCGGGGTCTAAGAGAAGGCGAAATTTCTCTGCACAGAGACTTTTGGCGTCTTTATCAAAATGGATAATGCAACCGGAGCAGCTGCGGTGCATCGCCAAGTAATACGGCAAAGATTTCGGTATAATCGTCCTCAGGAATGCTGACCGGCGTTGCGATCCCAAGCGCTTTGAGCAGGTCCGGGATCGTGTTGCCATGTCCGACGACGAGCGCGTTGCCGTTCAATGCACGTAATTTCTCGACAAGTGCGCCAATATCATTTGCCGGAACTACTGTGGGACTGAGGTGCGCCGCTCTCGCTGTCGGTGCCGCAGTTTCCTGCGTGCGCTTGAATTCGGTAACGAACACGGACGTAATCTGTGAATCTTTCAGAATATGCGCTAACGCATCCGCGCGTTTTTGTCCCTGGACAGATAAATCAGGATCTTTACCGCCAGTGCTCGCCTTCTCTGCGTGACGAACAACGAAGACAACCGGTGCAGCGCTGGCGCCCGTTGCAAGCAACAGGGGAATCGAAAGAATCAAGGCAAGATGTTTCATTCTGAAAAAGCCGATCGCAGAAAATCTATTGATAACAGCCGACGGGAACCAATCGCGCCATCCAGGTGATTGGACTCACACTCTGCACATTTCTTCCTCGCCAGTTCGCACTCCCCTCTCCTGATTCGACTCTCAATAAAGCGCAAGTTATCAATTTTATTTTCTATGCGATCGTCACTTGTGACTCCCGGCAGATTGGCTACATCGACAACCGTATGAAGACAACTTCGCCAACACCTGACGCAATTCTGCAAACTGCGTTCGGCTTCTGGAATTCCAAGGTCCTGCTGACCGCGGTCACGTTCGATCTCTTCAGCACACTCGGTCAGCGCCGACTCACGGGCCCGGAGATCGGCAAGAAACTTGACCTGCATCCTCGCGGCGTCGCAGATTTTCTCGATGCGCTCGTGGCAATGAAATTCCTCGAACGTGAAGGCGACGGCGCCGGCGCGAAATATTTCAATACGCCCGCTACCGCTCTGTATCTCGACCGCAGCAGCCCACGCTATATCGGCGGAATCCCGGAGATGCTCAATGCGCGGTTGTTCAGGTACTGGAATGATTTGCCGGAAGCGCTGCGCACCGGGAAACCGCAAAACGAAACCAAGCACGGCGGCAAAAACATATTCGATGAATTGTATGCCGACCCTGAAAAACTAGAGTGCTTTCTCGACGGGATGACCGGTCTGTCGCGCATCAACTTCGAAGCGCTCGCCGGCAAATTCGATTTCTCGCACTATCGCAGCCTGTGCGATGTCGGTGGCGCAACTGGATTGCTCTGCATCGAAGTCGCCAGGAAACATCCGCATATCGGGTGCATCACTTTCGACCTGTCACCGGTCGAGCCTGTAGCGAAAAAGCGCATTACCGCAGCTGGGTTAACTGACCGCATCCGCACTGCGACCGGCGATTTCTTTCAAGACCCGCTACCAAAGGTCGACGTGATCACGATGGGAATGATCCTGCACGACTGGAGCCTGGAGAAAAAGATGAAGCTCATACGCGCGGTCTACGATGCGCTTCCGTCGGGCGGTGCGTTCATTGCAGTCGAAGCGCTGATCGACAACGCGCGCCGCGAGAATGTCTTTGGTCTGCTTATGTCGCTAAACATGTTGATCGAATTCGGCGATGCGTTCGATTATTCGGCCGCCGATTTCGAAAAATGGTGCCACGAAGCCGGCTTCAAACGCTTCGAAGTCATCCATCTTGCCGGCCCATCCAGCGCCGCGATTGCGTACAAATAAATGAATCTGCCGCTTGTCATTCAGAGGTACATCGATGCCAGCAACGCGCACGATGTGAGAGCAATCGTGGACTGCTTCGCCGCCGACGCCGTTGTTCGCGATGAAAACGC
>JBARAJ010000151.1:0-3131 GCA_049791915.1 Candidatus Udaeobacter sp.
CGATTCCGGTGCGCTCTGATTGCATCGTTAAAGCCGCATCCGGGCCGGGCCAACCGAACATTTCGGATGGTGTGACGGCTTGAATTGCGCTCGCGTCTGTGGGCGGAAGCGAGGGATCGGTTTTGACTGACCACCGGCCCTCGCCGTGAGCATTATGACAGTCACACGGCGAATCACAGGTCACTGGCTCCGGGGCCGCCACTGCTGTCCTGCAAAACAACGCGGCAATAATGAGTGTTGTCGGATACTTCATTCCGGTCTGTTCATATCATTTTGTCGTTGCCGTGTGGAGAACAAAAGAGGCAGAATCCGCCGCGTGAAAATACTGGGAAATAACCCAAAAAGCTGGAGTTTCCCCGTAAATGGAGATGACGGAAGAGTTACGTCAAGAATATGACCGACTGTTCTATGCGTGCGAAACGCCGGAGCAGGATCAGCCGGTTGTGAAAGACTTCATCAACAAACTGATGTCCGGTATTGCGCGATACGAAAAAGTGTCCGCTACGACGAATGTTCCGTGGTTTGTGATCGGGTTGATTCATGGGATGGAGGGGGATTTCGATTGTAACACGCACCTGTATAACGGCGATTCACTTAAGCATCGAACCGTGAACGAACCAGCAGGCCGACCGCCAGCGTCAGTTGGTGATCCTCCGTTTGCTTGGGAAGTGAGCGCGATCGACGCACTTCAGTATGATCGTTTCACGGGATGGACCGATTGGAGCGTCCCAGGGACTTGCTTCAAACTTGAGGGTTACAATGGCTGGGGATACCGGAGTCATCAGGTCAATTCTCCGTATCTTTGGTCGATGTCGAACAATTACTCGGCTGGAAAATATACGTCAGACGGTCACTGGGACCCGGATGCTGTCAGCCAGCAGGTCGGAGCGATTACCGCTCTCAAGAAGATGGTCGTCGATCATTTGGTTAATTTGTCAGCGGAACCGGTTTGAAAGTTCGGCTCATCGCTGACAATCTCAGCAAAGCCGGATGGAGTTGGCACTGCGTTTCAGCGATTGATTCCAACGGGCGAACGATCTGGATTGCTGACGCGCTCCCTGCTAATTCTGAGTCGTCAGCGTTAACAAGCCGATTGGCCGCGTTTAGGGCGAGGCCCTACATGAAAATTAGGCGACGTCTCACTAGACAAATTCGTACGGTCTTCCGTAAAAGACGTTTCCCAATAAAAAAGATCTGAATCAGGGGGAGGACATTTTTTCCCGCTAGGTTCTTCGCCCCTCTTTCAGACCTCCAACAGAAACTCGATTCAGCGGGGAGAAAGGAAGGGAGAACGATGAATCCATTGATTCAGCTTAAACAAACAACATCAGCATTTCTCATCGCATTTGGGCTGGCGTATTTCGGGCTTGTGCCACTAGCGCAAGCGGTGAGTCCGGCACCCGACGGAGGCTATCCCGGCGGCAACACCGCAGAAGGACAGAATGCGCTTTTTGCACTCACTACCGGTGGTTTCAATACGGCAGTTGGTTACCTTTCCCTGAGGGTCAACGGCACTGGAAACTTCAACACTGCAGTTGGAGCTGGGGCGCTCCTTGCCAACACCGCATCTGAAAACACAGCCATAGGCACGACGGCGCTCTTTAGCAATACCAGCGGCCACGGCAACACGGCCAGCGGTTTTCAGGCTCTCTTTAGCAATACCTACGGCAGCGACAACACGGCCATCGGCGTGGGAGCGCTTTTTGGTAACACGTCTGGTGCAAACAACACGGCTATCGGCTCTGATACATTGTCGAATAGCGCTGTTGGCAGTGGCAACACGGCAATCGGTGAGGGCGCGCTCAATTTCCTGACCACTGGCGGCGGCAATACCGCATTAGGCGCGTTCTCCGGCCTCGGTATCCAGACAGCCAATAACGTTATCTGCATTGGCGCCGCTGGCGCGGACGTGAGCGGCACCTGCTTTATCGGCAATATTCGCGGAGTAACGCCCCAAAACCCGGACGCGATACCAATGTTGATCGATTCCGCTGGTCAGTTGGGCACGATGAATTCTTCGCGCCGCTACAAGACCGACATTCAACCTATGGATAAAGCCAGTGAATCCATCTTGGCACTCAAGCCGGTGAGGTTTCGTTACAAGATCCACAAGAACACGACGCCGCAGTTTGGCTTGATCGCCGAGGATGTGGCGGAGGTGAATCCCAATCTTGTGGTTTATGATGCCGACGGCAAACCTTACACAGTCCGTTACGACGCGGTGAACGCGATGTTGCTCAACGAGTTCCTCAAAGAGCACAAAAAAATCGAGGAGCAGCAAGCAAACATTGCGGAGCTGAAGTCAATCGTCGCGCAGCAACGGAAGGACTTCCAAGCAGCGACCACGCAACAGCAGAAGGGATTCGAGTCGAAGATCGCGCACCAGCAAAAGCAAATTGAGCGGCTCACTGCGGGCCTACAGAAAGTGAGCGCACAGATTGAAGCGAGCAAACCAGCGCCGCAAGTGGTCAACAATCCCTAAAACCGGCTGGAGTTGGACTGCGTCTCCGCGATTGATTCCAGCGGGCGGACCATCTGGATTGCAGACGCACATCGCGGCGACGGTCAACGCTTCGTTGTGCAGGCCGATGAAAAGCTGACTGCGTTTCTGGAATTGGAAAGAGCGGTTTGTATCCACCTATTGAGCGAACAGTGCTGACGCGCACCGCGACGACCGAAAGCGCTTCGTTGTGCGGGCAGACGAGAAGGTGACTGCGTTTCTTGAACTCGAATCGGCGATTCGAGGTTGCCCGTGAATTGCCTCGCAAAGCTTGGCGAGATTTTGTTCCGACATCCGAGCAATCCCCGGTTGCCGCAGTAAAATTTTCACTTTTCTTGAAACGCTCCCGGTTTTTTTCCTTTGTAAAGGGGACGAACCCACAATCCAACCTCAACAAAAAAGGAAAATAGAAAATATGACAACTCTACGCATAATAAAATCAATCGGCAGGTCGTCTTCGCGGGTTGCTCTCCTCCTCATCCCACTCGTGTTCGCCTGCCTTGCGCTCTCGCCCATAGCGCAGGCGGTCGTCCCGCCACCCGATGGGGGCTATCCGGGCTTTACGACGGCAGAAGGAACCAACGCCCTTCAAAGCCTCACCACCGGCTCTGCGAACACAGCAGTTGGTTGG
>JBARAJ010000152.1:0-40690 GCA_049791915.1 Candidatus Udaeobacter sp.
CATCGGATTACGAAACCGTTGCTCTACCAACTGAGCTACGTCGGCGGGAAGCGGCCAAAACATTGCATCCAGCGGGAGTTCACACAAGCGCGCACTGTAGCCGCTTCTCTGTGCGAAGGGATAGAGAACGCGGGACGTAACAAGCTATGCGTGAGCTGCTCCGACGCTGAGCGAACGCGTCTCCACAGAGACGCGGCTACAGAGGCAGCACAAACGTCTCGCCAATTTCCCGCAGCGCAATTCGATCGGGAGTTTTACTTAGCGTAGCCTCGAAGCGCTCGATCGGTTCGCGGAAGGGTTCAAAGCTCAGCCGGAACGTCTGGTGGTGAACCGGCACAACAAAGCGAGCGCCTGCGGCATTCGCCATCTGGACTGCCTGCTCGGGCGTGCTGTGTGATTGGATCCACGGATTGTACGCGCTGATAGGCACGATTGCGATGTCGATTGGGCTGTTTCGCCGCAGCGCTGCGAAGCTTTCCGTCATTGCGGTGTCGCCGGTGAAAATAATTCGGCGTCCCTTTCGTTCGATTAAATATCCATTATACCCGCGATGTGTGTCATGCTGCATGCGCGCCCCCCAGTGCTTCACGGGAAATGCAGCGATTGTCATTTCGCCTGCGGTAGTGCTTAAGGTCTTGCTTTCGCCCCAATCAAGTTCAGTGATGTTGGAAAAGCGGGTTCGTTTCAACAAATCCTTCGTGGCGCGCGCTGTGATCACACGCGTAGCCTCATCAAAACAACGGAGTGTTCGCAGATCGAAATGATCAAAGTGCGCATGCGACAAAAGGATTAGATCGATTTGCGGCAGGTCGTGAAACTTGAGCGCGGGCGCAGTCAGGCGTTTCGGACCTATGGTGATGCCTGGCAAACGAATTCCGACCCGCGGAAAGAGCGCAGGATCGGTAAGAATTGTGACACCGAAAAAATTGATTAGCACAGTGGAGTGCCCTAGCCATGCAAGTGTCACCTGCGTATCGCTCCAGTTCCGCGGCTCAGGTCTCGCAAAGGCCGGTGCGATTGGCCGCCAGCTTTCGATTGTCCATTCTCTGAATAGATGCCCGAGCCAGCGACGCACTCTGGATCTGCGCGGGGCTGGTTGTTGCGGTGCGTGCACCCCGGAACGTAACACAGCTATCCTGACTGCAGGGCCAGCCGGCTGGAAGCCTGACTTACGTCTTTGAGGGCCTGTTAAATAAACCCTTGACCGCCTTCCAGAGCGTTCGAGCTGCCTTGGGCGAGCCGCCGCGGGCAACGAGCACAGGCACATTCGCTCGGTTCAAAATGTCCCGCGTTAAATCGCCCATGATGTAGTGTCGAAACAGGCCGCGCGCCTGCGATGTGCCTGTCACAATCAAATCGTAATTGCCGGCCCCAACTTCTTCGAAAACCTGATCGATCACGATGCCATGCCTGAGACGCACTTCGGCAGAGACGCCCAGCCGGTCGAGGTCTCGTTTTTGACGACGCAAATTGGTCCCGAGCTCGGAGTTTGATTGCAGTAACTGATCAACATTCTCTTCCATGCGTACGAGATCGGCGAACATCGCGGGCGGCTCAGCCATTACGTGTAGCAAAGTCACGGATGCGCCTACGGCCGCGGCGAGCTTGCCAGTGAATTGGACCGCTTGCTCGATGAATTCTTTTCCGCCTGTGCAAACCACGAACCGCTTCAATTCTTTGCGTTCGCCGATGGCCACCAACACCGGAGGCTGAATGGCCTTGATGACTTCGTAAGTTCTCTTTGATCGCCAGTAATGGCCGACCGCGCCCGTCCAACGCGCGCCGATGACAACGAGGTCGTATTTGCTGTTTGAGGTTTGCTGGACGATCTGCAAGACCGGTTCACCGAACTGGACGACGATGTCCGGCGATACGCCGCGTTGCCGGAGCGATTGCGCCTGCGCATGAAGCGCTTCGCGAAGGGGCTGCTCGTCTTCCGATCTTTCTGCGATTCCCAAAAGCGTGGTCTCGGCTGTAAGCGGTCCGGCCAGTAATCCGCCGAGATCGATTGCGGTTTGAGATGAGGATGTGCCGTCACTGCAAATCAAGATTTTCATGGCTAGAGCTTGTGGCCGGTCACGAGCGTATAGATGACTATCGCTGCGCCGATCAACGGCAGCGGCACAAAAGCGAGGCGGATCTTTGGACCCGCGAAATATTGCGTAGCGACCACGCCGATCTGCGCCCCGATTACTGCACCCGTGTGCATGACGAGCGCGATCAGAATATCCACGTTGCCCTTGATGGCGTGAGTGAACGTTCCGTAACTCGCTGAAATCACGATTTCAAAAAGATCTGTTCCTACGGCCAGGTGAGTGGGAACTCCGAGCACATAAACCATTGACGGCATCCGGATGTAGCCCGCGCCACCACCCAAAAAACCGCTAAAGAATCCGCCCACAACGGCGACCGCCAGTATAGTCCAGAGAGAGATTCGTATCCCCGAGGTGGGCAGACTGATCATCGGCCGAAGTTTCATTCCCTGAATCTTTTTTGTGACCGGTCCGAATGCGGAGTGATCTACTTTTGATGCTGCAGCCTTTGCACCCGAGACCGTTCGACGCGGTCGGCCCTTGTGTAACTTCAGTGTTGCGTGGCTCTCCCAGAGCATGAAGATCGAAATGCCGGCGTACACCACAATAGCGACCCAGCTGACGACAGTGTTGACGTTGCCTGCGCGCTTGAGTGCCTGGATCAGCTGTGCGCCGCCTTCAGCGCCGCAGATGGTGCCCAGTGCCATGATCATTCCGAGCTTCAGATCGACGTTGCCCAGCGAGCGATGTTTTCTTGCTGCGACGATCGACTTGCCAACAATGTGCGCCAGGTCCGTTCCGACCGCGTAGTTCCAATCCACTCCCATCAGGCGCAACGCCGGACCTGCAATGAAACTTCCGCCTACGCCAAAAAAGCCGCCCAGAATTCCAATAACAAAGCCGACAACAACCAGATAAAGCGGATTGATGTGAGAGTTGGAGATTGGAAAAAACATGACTCATCTCCAACGGCGCCGCAGGAGCCGGAACAAAACCGTGGTGACCGCATCCAAAACAACGGCCTGACCAGCTATGAGCAAGATGGCGACGACTGCGTAAACGATGCGATGCTGCGTTTCGAGCCGATACAGCCAGTTGCCCAGAACATGGAGGACTAGAAAGAAATAACCGGTGACAAGAACCGCATAGATTGCCAACTCGGCTGCGAACACGCGCAGACTTTTGGCAGCATCCTGTGTCATGAAAAGAGGTTAAGGGGGAGGTCGGTAAATGCGAGAACGTGTTTACGTTTGAGGAGATACGTGCGAGCGGCGCGTTGCGGTTGCGTCTGAACCAATCAGCGGGCACATTATTGCGTTGGGACCCTTTCTTCCTAACGTTCCACTTCATCTTTAGGGGAAACATGGCCGACTCAGCGAACAAATATCCCGAGAACGTACCAGGCAAATTCTACGTCGATGATCAGTGCATCGACTGCGATTTGTGCCGCGAAACGGCCCCCGCCAATTTCAAACGAAACGATGACGGCGGGCACTCCTACGTGTACAAACAGCCGGAGACGCCAGACGAAGAAGGTCTTTGCAAAGAGGCGATGGAAGGCTGCCCGGTCGAAGCGATCGGCAACGACGGGAACGGCGCCTAGCTTGTAGTGGCGGTCTCTGACCGTCGAATCCAATGGGTAAGCAACGCAGTCGGCGCTCAGAGGGCGTCGGTACAGTCCCGGTCGCACTCACTGTCGCCGGTTCGGATTGTAGTGCAGGTGCCGGTGTTCAGGCCGACCTGAAAACTTTTACTGCTCTTGGCGTTTATGGATTGACCGCTGTGACCTGCATCGTTGCGGAAGTTCCTGGGAAAGTTTCACGGATTGAATCGGTAACTGCGAGAATGGTTCGCGAGCAAATCGAAGTGTTGCTCAAAAATTTCCGGATAGGCGCGATCAAGACGGGTCTGCTCTGCTCGGCGGAGATCGTTTGCGCTGTCGCAAAGACCATTCGAGACGTCGAAAAAAAAGCAGCGCGATCCATCCCATTCGTAGTCGATCCGGTGATGATTGCGACGAGTGGCGACAACCTCCTCGAGGCCGAAGCTGTTGAAGCTTATAAAAATAAACTGTTTCCGCTCGCGACACTTATCACGCCGAATCTCGACGAAGCAGCCTTATTGCTCGAGACCACGATTAATGACCGGAGACAAATGGAGAGTGCTGCAAAAGCTCTCGCGAAGAAATATCACGCGTCGATCCTGTTGAAAGGCGGCCATCTTCGCGGTGACAACGCGATCGATTTACTTTTTCACCAGGGCGAAATGACAGAGTTCTCGGCGCCCTTTGTACGCGGCGTCGAAACACATGGTACAGGCTGCACCTATTCGGCAGCAATCACAGCGGGTCTGGCGTCCGGCTTATCGTTGGAACAGGCAATCAAGCGCGCGAAAAAGTTTGTTACCGAATCAATCGCGCTGCATTTGCGCTGGAAACGCGGTTCTACCGAAATCGACGCGCTGAACCATTCGATTTGACTTGCGGGCGGGCGCTTTTTCAAGAGCCCTTCGGCGGCGGAAACCGCCGCTCCTTCAGCGGATCACGGCTTTTTCTCCCAGCGCTTCAATTGCAAGGCTTCGAGCGCAGCCGCAGTTTCCGCTTGTTTCTTGCTGCGCCCGGTGCCCTGGCCAAGAACAATTCGTTCCCAAACAACTTGTGAGACAAAAGTTTTCTCGTGCTCAGGGCCGCTCTGTGAAATCAGTTCGTAAACCGGACTGTGTGGGGAGATTCTTTGCAACAGCTCCTGAAGATCGCCCTTCGGATTGAAATCCGACGGCTCTTCCGCCAGTTTCGCAAGATCGGTGCGAGTCTGTGTCAGAATGAAATTTTTGGCAACCTCGAGACCGCCATCCAGATAAAGCGCGCCGATGAGCGCTTCAAACGCGTCGGCCAATGTGGACGTACGCTCCCGGCCGCCGCTGGCTTCTTCCCCACGCCCCATCAAAATGTAACGGCCTAGATCGAGAGCAGCAGCATGCGTCCTCAACGCATCGCGAGAAACCAGCCGTGAACGCAATTTCGTGAGTTGCCCTTCCGCTTCGACTTGGAAATGGCTGAACAAATATTCAGTGATGATGACTTGGAGAACGGCATCGCCGAGAAACTCCAAACGCTGATAATCAAAGTGATAACGCTGCGCTTCGTGTCCCAGGCTCGGGTGTGTTAGCGCTTCGGCCAACAAAAGCGAGTTGCGAAACTTATAGCCGATATGTTCCTCGAGCGGCGTCACATCGCTGATTTTGAGCAAAATCGAAGAATCTCGTCAACTGTACAAACCCAACGCCTAAGCAAACGGCCTCTGACACAGACACCTTTAAACAAACACAAACGCCCTGAGCGCCGTTTATCGTTTTTGATAAACTTCCAGTGAGGTCACTACGTCCAGCGCACGCTGTAAAACTGGATCGTGAGGCGGCGGTTTTTCCGGCGCACGGCCGCGGCGTTGCTGTGCCGCTTCGGCGGCTTCTAACTCGGGATTTGTGCCGGCTAACAGCGCAGCTTCACTCATGTGCGGGCGCCCCGTCTCGTAAATGAACGGTCCGATTCCTTTTTCGCTGCTCGACTGAAAAATCTGTCGCTTCTCTGACAATGACATTTCGACGGGCAAATCTGGTTTCACGCCTTCGGGAAATAGTGACCCACCCTCGGGCGAGATCATTTCAGCCACGGCGAGCCGCACACTTTTGCCATTGGGCAATGGCAAGTCTGAGTATTCGGCGGCACGGCCTGCAGTTGGTTGGCCGATAACGAGCGCCTTGTTGTAGAACCGCAATGCAGCCGCAATCGCTTCGGCAGCGCCACTCGTGTCGCTGTCTGCGAGCACCATTAGCAGGCCGCGAAATGCAGGCTCACGATCGGAACTAAACACCCGGTCTTGACGTCCTGTCGGTTTGCGCACCGTAAAGATCGGTTTGCCCTTCGGACAAAACCGCTTCGCGAATTCCGTGGCCAACGACAAATCACTCGTCGCGGAACTGGCGCGAAGATCCACAATGAGGTCATTCACCTTTTTTGCAGCAAAACTGCCCAGAGCCTTGTCAAGCGCCTGAAGGTTGGCGTTGTTCAATGTCCCCACTCGCACGTAGCCGGTGTGTCCCGCAATCAGCTCACTGTAGAACGCGCCTGGGGTTCCTGGGGGAACGCTTTCTTTGCTTGCCAAAAGCGTAATCCCACGCGGCAGCCGCACCAACAACCCCTCAACGGTTGCTCGACTCAGCTCCGTGTCGGTGATCGCGTCCGGGTTCGTGAAATTAGCCTTGAGCAATGTGATGAACGCCTGCAGATCGCCTGGGCCTAACGAGTCAACCAGCTCTTCCACGGTGGGCGTACTCGATGGGGACGGCGTCGGCTGTGCAGGCGATTTCGGTCCGGTCTGCGCCGCTGATGTCGGCGCCGGCGATTGGGCGGCCAGACTCGCACCGAGGACAGCGATAACAAATGTCGCGAGTAAAAATCGAGGCATCACGATAATTCGGTCACGTTAGCCGTAACAGCATTCAGAGCAATGTCGCGCCGATAATGACAGTTCTCGAAATCAATACGCGATACGGCGTCGTATGCGCGCGCCCGTGCCGCTTCGAGAGTTGACCCGAGTGCAGTGACGGCGAGCACGCGGCCGCCAGCAGTCTTTACCTCGCTGCCGTCGCGTTTAGTTCCGGCATGGAAAATCTGCACATCCTCGAGCTTGGCTGCTTCGTCGAGACCTGAAATTGATTTTCCACTTTCGTATTTGCCAGGGTACCCACCAGAGGCCAGCACAACCGTGACCGCAGAACGCGTATCCCATTCAATCGCGCACCGCTCGATTTTTCCGTCAATGGTCGCCTCCAACAGTGGCAACAGGTCTGACTTCATTCGTGGCAGGAGGGCCTGCGTCTCCGGATCGCCGAAGCGGCAATTAAACTCCAGCACGCGCGGCCCATCGCTGGTAATGATCAAGCCCGGATACAGAAGTCCTCGAAACGTGACGCCTTCGTCAATAAGACCACATAACAGCGGCTTCATGATTTCGCGATCGAACTGCGATTGCAATTTGCTGTCCCAATTGTTGGCGGGACTGAATGCGCCCATCCCGCCGGTGTTCGGCCCTTCATCGCCATCTAACGCCCGCTTGTGGTCGCGCGACGATTCCAGCAGAAGGTAATTTTTTCCGTCGACCAAGGCATGCAGCGAACATTCCGTGCCCTGCAAAAACTCCTCGATAATAATCCGCCGGCCAGCGTCGCCGAAACGGGCTTGATTCATCATGTCGTCGATCGTGGATCTTGCCGCGACAGCGTCGGCGGCGATGACAACACCTTTACCCAGCGCGAGGCCATCCACCTTGATCACGATCGGAAACCTCAAGCGCTCGCAATAATGAAGAGCTTCGCTGCTATTGGAAAATGTGCGTGCTTCTGCGGTGGGAATTTTCTGCGTGCGCATCAACTCTTTTGCGAAGATTTTCGATGACTCAATCCGGGCTGCCGATTTGTTCGGGCCAAACACGCGCAGTTTCTCGCTTGTGAACAGGTCGACGATTCCAGCAGCAAGAGGATCATCCGGGCCGACCACTGTCAGATCGACACGGTTTTCCTTCGCGAACCTAACGAGCGCCGTCAAATCGCTCACGGCATTGGCGACGTTTTCGGCAATTTCGCCGGTCCCGGCGTTTCCCGGCGCGCAAAAAATCCGGTCCGCATGCGGCGATTGCCGCAGCTTCCATGTAAGCGCATGTTCGCGGCCGCCGCTGCCAATAACGAGAATTCTCATCGCCTCAAAAGAACCAGAAGTTGTAGCCACGGCCCTGTGGGCCGTCCAACGTTTTCAACAGTTTCTGTATGCCGGACCGGCACGCCGGGCGAGGTAGGTAGCGCAGTGCCTGCAGTTTCTCGCTATTTTGCGGGCCGTGATTCCGCCGGCAGAATCCGCATGTCCAATTTCTCCGTATGCCGAATGATCGTGAGGTTGGCGCTTACGTTAATTTGTTCGCCGACCAAAACCTTGTGCAAATCATGCACGGTGCCGATAGGCTGGCTATTGAACGCGACGATCAGATCGCCCTCGCGCAGGCCGGCTCGTTCGGCGGGACTGTTCTTCTCAACTGAAACAACCAACACGCCTGTCTCAAGCGGCAGACCGTAAAAGCGCACGATCCGCCGGTGAATAGGCACGTTCTGACCTGCGACACCGATGTAACTGCGCCGGATTTTTCCGTCTTTGATCAGCCAGCCGGCCACAAGTTTCGCCGTGTTGCTGGCGATGGCGAAGCAGATGCCCTGCGCAGGCCGGATCATCGCTGTATTTACGCCCACGACTTCACCGGCTGAATTGACTAAGGGCCCGCCGGAATTACCGGGATTCAACGCGGCATCGGTTTGAATGATGTTGTCGATCAGGCGCCCCGACTGCGCGTGCATTGAGCGACCCAGCGCGCTGATGACCCCGGCGGTGACGCTGGCTTCAAACCCGAGCGGGTTTCCGATCGCGATCACCAGCTGGCCCACTCGCAAATTCTCGGAATCTGCCATGCGCACGTGTGTCAACTGTGGCGCATCGATTCGAACAACGGCAAGGTCAGTATCCGGGTCATCGCCTGTCAATTGGGCGGGATATTCGCGGCCGTCCTGCAGGTTAACGGTGATTGCGCTCGCGTCGTGAACAACGTGGCTGTTCGTCAGAATAAATCCATCAGGTGCGATCACGAATCCGGAGCCGTTCCCGTTGAGTTCCCGCTCTCCGTGTCGTGCGCTGACGCGCTGTTTTACGTCGATATTGACTACGGCCGGCGCGACGCGCGCGACTGCGCTGACAACCGTGCGCGAATACTCGTCGAGCAACTCGGAGTCGTCCGGTTGCGGCTCGCCGCGAACTGACTGTGAAGCGCCGGAGTCGGTCTCATGGAAAAGAAAGTCGATCCGGCCGGCATTGTTTTTCGGAGGAGCTGTGATGCTCATGCCTTAATTTCGGACGCCGAAAACCAGCAGTCAACTACACGCGACCAGGAACCATACGCACCTTTCGGAACGTTACGCTCCACCTTGCACCTGTTAGCAAGTTGTTTTACACAGGGCCATGCCAAAGTCCTCTTCGGTTCCCTCCGTGCTCGATCCGCGCTGTCCGTCCCGGCTGGTGCTCGACCGCATTGCTGACAAATGGACTGCGCTGGTCATCCAGATTCTTGCCGGTGGCACGATGCGTTACGCCGCGCTTCAGCGCGAGATCGGCGGGATTTCTCAGAAAATGCTCACCCAGACCCTGCGCAGCCTCGAGCGCGACGGCTTGGTGCAACGCACAGTGCATCCGGTTGTGCCGCCGAAAGTAGAATATTCGCTTACGAAGCTGGGACGCACGTTGATCGAGCCGCTGCAGGGACTTTGTCGGTGGTCGGAAAAACATCTCGGCGAGCTTCAGGCGAACCGCGCGCGAGCGAAAGTTGTAGCCGCGGGCGTTGAGCGCGGTACGTGAGATACTTTTTGGCGGCCTGGGTCAACGCCCCCGGCTACAGGAACAGCGATCCCATCAT
The DNA here is from genome assembly GCA_049791915.1 of Candidatus Udaeobacter sp. GTDB lineage: Bacteria > Verrucomicrobiota > Verrucomicrobiia > Chthoniobacterales > UBA10450 > Udaeobacter. Next base: position 9,539 of record JBARAJ010000152.1, read on the forward strand.
GCACCAGGCCGAGATAATTGTGCTTTTGTTGACGGCCGTCGGGGTTCTGGCCGTGCTGGCGCACAAGATTACGCTGCCGTATCCGATCGTGCTCGTACTTGGCGGACTCGCTTTGGGTTTCGTGCCGCGATTGCCGGCGGTGAACCTGAATCCGGACGTTGTGTTCTACTTCATTCTTCCGGCGCTAATTTATCCTGCCGCGTTGTTCACATCGTGGCGTGATTTCCGGCGAAATCTACGGCCGATACTCCTACTCGCCACCGGGCTGGTGCTGGCAACAATGCTCGCAGTTGCGTGGATCGCGCATTCCATTGTGCCGGCGCTTCCATGGGCGGCTGCTTTTGCGCTGGGCGCAATTGTCTCCCCGCCAGATGCGGTTGCGGCGACGGCGATTATTCGCCGGCTCGCCGTTCCTCATCGCATACAGGTGATCCTCGAGGGCGAGAGTCTGGTGAATGACGCGACCGCGCTGGTTGCATTACAGTTTGCGATTGCAGCCCTCGTTACCGGCACCTTCTCGCCCGCGTATGCGGCAGGGCGGTTTGTCTGGGCGGCTGCTGCCGGCATCGGAATTGGATTGCTTATTGGCGTGGCGATGCGCTGGGTGCAGAGCCATCTGGACGATCCACCAATCCAAATCACATTCTCTCTGCTCACGCCCTTTATCGCTTATCTATTCGCCGAACAGGTGCATGCCTCTGGCGTTTTGGCGACAGTTGCTGCCGGCATTTTTCTTGGCTGGCACTCGCCGCTGATGATTACCGCGCGGACCCGCCTCCAAACTTATGCGTTTTGGGAAGTGATCGTGTTCCTTCTCAACGGGTTCGTTTTCATCGTCATCGGTCTGCAACTTCCCAGAATCCTGCATGCGTGGAATCGAGAATCGCTGACTGGCGTGTTTATGAGTGCGATCGTAATCTGCGCAACGGTAATTTTAATCCGTTTCGCGTGGGTAATACCGGCGACCTATTTGTCTCGTCTGTTCAGAAGCGAACGACAGGTGCGCGACCCAACTGCATCGTGGCAGCACGTTGCGATCCTCGGCTGGGCCGGAATGCGTGGCGTGGTGTCACTCGCGGCCGCGTTTGCATTGCCGCTGGCTCTGCCCACCGGCCGGCCGTTTCCAGGGCGCGATTACATTTTGTTTGTCGCCTTTTCAGTGATCCTGGTCACGCTCGTGTTACAGGGTCTGACGCTGCCGGTGTTGATTCGGAAGCTGGGCGTACCACGCGATGCAGAGACGGATGATGAGGAGCGCCTCGCGCGATTAGAAGCAAACAAGGCGGCGCTCAAATGGATCGAGGAAGCAGGCACAAATGGGAAGTTTTCGCCGGACGCGGCAAATCGGTTGCACGCCGAATACGACGAGCGCATAGAGCAACTGCGACTTTGCGCTGAAAATCCCGACGATTGCCGGGGCGAAATCGCCACGCCACAATATCAGCGGCTGCAACATCAAGCGTTGCGCATCGAACGAAAAACCATCATTCGCCTGCGAAACGAACGAGTGATTAACGATGACGCGTTGCGCCGAATTCAGCGCGACCTCGATCTGGCGGAAGCACGGCTGATCGAAGCGTGAAGCAGCATCAGGACCGGCGCCCCGTGCTGTAGGGTGCACTGTCCTCAGCGCAGCGTTACGCAATAAGCACGATCCGCTGAGGACAGCGGACGCTACAGTGCCTACGAGATCCAGTCACACCAGAAGAAGAGATCGATGCTATCGTCCAGCAAGTCCCAAAACAATAGCAGCAATGAAAAGCCGTATCGCGTCGGCCAGCTTTTCGCGCGTCCGCCAAGCTCCGAGGCGCACGCTTTGAGTTCATGTTCGAAAAATCGAGCCATACGGTCGCGCACTTTTGCCGTCAGCCGAAGCTTGTCGCGGCCGGCATCATTATTGTCGTGCGGTTTTAATCCGCCGCTTGGCTTATCGGGATCACCACCCAGAAAACGCAGAATCGATCGCCGCAGTTCAGCGGGATTTTCCTTTAGATCGTCGAAGAAATAGATGCGGAAGTTTTCCGGACGAACATACCGTTTCCAACGCGCGACAATCTTGCTGGGATGCGACCGAACCAGCACACCCGGATTCAGTAAATTGCAAATCACTTCCTCGGGATCCGCAGCATCGAATTTATTGATCATTCCGAGCCGCACGCCCATGGACAATTGCGACCAGGCTCGCTCAACAGGGTCGCGAGCGAGAAATATCACCTTCAAGTTCGGGAAATGATCCACAACTCTTTCGATGATCTCATCGCTGAGAGTCGAATAGGCCGGCGAGATGTCACCCGAAAGGAGATGCCCCTTATGCTGGAACAATTGACCGTAGCTCTCCAGATCGAGATAAAACCGGACACTCAGGTTTTCCATACTCTCCAGAAAAGAGGTGTCGCGCTCGTCTCCGGATCGTGGAGGATGAAATCGCTTCATTCTGTTCAACTGATCGAGGTAATGGAGTTCCTTGACCGGAGGCATCCAGAAATCCGGATGGCGCTCGAGTTGCTGATACAACCACGAAGTCCCGGCTTTTTGGGCTCCAACACACAGGAAATCGGGACGTGCTTCCCCGCCGTTCCCGTTGAGATCGTGTCCGTTACCGTTGTGACCGTTCCGATGGTTACCGTTGCGGGATTTGAATGGCCAGTTCCAACTCACCGCGCCATATTTTCCATTCGCGACTTAGAAAGCAAGCCGAGAATGTAGGGTCGCGCCCTACTTCCGCCGTGTGGAAAATCGCCAGAATGAAAGAGAGCCTCCGCCATCGGATATTCCTTCTCTCGCCTGCTTACGCCGGGGGTGAGCGAGCCCGAATGATTTTGCGCGACCAGGCGCAATTTCCGCTCGCCCGACAGTTGCGCCAGAAAAGTGGCGCGCCAATCGCGGACGTCTTCAGCTTCCTGAGCGGCCTCTATTTTCGCGGAAAAATTGCCTACGCGAACGCATTTGCGCGCCCGGCGCGCGGAACGTCAGGTGTGCTTGTGATCACGCCGACCCGCGGTCTTATCGATGCCAGAACGCGAATTCGTCTCGATCATTTGCGTGAATTTGCGGAGGTCGACATCGATCAGGACGATCCGCGTTACCGAATGCCAATCGAGCGCGACGCGCGGCATTTGGCAAAGAAACTCTCGGACCAAGGCGAGGTAATTCTTCTCGGCAGTATCGCCACCGGCAAATACGTCGACGTGTTGCTGGCCAACTTTGGTGATCGACTGCGATTTCCGGCGGACTTTGTCGGCCGCGGTGACATGAGTCGCGGCGGATTGATGCTGCGTTGCGCTGCGGATCGTCAGGAACTTTCGTACCTCCCGGTGGCGGGCGCGATTGTAAATGGTAAGCGACCGCCGAAACTCGCGCCGCGGAGATACGCGGATGCGGTGCGCCTATCTGCCCCACGTAGCGCCAAAGGCGCGTCCTCATCGTAGCCTGGGGGCATCGCCCCAGGAATTGATTGGTGCGAAGGCCAAGCGCTGAAGGCGCGATTCAGTCGCGTGCCAGAAAAGGTTCGCGCTGCCACGCGTTGAATGCGGTTTTGACCATATCGAAGGAGGTGAATCGCGCTTTCAGCACTGGTGATTCTGGGAATCCGGTCTCCTCCGGCGTTGCCCGAGGCTGCTGTTGAGTCCTGCGCCGTTGGCGCTCAAAATCTCAAGCGCGAGAATTGTTTTGCCTCTTTTCCTTGGATTGCCCTATGGTAGGTCTCCGAGTATTCCTGATTGAGTGTTATGGATGTTAGCGGCACGATCGGCGCAGTTCTGAATCAGAAAAGCAGAGAGATTTACTCCGTTTCGCCGGACGCGACGGTGTTTGAAGCGGTCCAATTGATGGACACGAAGAATGTCGGCGCTTTGCTGGTAATGGACGGCCAGCGCTTGGTGGGAGTTATTTCCGAGCGCGATTACACGCGCAAAATCATGCTGCGCGGCAAGCGTTCCCGCGAAACCAAAGTCGCAGAAATCATGTCAACGAACGTGTTCACAACGCATCGGCGCGACGGAGTCGAAACATGTTTGCGTCTAATGACGGACCAACACATTCGGCATTTGCCGGTCGTTGATGACGATAAGGTGGTCGGCGTGATCTCGATCGGCGACTTGGTGAAACATGTGATTTCCTGCCAGCAAGCCGCCATTGCCCATCTGGAAAGTTACATCCACGGCGGTTTCGCTGCGGGATGATTCGACGAATCTTGTAGGGCGTCTGTGTCAGACGCCAAATCTCATGGCGCCGTTTCACAGAAACGCCCTACAGTTTCCAAACCGTTTTCCCTTCAACAATCGTCCGCACGGCGCGGCCTTTTAGTTTCCAGCCTTCGAATGGCGAATTGCGGGACGCTGAGTGAAATTCATCTACCTTCACGGTCCACTCCAGTTCCGGATCAATAACCGTCACGTCAGCGAGCGCGCCGATCGACAGCGTGCCCGCGTCAATCTTCAATAAACGCGACGGCTCGACCGTGTACATCTCGATCAATCGCGCGATGTCGATCGTGCGATGTTTGTGCACGAGAAGATCGAGAAATAGCCCGATCTCGGTCTCCAACCCAATGATGCCAAACGGCGCTGCATCGAATTCGACTTCCTTTTCGAAATCGGCATGCGGTGCGTGATCGGAACACAAGATCGATAGCGTTCCGTCGGCGATTCCTTCCAACAACGCATCAACGTGGTTCTGCGAGCGCAGCGGCGGATTCATTTTATAGTTCGTGTCGAAATGTTGAATGGCGTCGTCGGTTAACGCGATGTGGTGCGGACAAACCTCGCCGCTGATTTTCACGCCCCGCGCCCGAGCTTCACGAAGCAATCGCACACTGCCTGCAGTCGAGATGTGCTGGCAATGGATGTGATGATCGCAAAGTTCCGCGAGCAAAATGTTCCGCATCACTATCGCTTCCTCGCCCGCCGCGGGCCAGCCGGGCAGGCCAAGCAGCGTGCTCCAATAACCCTCATGCACAACTCCGTTGCCGACCAAATTGTAATCCTGACAATGGTCGAGCACAGGCAAGCCAACCATCCGCGCATATTCGACGGCGCGCCGCATGAGTTCGTGATTTTGAATGCAATGACCGTCATCCGTTATCGCCACAACGCCTGCCTGTGCAAGTGAGCCGATCGGCGCGAGTTCTTCGCCAGCGAGATTTTTTGAAATCGCGCCCGTTGGCAAAACATTCACACGCGAGGTAGTGCAGGCCCGATCTTTGATCCACGCAATCGTGCCCGGATTGTCCGGAACAGGCGCAGTATTCGGCATGCAAACGATAGTCGTGAATCCGCCAGCCGCCGCGGCTCGCGCGCCAGACTCAATGGTTTCCTTGTGACTAAATCCCGGCTCGCGCAGGTGCACGTGCATGTCGATTAATCCAGGCGCGACGATCAACCCACACGCGTCAACCTCTTCAATTTCGGATTTCGGATTTCGGATTTCGGATTTGGACGCGACAATTTTTCCATCAGCGATATAAACATCGGCAACCTCATCCCGCTTGTTTGACGGATCGATAATCCGCCCGTTGCGAATGATGGTCGCGCTCATGTCCGGGCAGCGCACGCTTGTAGCGTGCTGGTCGCCGCATTCTGTGGCGACGAACTTTTGTCCGAATTTGCCGCAATCTCTGATTGTTGCCCTGATGTAAAAGTTCGTGATCGCAAGATGCGATCACCAGCACTCAGAATGAGTGCGCTACCCAGACGTGCAATTGCCAGCGTGCTCACGTCGCGATCCCTCCGCACAAATAAAGAACAGCCATTCGCACTGCGAGGCCGTTGGTGACCTGATCGAGAATGACGCTTTGCAAGCCATCGGCGACTTCGCTGTCGATCTCGACCCCGCGGTTGATCGGTCCGGGATGCATGATCAGGCAGTCGGGCTTCAAAAGTTTGGCGCGTTGTTTCGTTAGGCCGAACAGGCGGATGTATTCGCCCAGGCCGGGAAAATATTCCCGGCGCTGCCGCTCGTGCTGGATCCGTAAAAGATTCACGACGTCCGCGGTCGGCAGCACGTCCTCGATGTTGTGCGAAACCTCGGCGCCTAGCTTTTCAAACTCGCGCGGCACGAGCGTGCTTGGGCCGACCAGCGTGACGCGCGCGCCGAGCTTGAGTAGACCGAAAATGTTTGAGCGTGCGACGCGACTAAACAAAATGTCGCCAATGATCACGATGTGCAGCCCCGCGATTTTACCTCTGCGCTCGCGGATCGTGTAGAGGTCGAGAAGAGCCTGAGTCGGGTGTTCGTGCGCGCCGTCGCCGGCGTTGATCACGCTTGTTTTCAGTCTGCTTGCCAGAAACTGCGGTGCGCCTGCGGAGTTGTGGCGCAGCACGATAATGTCGGCATGCAACGCCTCGAGATTGCGGGCGGTGTCCTTGAGCGTTTCGCCTTTAGTCAGGCTCGAAGTCGTTGCCGAGATATTGATCACGTCAGCGCTCAGGCGAAATGCAGCCAGTTCGAAAGAGGTGCGCGTTCGCGTGCTGGGCTCGACAAAAAAGTTGACCAGCGTTTTGCCGCGCAATGCAGGCACTTTTTTGATTTCGCGTGTGCCGACCTGCTTGAACGCATCGGTTGTCTCGAGAACGAAATTGATTTCGTCGGCCGTCAGCTCGCGCAGCCCAATTAAATCCTTGCGTGTCCAGCGCGTGGTCATGACTCGAACATCCACTGCGGCTGCGATGGCGGAATCCGGGGAGCGCACGCTTGCAGCGTGCTGGTTTTGGCGTTCCACCGAAACGAACTTTCCACTAGACCCGCGTTAGTCTGCCGAGATTCCGAACCTTCAATAAAAGTTCGCGAAGGCGAAACGCCTTCTCCAGCACGCTGCAAGCTCCCCGGAATTGTCTTTCGCATGTTCATTGCTTTTCCAGGTAGACGCCATCCGGTTCGTTGTCGGTTTCTTGTAGACGCACCTGAATTTGTTCGCCCGTCGCGGTCGGCAAATTCTTGCCGACGTAATCGGGACGAATCGGCAGCTCGCGATGGCCGCGATCAACCAGGACAGCGAGCTGGATGCGCGCAGGACGGCCGAATGAATTGATTGCGTCCATGGCCGCGCGCACGGTGCGACCAGTATAAAAAACATCATCGGCAATGATTACCGTTCGCTCTTCCAAGGGCACCGGAAGTTTCGACGCGTGCACGACGGGCAATTCCTTGCGCGTGCCCACGTCATCACGATGCATCGCTACATCGATGACGCCGGTATCGACATCAGCCTTCGCGATCTCGCGAATGAAACCCGCGATTCGGCACGCGATTTCCACGCCGCGCGACGGAATCCCGGCGAGCACTATGCTTTCGAGATTCGGGTTTCGTTCGATGATCTCGTGCGCAATCCGGCGTAGCGCGCCACGAATTGCTTGCGCGTCCATGATCGGGACGCCAGCGGTTGGATTCTGTTTTGGTTTCACGGTTTCCTTGGCGATCTCGCAGGATCGCCTTAAAGGTACAAAAATTAGGAGGCGGCCTTTTCGGTGCGCGCCTCCTTTCGTCGTCGCTCTCGCCAGTTGGAGCGATGTTTCACAATCCAATCAAGCAAAGCTCTTTCAAAGCCGATGTCTTTCCCGGCCTTTTCGCTCTCGATCCACTTGTGCTTCAAAATTTCGGCGCGCTCTGCAAGAAACTCCTTGTAAAGCGCCGACTCTTTGACGAACTGCGCCTGATCTGCTTCCGAAGGGGACATGTCCGGTTGTACTTTCATAAGATCTCCACCTAGTCAACTCCCAAAGGCTTGGTGGCCGTAATATGTCAACACCGGAATTGGATGAGTGAATCGCAGAATTTATTTAAACCTCCGTTTTTGGCGGGAGGCACGGATGCCTTGCTCAGGGCAGCATTTTGCGAATACCTTCGGCAATCCGCTTAAATTCGGCGGTGACAGGTGATTTCGGATCTTCGCTAACGATTGGGATCCCGCGATCGCCGCCTTCGCGCGTGGCAATGTCGATCGGAACCTGCCCGAGCAATGGGACACGCAACCGCTTGGCTTCCCGTTCCCCGCCGCCTGTGCCGAAAATATCATAGCGCTTGTCGTCCGATGGCGAGACGAAATAACTCATGTTTTCGACTAGACCGAGCACAGGCACGTTCACCTTTTCGAACATGGTTGCGGCCTTGCGCGCGTCGATCAAAGCTACTTCCTGCGGCGTCGTGACGATAATTGCTCCCGACAATGCGACGGTCTGCACGATGGTTAACTGGATGTCACCCGTCCCTGGCGGAAGATCGAGCACCAGATAATCCAGTTCGCCCCATTCGACCTGTCGCAGAAACTGCTGTGTGTAACGCGTTACCATCGGTCCGCGCAAAATCGCCGGTGAAGCGTCATCCAGCAGAAATCCCATCGACATCAGTCGCAACCCGTATTGCTCGATCGGGACGATCATATTCTCATCCGTCGCCGTTGGCCGCTCGCGGGTGCCGAACATTAGCGAAATGCTCGGCCCATAGATGTCGCAATCACACAGACCGACGCGCATGCCGGTTTGCTCCAGTGCCACTGCGAGATTTGCCGCGACTGTTGATTTGCCTACGCCGCCTTTGCCGCTTGCCACGGCGATAACGTGTCTGACGCCCGGAATCCGCGTAGTGACTGCGCCCGCCCCTGCGCCACCTGGAGGCGCGTGGATATCGATCAAAACTTTGGCGCTGCGAATGCCTTCGATCGTGCGCAAGGCGTGTTCAGCATCATTTTTGATTGTCGCGGGGACATTTGGATCATTGGTGGCGAGTGCGAGTTGCACTTTAACATCGCCATTATCGATCTGGATCGACTTCACCAATCCGAATGAAACAACGTCGCGCGTGAAGCCCGGATATTTTACAGACTTCAACGCGTTCTTCACTTGCTCCTCGGAGATGGACATCTTCCAAGGTAACCGGCCAGCCTCAGACGTAAACCGGCGCTAATGTGGCTCGTCTTGTCCTCAAGACGATGGAATCGCCGCAAGCCAACCCTCTATCGCAGGAAATCACGGTGAATTGGACGGTGCCGACTTTTGAAGAAGATCGATGCGTTCATGCGTTTGACCGACTTCAACGACGAGCCCCGAATAATTCCATTGCCCGAGTGACTTGTTCGCCGACACGTAAATTGTTCCTTTTCCCTTGGGACCGGAGATGGGAATCGCCAGGTTGGATTCGCCAGACGCGCCGTTCACGTTTGTGTTTCCCGAGACTAGAAATCCGTCCTTAATAGGCGAACCGAGAGCTTCAATTACAGTGGGATCCGCCTTGGCGCGGGCCAATGCCTCCCTGTAAACATCGGTGGATTTCATCGCGCTGAAGACGATCACGAGTATTGATCCAACGAACGTCAGAAACAGCAGCGCTACAGTGAAACAGCCCAGCGGCACGAACCATTTCCAGTTTCGTTTCCACCAGTTTGGTCTTGCCGTTGCAGGCTGCGTTGGCAGTTGATCCACGAGCCTCTTCTACTTCAGCGACGAAGTTGTTTGCAACGTATCTCTTCAAGCGCTCTAACCTTGACGGTTTCGATCGTCGTGAGGCAGGATGACAGGCATGAAGCGACAACACACTCTCCAAATTCTTTTTGCCGTCGTCTTGTTAGCAGTGATTGCTGGGTGCGAAACTGTCCCGAGTTCCGGCCCGGACGCGCTAGTCGGGCAGTGGACCAACTCGCTGGGCACGGTCTGGACGATCAATCCTGACGGCACGTTTCACGTTGCAGCTACAAAGCCAAAGGCACAGATCTGGGGCACCTATACCGTTTCCAGCAACACCATGACAGTTCAGGAGACTCGCCGGAAAGGTCCGGTCCCCAAAAATTGCAGAGGCTCTGGCGTGTATAAGTTCAGCCGGCCGGACGCAAACACTTTGGCGTTCGTGCTGGTGAGTGACGTCTGCAAGCCGCGTATTCAGAACGTCACGCAGCCGTGGCGTCGCCAATAAGTCGATAGCAATCAACGCAGCAATGTTGCGGCGCGATTCTGGGGAGCGCACGCGGCTCGCGTGCTGGCGATCGCGTGCTCGCGATCGCGAACTTTTACCCCAACTCTGCTAGAGCCGGAATCCGATGGTTTCGGCGAGGCCGCCGAAATCTGCACGGCGAGCCGCGTGCGCTCCCCAGAAACGATCCGACCAATTCGTAAGACCGGGCACTAATTGGGTCTTCCGATCATTCGAAGGTAAATTTCTTCAAGTCGCTGCGCTTGGGCAGCCCAATCAAAATTATGTTTCACTGCCTCCGCCCCCGCGCGCGCGATTCGCGAAAGCAAACCGGGATCTTGTGCTGCATTGAGCAGCGCTCGTGCTAATGCTTCGTCATCGTGCTCTGGCACAAGTATGCCGCTCGCGCCATTCTCGATTGCTTCGGGAATGCCGCCGTGCTCAGTGGCAAACACTGGCAGGCCCGTGGCCATTGCTTCGAGCATCGCATTTGGAATGCCTTCTTGATTTCCGTCGCGACCAGTCTGGCTCGGATGCAAAAAAATGTGCGAGCGATAATAGATCTCACGCAATTGTTCCTGCGAAACGAAACCCGTGAACGAGATTCGATCAGTGACACCTAATTCGCGCGCCAATTTCTGGAGTTCGGGAAGTAAAGGTCCTTCGCCGGCGATCGTTAACGTGGCGTTTGGGCGTTGCTTCAAAAAGGTTGAGAAAGCGCGGAGAGTTACCGGCAACCCTTTTTTCTCGATTAATCGGCCTGCCTGCACGAATTGCCATTCTCCGTTTTTCGGTACAGCACGGTCGCGAAATGGAAATTCCTCCAGCGGAATTCCGGTGCGCTGGATCTCAATCTTCTCCGGGTCGCAGCCGAGATCGACGACAGCGCGCCGCAGCGATTCTGACCTAACGAGAATCAGCGTTACTGCGTCGAGCATCTGCAAAGTCGCTTCTCGATAGGCCGGCTTATTCATGTCGACCATGACATCGGCGCCGTGGAAGGAAACAATCGATGGATGTTTCCACGCGCGAATCAGCGGCAGGAGATGCACCGCGATGTGGCCAAAGTAAATGTGCAAAAGACGCGCGTGCGTTTCACTTAGAACGTTGAGCAATTCGCTTAGTTCCCGGTCCGAGATCTGCCACGGCTGATCGCGCAGTTGTCGAAACCAAAACCGCCGGAGGACATGCGTTCGCGGCTTGGCGACGATGTGAAGAGGCTCAAAGGGAAGGCGCGCGGCATTTTCGCGTTTCTGCGCAATCACCACCGGAGCGCATCGTTTCAGACCAGTGATTTGCCGGTAGATATGCAGCATCTCCGGTTTGAGAAACGTGGCGCAATAACAAGCGATGACCGGGCGTGACTCGAGTCCTGTACTCAACACGGAAGACTAGATGGTCAATGTTTTGCGTCCAACTCAATCAGTGCCGAGCAAACAAGCACGCGTGGGATATTTCCCAAGTCCGAGATACTGTCATTCTGAGCGAAGCGAAGAAGCTCTGATCATTCTGAGAGCGACACGGCATAAACCAGAGATGTTTCGCTTCGCTCAACATGACAGCGACACTTATTAAGCGCGTTCCATAAACCTCAAATCGAAAACTGTTCGCGTACTTCCGCCGGCACGCGGACTGGCCGGCCGGTTTGCGAGTTTATCGGGCACCAGAGTGTTCGCGCGGATGACAATAGCTGGCCATCGCCGCTCCTTCGGATTTCAGTGAACCGTTCGAACGTAAGCCGGGTCGCTTTGCCGACCCACGTGCGCAACACAACGTCATCGCCCAGGCAGGCTGGGGTTTTGTAATCGATTTCGTGCCGCAACACCACCCACCCGATGCCCTCCTGTGCTTGTGCGCTGGCAACTGCACCCCAATGCGCGGTGGCAACTTCCTGGACCCATCGCAGGTACACGGTGTTGTTGACGTGATTTTGCTCGTCGATGTCTCCGGGCATCACTGCGATCGTCATTTCAAACGGTGCCGAGGACATAAGGGATTAAAATTCATCTCTCAAAAGATCTCAGTTGTTGCTCCAAGCGTCGCTGGCGGGAAATAATCAGAGATCCTTCGCTGGGCTTAGAATGACAAGGATTCATTGGGAATTAATCCACATTGTAGGGCAGGCGCTCCGCCTGCCCAGGCAACCGATGCGGTTGCCTTACAAGACGCAGGTTCAGAGAATGTTAAATCGTTGCATCAATTCCTGACGCGCTTCCATCGCCTGCTCTGGACGCATCCGGCTGAGCATTTTCTCCCGACGCTCACGATCCATTGCTGCGAGTTCGCGCACGAGCTGATTGCGTGTTTTCCATTTTGCGTATTTGCCGGCGCCAATGCCGAGCGCGAGAAGCCCGGAGACGGTCCAAACGGTAATATCGGTTGTGGTGATGAGAAGCATAAAAGGCGAAAAAGCCGGTTGGGAAACCCTAACGAGATAGTCTTCGTTTTCGGAACAAGTTCAAGCAAGTCAACGTAACTCAGGCATCTTGCCTGACGATGATGGCTGTATTACGAACCGTAAGTTGACGTTCCTGAGACGGAGCGGACATTTTCGCCATGCCTGCCCGCACCGTGAGCGTCTTCGTTGTGTGCACTGGTGTTTGCTTCGCCGGTGCGCGCCCGGCGCAAGCACAAGAGGCGACTTCGGCGAGTCTTCCGGATCAATTTCAGACCGGCGAGATGATTCAAATTCAGAAACCGAAAAAGAAGAAGACTGAGCGGAGTTCGCAAACTGTCGCGACGGCGCCAAAGCAAAACACTGCACCTGCACCCGAGCGGACGCCGGCTCCGGAAGAAGTGCCAACACACATCGCCCCAACGGAAGAGAAAAAGGCCGAGCCCAACCGGAGCGTTGCCTCAATGCCTCCAAGTCAAAAACCCGCGCCGCCGACCGAGCAGGCGCCGCCTCCGGAAGAGCCGGCAGTAGTCGCAGTGCCTGCCGAAAAGAAAACTCGACCGAGAAAACGGCCGCGACCTGCTGTGCAACCGGAGGCGGCCAGCATTTCGGCGCCCGTTCCGGTCTCACTTTCGGTGGCACAATCCATGGCAATCACCGCGCCTTTGCCTGATTACCCGTACGAAGCGAAACGCCGCAACCTCACCGGAAGCGGTACTTGCGTAGTGACCGTTGACACCGCGACAGGAACAGTGACCAACGCAACCATGTTCCAAAGCACCGGCAGTCCGCTACTCGACAAACTCACCGTCCAAACATTCAAAAGCTGGCGGTTTAAACCCGGCACCGTTTCCGAGGTTCGTGTACCGATCAGCTACGAATGACGTGAGTTTAGGATGAGACGAATTCGTCCAGGTTCGTTAAGCATCCCATTCCTCGACGATTTGGCCGTCGATCTCACAGTACACCGTCGTGGATTTATTGGTGTGCAGTCTGATGGTCGCCTCTAAAACACCTTTCACTAATTCTTGAATGGAAGCCGTGTTATTGAGGTAGCGATTGGCATCACCCGTGAAGGGGAGAACCACCTTTTTGCCGTCTCTCGGTAAACCGCGAAAGTACATGTAAAGAGGCTGCGCACCTTCACCTTGCGAGCTGGAGCTTTGGGCATCGGGGAAAAAATATGAGGAGAACTGTTTATCCGGGCACTGGGATGACAATGTGAGCAACCCCCACACAATGCCTTCCAGTGTTTTGAAATCGCCGGGATTTGTTGTCTCGAGAAGGAAGTCTCTACCAGTGTCGGCGAAACGCTGAGAGTGCCGTAAGGCGACCTTCGTGTCGGCCAGTGCCGCGGGGAATGGACAAGCGACAAGCAATATCGCCGTGGCTATGCGAGCATTCATAGGCCTAACGAGAATCGAGCAGATTAGTTTCATCGTTTGGTTAGAAGCTAATCACCTATTCACGAACATTCTTCATCACCGCGTCGTCGGACGCGGGCGTGGCGTTGGGTGGTCCCGACGCGGCGGGAAATGGGCATGGCATTGAACGATATTAACGTTGTCGATGCGCCAGCCTTCACCGGAGACGCTGCTGTCACTTCCCATCCTCCAGCGCAGTATAGTATCGACAACGCATCCGTCAGGGAGATTCACCACCGTGGTGTCGATAAAACCGCCCGAGTTTCCGGTCCATGCCTGCCGCCCAGCCAGGGGGTTGCCACAGCAACTGTTGATCGTGCCGTTGTAACCGCCGAGAACAAATGTGCCACCGACAGCGAGGACGTCCTGAAAGGTGAGCCCGTGATCATAGCTGACGTCCAGCACCCCACCGTCGAACCCATCCTGAAAGTTGAAGTTGTTGCGGAAGGATACCTGCAAGGGGCCAAAATCGCAGATAAAACTAATGGTTGGCGAAAGAAGCTGCTTGTCGCTGATTGTGGCCGGATCATCTACGAACGCAGCATTGGGTGGTGTGTCCGCGGGTGGCGTGGGCACTCCAGAATCAGACGTCACCCATGTAGTGCTCGACCAACCCGAAGGTAGCGTGGGTGGCGTCACGCCGTCGAAAAACTCCGAGAGACGTAAGATGGGATCGCACCGCCCGTCTAGTCGATCACTTCCGCCGTTTGCCTCTGCTGTAACGATCTTCACTAGCACGACTGCGCCACCGGCTACGAGGAATAGACAAAAGACAAGCCGTAGTCGCGTCTGCATGAACGTGCGTTTTGGATTCGTGGTCACAGAATCTGCGCTCAGCTTACCTAACAATAGCCGACAACCGGAATAATGCTCTTAGCCAAAGCGCAGTGACAGGTCAGCATTTTGCGGATTCTCCAAGACGTTTAGCATGGTGCATCTAACGAGATATGGATCGAATTTGTCCGTAATATTTTACCGAATTATTCCGTCTAATCTGCTCACTTGATAAAGAGGAGTCTCACAAAGTTGAAATCATCGCGACGGCGGGCGAGGCGCTGGAGTTGGACGCGGCCTTGGTGTTGGTTCACATCTTCTGATACAAGTGCCGGTGGACGTGTATGGCTAGGGGTAGGTGTAGGCGTTACGGTTCTTCACTTCAGGCGTACGTGCGGGGGCGTGGTACAGTTCTGCACTTGTGTGTATCGTTGGCTGATCTTCGCCTCCGGCAGCCAGCACCATCCCATTTGGTAGCAAAGTCCCTGTGTGCTCGGCGCGCGCATTGTTGAGGCTACCGGTGAACGTCCAGGTGCCTGTGGCCGGGTCGTATAACTCCGCGCTTGTCAAACTCCCGTTGCCAAAATCACCTCCTGCGACGAGCACTTTGCCGTTGGCTAGCAACGTGGCCGTGTGCTCAACGCGTGCTGTGTTGAGACTGCCCGTCACAGTCCAGGTCCCGCTCGCTGGATCGTATAGTTCCGCGCTCGGGGAAGGGCCGCCAACACTAGCGCCCCCTGCGACAAGCACCTGGCCATTAGGCAGCAAGGTCGCCGTGTGAGCCGCACGTGCTGCGTTTAGGCTGCCAGTGACAGTCCAGGTCCCGCTCGCAGGCTGGTACAGTTCCGCGCTCGCAGAAAAATTTATGTCGAAATCGAATCCGCCGGCAACCAGCACCATTCCGTTAGGGAGCAATGTCGCCGTGTGAACATTCCGCGCGGTGTTGAGATCGCCAGTAGCCGTCCAGGTCCCGCTAAGCGGATCGTACAGTTCCGCGGTTGCGCAAGCAAACGAGGTGCTATCTGTCCCGGCGGCAACCAGCACCTTTCCGCCAGGTAACAAGGTGGCTGTGTGCTCGGCACGTGCGGTGTTAAGGCTACCAGTGAACGTCCAGGTGCCTGCGGCCGGGTCGTATAACTCAGCGCTTGTCACACTCCCGTTGCCAAAATCACCTCCTGCGACGAGCACTTTGCCGTTGGCTAGCAACGTTGCTGTGTGTACATAACGTCCCGTGTTAAGACTTCCGGTGGATGTCCAACTTCCACTAGCCGGGTCGTACAGCTCCGCGCTGCGAAGAGTGTCACCAGAGTCAATTCCTCCAACAACCAGGACGAGCCCACTCGGCAGTAAGGTTGCCGTGTGCGCAAAACGTCCGGTGTTTAGGCTACCAGTGATCGTCCAGGTACCGTCAATGCTCGGTGGCGGCGTCGGACGAGGATGCGGACTTGGACGCGGCCTGGGTGTAGGGCTACATCTTCCGGTGCAAGGTATAGGTGATCGTACGCAGTATCTTCCACCGGTGTTCAAAGTCCCGACTTGACCCGAGCCTCCCCACACGATCATTTTACTGCCAGACCATACTGCGGTGTGACGAAATCGGCCCGTAGGCGCGTTGGTCGTGCTGGTAGCTATCCAACTATCTGTAATGGGATTATATCTACCGCCTGTGTTGAAAAACGTAGGAGGGATGCCGTAGGCAATTCCACCCCAGACGATCATTTCATCGTCAGTCCATACTGCCGTTTGACCATATCGGGGAGAGGGCGCATTGACGGTGGTTGTGGCCACCCAGGTATCCGTGTTTGGATCGTATCGTCCGCCGCTGTTGAGCAAGGGGGACGAGGTAGAGCCGCCCCAGACGATCATTTCACTGCCAGTCCAGACTCCCGTGAAGCCTGCACGACCTTCGGGGGCGTTCATAGTGCTCGTGGCTGTCCAACTATCTGTGCCCGGAGTGTATCTGCCGCCAGTATTTGTATAGCTACCGTCATAGCCGCTCCAGACGATCATTTCACTGCCGGTCCAGACTGAGGTGTGGCTCCCCCGGGCATCCGGCGCGTTGGTGATGCTGGTGGCTGTCCAACTGTCCGTGCTTGGATTGTACCTCCCGCCGGTGTTGAATTCTTGACTGCCGAAGTCGGTGCCCCCCCAGACGATCATTTCGCTGCCGGTCCAGACTGTCGTATGGGAGATTCGGGGAGCTGGAACGTTCGTCGTGCTCGTGGTTATCCAGGTATCCAACCCAGGATTGTATTTTCCGCCCGTATTCAACGGCTGGGAGTTTTCATCGCTCCCGCCCCAGACAATCATTTCACTGCCAGTCCATACTGCCGTGTGAAGATATCGGGGAGAGGGCGCATTAATCGTGCTGGTGGCTGCCCAAGTATCAGTAACGAGATTGTATCTCGCGCCCGTATTTAACGTTACGAATTTGCCAGAGGGAAGGTCGTCTCCGCCCCAGACGATCATCTCGGTGCCGGTCCAAACTGCAGTGTGAGACTCCCGGGGATCGGGGGTGCCGGTGAGGTCGGTTCGAGTCCACGCATCCTCAATGCATGCGCCACCCGATATTGTGGGAAGGGTGTAGTTAGCGCCAGCAGCGACGGTCTGATCAAACGTTCGGCTCTGTTGTTTCAGTCGCTCGAACTCCGAATGCGGGAGCAGACGCTCAGTCAGCATGGGCCTTGCCAGACACTCCGCAATGACAAAGGGATCGTTCCCGAGCGCTTCAAAGAGCTCCTCTAACACTTCTGGTTGCCTGGTGTTTTGTGCCACGCGATCCGTCTCAGCTTGTAACTTCCGGGCGGTGATGGGTCGTTGCCAGTAATCCGCCAGCGCTCGTGAGTTTCGCAGGTAGTCTTTGACTTTCTTTTCAAGTTGCGCCTGAGACATCACCGCATCGAGTGACGGCTTCGGGTTGGAATTCTCTTTTGGCCAGATGCGATGACGCCAGTAAACTTCTTCGATAGCTCGCTGATATGAAACGCGCTCTTCGAAGGTGAGCGTCCTATCTGAAGTCGTCGCAGGCTTCTCGAGATGCAGGAACGCCAGTCCCAATCCGGCAGGGGCCACGATAAAGTAAACTGTAGCTGTCCAAAAAAGGAGAATGCTTAGGGCGCGCGAACGAATCAGAACGGAATTGCTGTTGCTCATGGTCTCTAATCATCACTGCGGGCTAAGGACGAGGGTGCGGAGTTAGACGAGGCCTTGGTGTTGGTGAACATCTCCCCATGCATGGCGTCGGTGTCGGTGTTGGGGTTGGTGTCGGTGTAGGCGTTGGGGTTGCCACAGGAGTGTACAATTCCGCGCTCGCCACTGGGAAGAGAAAACAACAACCAGCACCCGGGACACCCAGTGCCGAGGAGGGAGCACGGTCGGGGTCGACCGGAAACGAAGCATTGCTGCTACTTTCTCCCGCTGCAACAAGAACCATGCCGTTGAGCAGCGACGTGGCCGTGTGATCAAAGCGCGCTGTGTTTAGGCTGCCCGTGAAACTCCAGGTCCCGCTTGCAGGATCGTACAGTTCCGCGCTAGCAAAAGCATTGAAGCCGATTATTCCCCCGCTAACAAGGACCGTGCCGTTAGGCAGCAATGTCGCCGTGTGAGCGTCGCGTGCGTTGTTAAGATTACCGGTGGCAGTCCATGTCCTGCTCGCAGGATCGTATAGTTCCGCGCTAGAGAGGACGTCGGAAGGGGTGAAACTGGGGCCATCATGTCCCGCGCTAACAAGGACCATGCCGTTGGGCAGCAATGTCGCCGTGTGACCAACGCGTGCGTTGTTGAGATTACCGGTGGCAGTCCATGTCCCGCTCGCAGGATCGTACAGTTCCGCGTTAGCAAAAGCTACGAAGCTGCTATCAAATCCTCCTGCTGCAAGGACCATGCCGTTGGGCAGCAACGTCGCTGTGTGAGCGTCGCGTGCTGAGTTTAGGCTGCCAGTGGCAGTCCAAGTCCCGCTAGCGGGATCGTACAGTTCCGCGCTTGCAGACACATTTAAATCGCTATCAAATCCAGCTGCGACAAGAACCATGCCATTGGAGAGCAAGGTGGCCGAGTGACCAGAGCGTCCTATGCTTAGACTGTCCGTGACAGTCCAGGTCCCGCTGGCAGGATCGTACAGTTCCGCGCTGTCGAGAGCATGTGAGCCGGTATCGTCTCCCCCAGTAACAAGCACCTTACCATTGGGCAGCAAGGTGGCCCTGTGACCAATACGTGCTGTGTTTAGGCTGCCGGTAAAAGTCCAAGTCCCGCTCGTAGGATCGTACAGTTCTGCGCTGTCGAGAGCATTTAAGTCGGTATCTATTCCCCCTGCAACAAGGACCGTGCCGTTGGGCAGCAAGGTTGCCGTGTGCAAATTGCGTGCTGTGTTCAGGCTGCCCGTGACACTCCATGTCCCGCCCGCGGGATCGTCGCCGGCAGACAATGTCGCGACCGCGCTTTGCATGGTTGTGGCTCGCTGCCCGAGAGCGAATGGGATCACGCAAACGGCTACAAGCAGAATCAGGTAAAATGCGCCTCGGACAAGATGCGGTCTAATCACGGGGTTAATACACTGTTTCACTTTGATCGCGCTTCTGCAAAGGCAAACAGCCTTTTACTGGCAGCGCGCTAAAAATGTCAAGACTTCCTTGCGGATGGAAACCATGGGGGCGACCGAACAGTACCAATGGAAACAAAAACGACGGTCGTTTTGGCGAGTCATCTAACGAAAAAGACATAAGCCACCGCAGGGTGGCGTGGCAAGCACCCAGGATGTGCAACGTAATGGGGCCGTTGGCTTCATGGATTGGTTAGATGAAGCTGGTCGAACTACGGGCGAGGCGGCGGAGTTGAGCGTGGACGGCGGCGTGGCGGTTGCGTCTCAAACGAACCTATATCGATGCGACTATTGAACACGCGATCGAAAGGAGAGCCTCGCTGGTCGTTGAAAGGCGGCGGATTAAAGTTGGGATCGCCGGCGTCAATCGCTGGGCTGCCACGCAACAACGCGTGCGTAAAGGTTGAGCCCCCGTTATCCTGCAAAGGACCAAGCAACGGATCGGTATTGATCTGATCGCCTGGACCAGTCAAAAGGCCGCCGGCGTCGTCACTGCTGATGTTGTAACCATGCGAGGTGACAGTGCCATCGATGTTTCCCGACTCGTTCGCGTTCAGGATTGTGTTTCCAATTTCGACTCCTCCACCGCAGAGGCCGCCGCAAGTAGCAGCCGAGTTGCCGCTCACCGTGCTGTTGACAATCATCATACCGAAACTGCCGCCCACGATTCCGCCACCGTAAGCACCAGCCGAGTTGCCGCTGATCGTGCTGTCAATGATGGTCAAACCCGACTTACCACAGGCGATGCCACCGCCAGCGGAAGAGGCGAAGTTACCACTGATCGTGCTGTTCATAACGGTGAGGTTCCCCGGAATTTTCCCCCCGTATTGATACGTGTAGACACCGCCCCCTACGTCGGATTGGCCTCCAGTCTTGCCGACGGAGTTGCCATTAATTGTGGTGTCGACAATCGTTACGCCGCCCGCATTGTTGTCGACGCCGGGTCCAGAGTTGTCGTTGATAATGCTATCAGCGATTGCTAAGAAACCGCTAAGAATCTGGTCATTTGGGCCGCCTGACACGCCATAGTTGAAGACGCCGCCGTATTGATTGCTGCTAACGATGCAATTACTGACGCTTGCTTCGCCGTAATAATTATAAATGCCGTATGAGTTCCCACTAATGTCGCAATGAATTACTGTTAACACATACTGGCTATTATAAATCCCGTATAAGTTCCCGCTAACGTCGCAATTGCTGACGGTCAACACCCCGCCGTTAAACAGCCCGCCCTCCGAATTGCCGCTGACGGCGCAGTTACTAACAGTTAACGTTCCGCCATCGTTCCAAATCCCAGTCTGGCCGTTCCTGATTGTCAGGTCAGAAATCGTGGCAGTTTTGTCGGGAAAAATCCCGAACACAAGTGACGCCTGGTTGCCATCAATTGAGAGATGGTTCGAGCCGGGACCTGAAATCGTGACGTTGCTGGCGACCACAAGTGCACCGCTAGTCAGTATGATCGTGCCACTTACTGTAAATATAATTCTATCACCATCATGCGCCACGGCGAGTGCCTGACGCAATGAACCGGGGCCAATGTCGTTTGTGTTGGTGACCGTGATGATGTTTGCGTAAGCAGATGTGGCCACTGAACAAAAAAGCGTCAAGCAAATCCGAGTGCGCAGATTCAAGAAAGCGGCTTGAGCGGTGCGTTTCTTCTTCATTGATGAAAGCTATGGGCGCGGGTGCGGAGTAAACGCAGGCGTACCGTGAGGGCTTGGCGGGGCGGACGGCAGTGGACGTGGTGCGGGCGTTGGCCGAGGCGGTTGTGTTGGCGTCTGACACGGAGCCGGTGCGCAACCAGCAATATTGATGGTGTCAACACGCCAGCCCTCATTGGAGCCACTCGTATCGCTAGCCATCCTCCAGCGCAGCCTGAAGCCTGTGGAAAGGATTGGCAGATTGATCACGGTCGTGATGAAGCCCTGCGAGTTGCCGCTCCAAGCTTGACGACCTGCAATCGGACTACCGCGATCGCTGCTGATTGTGCGGTTATAGCCTCCGCTAACGAAGCTTCCGCCAGCGGCAATAATATCTTGAAATGTATTTCCACCGTCAGTGCTAAGCTCCAGCACGCCACCGTCAAAGCCTAAATTGGGGTCCACATCCGATGCTTCAAGATTAAAGTTGTGCCGGAAAGCCAACTGCAGTAGTGCGGGCGGAAGAGGGATAAGTAGCGAGTCAAGCCGTTTGTCGCTCACAACAGCCGGGTCATCAATGAACGCGGCGTTGGGCAATGTGTCGGCAGGTGGGATGGGCACGCCGGAATTTGATGTTACCCAAAAGGGCGGCGGCCCTTGTGCGTTTGTTGCCAACCAGCCCGGAGGTAATGCAGGAGGAGTCACATTGTCGAAGTTCTCGCTCCACATCACCGGTAGTGAACAGGGGGGCGAGCACGAAGGCGTCGGCTGCAACGTTGGGCTAAGCTGCGACAAACCCTGATGAGCAAAAGCGATCACTATCGCGCAGATGATGGTCAGGCTCGTTACCGCACGCATTGATTTAAAGAGATAGTGCGTTTCTTTTTCATTGACGGAACTTACGGGCGCGGTGCTGGGGTGGGGCGAGGCCTCGGCGTCGGTGAAGGTCTCGGTGTCGAAGTAGGTATAGCTGTCGGAGTTGCCGTTGGCGTAGGCGTCGGGGAGGGAGGAGGCGGTTTGCCCTCTTGCACCTCAAACGACCCGATGTCGATTCGGCCGTTCACTACGCGGTCAAACCCAGTCCCGCGTTGATCATAGAAAGGAGGCGGCGTGAAACTTGGGTCACCCGCGTCGATAGCTGGGCTCTGGGGATACGGTCGGTGGGTTTGTGTAGGGCCGCCGTTGTCCTGAAGCGGGCCCAGAATCGGATCCGTGTTGGTTTGGTCTCCTGGACCGCTCAAATAACCACCGCCATTATCGCTACTGAGGTTGTAACCAAGCGAGGTAATTGTTCCACCATCATTGAAGATGTTTTCGCCAACGTCGCCGGCGTTTAAGATGCTATTTGTTATCTCCAGTGGCGCGGCATCGTTACAGATTGCACCACCGTTAGTACCCGAGTTACCGCTAATTGTACTGTTAGCAATCTGTAGCGAACCGCTATTGAAGATCCCGCCTCCCCGCCCAGGTCCAGTGTCGGTAGTCAGCACCGAATTGCCGCTAATAGTGCTGTTGCTGATCGTTAGCGTCGCGCCGTTGAAAATGCCACCGCCAAAACCGGGCCCAGTTTGAGGGCCCGGGTAACCCCCGCCGGAAAAGTTTCCGCTGATCGTGCTGCTAGTGATTATCGCATTGCCCGTGTTGTAAATTCCGCCCCCAGGGCCGCCAACTGAGTTGCCGTCTATCGTGCTGTTGGTGATCTCAAGCATTCCTGAGCTGTAGATGCCACCGCCGTCTGTTTGACCTTTCGCAGAAACGTTGCCGCGAATGATGCTATTGTTGATGATTAACGTCCCACTACTTGAAATGCCAACGCCGGTCCCTTGATACTCCAACCCGTTACCAGTAATGCTGCTGTTATTGATCGTCAGTGTTCCGCCGTTGGAAATGCCAGCGCCCGAGTCCAAGCCATCATTCCCTGTCACAGCGCAATTGTTGATTGTTAAGGTCGCCTGGTCATTCTGAATTCCACAGCCGTAAAAGTATAAGCTTGGCCCGATTGTGAGCCCCTCAATTATGACGGTGGGGCTTGCCATCACATGGAAGATTCGGAAGTGATATTGAAAGTCTACACTCACGGCGAGTTGATCCGAACCGGGGCCGGTAATTGTGATGCTTTTATCAATTACAAGCTCGTCGCTGGTCAACGCGATGGTCTGCCCTTTCAGCGATACATCAAAATTTATCGTATCCCCGTCGTTAGCGTCGGCCAGCGCCTGACGCAATGACCCAGGACCGCTGTCGTTTGTGTTGGTGACCGTGATGACGTTGGCCGGTCTGTTTCCCTTAGCCGTGGTTCGCTGTGCGAGCGCGAATGGGATCACGCAAACAGCCAGAAGTAAAAGCAGGTAAAACGCGCCTCGGATAAGATGCGCTTTAATCGTGGAGCTAATGTTCGCTTTCACCCTGATTGCGGCGGTGCGTAAACATCTTTTACTCAAAGCGCGTCAAACATGTCGAGACATTTTCGCGTTTCTGCGTCATCGGCTGTCACGAACTTACGGGCGATGCACCGGAGTTGGACGCGGCCTCGGAGTCGAACACGGGCGGCGTGGCGGCGGTTGCGTCTCAAATGAACCTATATCGATGCGACCATTGAACACGCGATCGAAAGGACAGCCCCGCTGGTCGTTGAAGGGCGGTGGAGTGAAGTTCGGATCGCCAGCGTCGATCGCAGGGCTACCCGGCAACAGGGCGTGCGTAAACGTCGGTCCGCCGTTATTCTGCAGAGGACCAAGCAACGGATCGGTGTTGATCTGATCGCCTGGGCCGGTCAAATAACCGCCGCCGTCATCGCTGCTGAGATTGTATCCATGGGATGTGACCGTGCCGAGGTTGTTAAAGATGTTTGCACCCAGTGCGCCGACATTCAGGATGGTGTTGGAGATCTCAACGGCACTTACACCAAATTGCCCGTCGTTATAAATGCCTCCGCCAGAACCTGCCGAATTGCCCGTGATCGTGCTATTTGCAACGTTCAGCGACGAGGCGAAGTTGTAGATACCGCCCCCGCTTGTTCCACCTGAATTGCCCGTAATGGTGCTGTTCACAATGCTGAAATCCCCCAGAGCACTAGCATAGATGCCACCGCCACTGTCTTCGGCCGAATTCCCGCTGATCGTGCTATTGGCGACGGAAAGGTTGGCGGCGGACAAAACAAAGAAACTGACAGCCTTGATCCCACCAGAGGTCGAGTTCCCGCTGATGGTACTATTAGTAATTGTAACTCCCGCAAAGCCCTTACCACCGGAAATGTAGACACCACCTCCCGAATTCCCGCTGACCGTGCTGCTCACGATCGTCGCGGTCGCGCTTCCGCCGCTTCCGGAGTTGGCGTTGTTACTAATACCGCCGTTGTTGTTGTCGCTGACATTACTATTGACGACCGTCAGGCTGGCGGCCCCGGGAAAAGCGTCCCCGATATTGAAGATCCCCTCGGTATTGTTGCTGACAACGCTGTCGGTGATTGTCATGCAGGCACAACCACCGCCGTCCGACGGAAGCCAATTGATGGCGCCTTCTCCGGCGTTGTTGCTGATGATGCTGTTGGCAACCGTCATGGAAGCCCCGTCAGAACCTCCGGCGGCATAGTTGTAGAGCCCGGCGAACGAGTTACCGCTTAAGACGCAATTGATGACCGATACTGTGCCCTGATTATTCGAAATCCCAACCTCGGCGTTCTTGATGGTGCTGTTGGCTACGGTCATGGAAGCCCCGCCGGAACCTTGCCCGGCATCGTTGTCGAGCCCGGCGGACGTGCCGCTTAAGACGCAATTACTGACGGATAGCGCGCCCTGGTTATTATAAACTCCAACCTGGGCGTTCCTGATGCTCAAGCCGGATATACTTACAGCTCTCTGAGGAAAGACTCCGAAAACAAATAACGCCTGATTGAGGTTGCCATCAATTGAGAGTTGGTTGGCGCTAGGGCCTGAAATCGTGACGTTCTTAGTGACCTGAAGTCCACCGCTGGTCAGCGTGATCGTGCCACTGACCGCAAGAGTAATTCTATCGCCATCATGCGCTACGGCGAGTGCCTGACGCAATGAGCCGGGGCCGCTGTCGTTTGTATTGGTAACGGTGATCGTCGCCGCGCGCACTGGAAGCGCGACTGCGTAGAGCAGCAATCCAATCGCAAACGTTGTGGCCCGCGTCATTGCGCCCGATAAAAGTGGAGTCATGGGAGAATTGTGCCGAATCAGTCGGCATTTAGGAAACGGAATCGTTTGGAGGCGTCGACACGGGAGACCCATCCTATGCACGATCAAAACACCTTGTTGACCGTGCACAATTGCGTGCTGGGGGGGAAACAAGCTTTGATTACGGGCGCGGTGGCGGCGTCGGGCGCGGCCGTTGACACGGGTGGGGACGTGGCGATTGCGGTTGCGTCTCATATGAACCTATATCGATGCGACCATTGAACACGCGATCGAAAGGACAGCCTCGCTGGTCGTTGAAAGGCGGCGGACTGAAGTTCGGATCGCCTGCATCAATTGCTGGGCTGCCAGGCAACAACGCGTGCGTAAACGTTGGACCACCGTTGTCCCCCAAAGGACTAAGCAACGGATCAGTATTGATCTGATCGCCCGGCCCAGTCAAATAACCGCCGCCATCATCGCTGCTGAGATTGTATCCATCCGAAGTGACTGTGCCGCCGTTGTTGAAGATGTTTTCGCCCGATGCCCCGGCATTCAGGATTGTGTTGGAAATCTCAACGATACTCGCACCCTGGGACCCGTCGTTATAAATTCCCCCGCCAGAAGCTGCCGAGTTGCCGGTGATCGTGCTATTTGTAATGCGCAGCGATGAGTTGAAGTTGTAGATGCCGCCCCCGGTGCCTGTATTAGCTGAATTGCCGCTGATCGTGCTGTTCACAATGCTGAGATCGTCAAGCCCATCGGCTTGAATGCCGCCCCCGAATGTGTTGCCGCTAATGGTGCTGTTCACGATGCTGACACTGAGGCCAAGGCCACGCGAGCCGCGGACATTGATGCCGCCAAGGCCTGAGCCGCCATCGCGAATTGTAGAGTTGGCAATGCTTACACTGGAAAAGCCGCTGTCGATGGCACTATAGCTAACGTTCGACGAGATCCCGATGATTGTGCTGTTCTTCAGCGTAACTTCAGCGTGGCCCCCAAACCCGTAGGTGCCGATACCGCCTAGATTATCGGTAAACGTGGTGTCGAGCACCGTCACAGTCGCCGCGCGTGGGGCGTAAGCCACGTTAAAAATGGCGGTGTGGTCTCCAGTGACTACGCTGTTGGCAATTGTCATGCAGGCGGTGCAATTACCAGCGCCGCTTCCGTCGCCTGCCGGCTTACGGAGCAATGTGCTGCCGCTGGTGATTGTTCTCGTCAATCCGGGATTTCGAGGTTCTGACCGGTTGACGATGCTAGGGCCGTTGTTGCTGACAAGGCTCTTGGAAGATTCTGATTGGTTGATGATGCTGAGGTCGTTGTTGCTGAAAAGGCTGTTGGTGATCGTTAAGGAAGTAATAGCATTAGGACTCAAGGAAGCATTGTTGGTGAACCCGGCCTGCGAGTTGTTAGTAACGAAGCAATTGCGAACGGTTAATATGGCTTGATCATTACAAATCCCAGTACCACCGCTGGTGATCGTTAAACCGGAAATCGTAACGGCTTCGCCCGAAAGAATGTGGAAGATGCATATCCCGCCCATCGTATTCGAGGCATTAATTGAAAGCTGGTCGGCGCCAGGGCCTGAAATCGTGATGCTCTTGCTGACCACAAGTTCATCGCTGGTCAGCATGATGGCGCCGGTTACCTCGAAATTAATCCTGTCGCCATTATTCGCGTTCGTGAGTGCCTGACGCAATGAGCCGGGGCCGCTGTCGTTTGTATTCGTAACGGTGATCGTCGCCGCGTGCACTGACATCGTCATCGCTGCCAGCAGCAGCACGGCAACGGCAAATATTGTGGTTCGCTTCATTAAACGGTTTGTATCACTTTGTCGTTGCCCTGTGGAGAGTAAATAGCGCCGAGACTTATTTTTCTATTCCAGCGGTGAGCAATGCCTTGCCGCGCACCGGCGTGCCGTTGGCTTCATTGATTAGATGGATCATTTGGAACACACTAGGCTATGGGCGCGGTGGGGGTGTCGGCCGAGGCCTTGGCGGGGGAGCGATCCTCGGGGTTGGTGTAGGTCTCGGTGTTGAGGTTGGAGTAGGTGTAGCTGTCGCGGTTGGCGTCACAGTCGCTGTTGCAGTGGCAGTTGGAGTAGGAGTTACACTTGGGGTTGGTGTTGCACCTCCAGTCACATCCAGGAACGCCGCACTGACCGGCCCCCAGGTCTGGAAGCCCTGAAAGTCGCTCACGCCGCGTCCACGCACGAAAATAACATGGCGGCCTACCGACAGGCTGGCAGTGTTTATGGTTGCGTTGACGGCCACGGTAGGCGAATTGAACGTGCCGTTCATTGGGATGGCCGTGCCGCTAGCCCAGGGAGGAGTGTCAATGTAATATTCTGCTGCGCCCACGTTCTGGCTGAATGCGTTGTTTGACCAGGCGAAGGTAGTGCTGGCTGTTAGCTGTGATGGCACGCCTTGCGGCACTGATGCCGGGTTGGTGACAACGGTGTTGGCATCTGGGCCGTGCGAAGTCAGATAAGGCGTGCGCGCTATCTTCGCCAGGTAAAGAAGCATCCCGCGATTCTCAGGCCAGAGACCCTGCGACGAGCCGCAACCTGGATTATCTATACACGAGTAGGGGACAAGGAAGTCCTGGCCGCCCAACTCGGTGGAGAAGGCCGCCATGCCCAGCTCACCGTAGGCCCAGTCAATCGAGCCTCCATCTACCGGATACAACTGTTCGATGATCGAGCCATACGGGTAGCCGTTACCGCCCGCGTTCGGCGCGGCCATGTGCGCGGCGATGTTGTTCGTCTCAGCGAAGTTAGGCATCTGCGTGGTAGTCCAGCCCCACGTAAAGAGGTTGACTCGCGCATTTGTGTGGATGTTCTGGTAAACGCCTGTGGCAGTGATAGGCGCCGGGTCGGTGTCGCCGGGGCCGCGCTGGTCGGGCACGAGAGTACGAATCATGTTGACGATAGCCATATCCTCCGGGTCCGATCCCGCCGACGTCCCTCGATAGGTCTGGTCGCACACAAGACCGCTCGAGCCGCCGCAGCAGCCCCATTTGAAGGGGAAGTTGCGGTTGTTGTCTACGCCGAAGTGGTCAGATACTGTGGGAGGCCAGGAGCACCCGCTGCCTCCGACGTTGTTGCCGTTCTTGCGGTAGTAGTACGGGCTGTTGCCGCCGCCTCCCGCCTCGACGATGTGGTGGCCGTCGGGGTTGACTTCGGGCATAAGCCAGATGTCGTGATAGTCCAGGAGCCAGTGAACGTCGGCATTGGTATCGTAGTTATTGAGCAGGTAGTCAATCATGCGCATGACAACTTCTGGCGTAGCGATCTCGCGGGCGTGTATATCGCCGTCGGCCCAGAAGACCGGTTTGGGGCCTGGTATGTTGCGGTTTGTGATGTGTAGCACAAACAGGTCGTAACCGTTCCAGGGACTGGGTAGGACGCACGAGCCAGGATTGGCCTTACACCAGGAGTCGCCGATGTCGATCTTTTCGACCAGATTGGGGAACTGTGCCACCTTCTGATCGAGGAAGGCGTATATTTCTTCCACCGTCTTGTACCCGCCGTAGAAAGTGAAGGGCAGGATTTGAGGGTGGCTGAGGTTGCGACTGCTGTTCTCGTCTATCTCCACACGGAGGCCGCGCGCCATCAGGCTATAGTAGAGGTCACGATCGCGGATTACGGTGAGATAGCCTCCTGTTGTGAGCACTTCTTCGGCGTTGAGTTCCTGGGCCAGCTGGTCGCGCTCGGCGCGGTCGCGGAAGTAGACGCGCATTACCAGCGTGTCGTACTTCTCGGCTATTGGATTCTTGCCGCTTCTTGCCGCTTCGTGTGGCGCTTCTTTATCCAGCGCCAGCCTTTCTGCCAATCTGTCCTCTTCCGCCGTCGCGCTAATTGCAACCAGTGTGGCCGCGATTGCCATTGCTATCAGTATTTTTTTCATGTGCGTTTTTCTTTTCATTTAGGTCCTCGACAATGCGCCAACGAGCGCACCGACGGCTGCCAAATCAGTAATTCCATACGAAAACGAGATTGTCAGAGAGCGTGAATAGTCGCCAGTCAAAAAATCTTCCCCCCGAAAGCCAACACGGCCAACAACTGACACGCATCACCCAACTGTAATCGTGGGAGCTAAACTAGTTGAAGGGCAGTCTGACCGCTTTGCCTTCAACTATCTCCTTCGCCTCACTAAACGGTTTGTATCACTTTGTCGTTGCCGGTGTGGAGAGAAAACAGCGTTGAGACTATTTCTTTCTATGGCCGACCATTTCGCCGGACATGGTACGGCGATCGATGCGGACCAGGTTTTTTTCCATTGAGGGTGTGAGCAATGAAATGTGTGGGATGTCGCAGAGGTGTTCGGCGATGAACCAGACAGGTTTTTCTGTCGTCATCCAATGGCGATTATCAAATCGCGCCAAATTCACCGGGCGCGAGTAGCGCCGCAAAGTGCGTTCGCCGCGCAGATTGAAATAGATGTTGAAGTAACTCATGGCCAGCTCGCGCAGGCTGCGGTAGACCGGCTCGCGATAACGGCAGCCAGTGAAATTGGATTTTGCCACCGCGCCCCAATGCCCGCGCACTTTGAAAATCGCGACGACGTGATCGGTGTCCTGTTCCGCTTCCAAATCGAAGATCAACGGTGGAAAACCGATTACGCGCAGCGCAGCTGCTCCGAAAATTGCGCCCTCGAGACATGACGCGACGCGATCGTGCAGGACTTTCTTCGGCGAACCTGCCGTGTAGCTAAGGTTGTAAGGCAGGTCGTCGAGAAATCTCTGTACGCCGGCCGGCGTTTTCAATGCGCGCAACTGTCGCAACTCGGACGGCTTAAAACCGAATTTGTCGGTATTTCCCACGAAGAAAGGTCCAATATTAAGACCCAAGCTCCAGAGAAATTCTGCTCCCGGAAACATTAGCTTCGGCGGCTTTGCGTTTTTCGCGATTCATGGGCTCTGTAGTGTGCGCTGTCTTCAGCGCATCTTGTCTGCGTGGTGCGTGGCAAGCAAGAATCCGCTGAGGGCAGCGGACGCTACAGTGTTCACGTCGATGGGTAGGGTAAGGGTTATGCAGGTAAGCGCGAGAAGGTGGAAACCCCTCACCTTTATCCTCTCCCCTTGGCCAGGGGAGAGGCGAGACAGAGCTAGTCAGCCGCATTGCTCGATGTTAAACGATCGCAAGGCGCGCCTTGTTGTCTGGCTGGTCAGTCTAAAATCGATCAAGGCACAGCCGTCCATGTTGCCGGATCATGGACTGCCTCGACAACCTGCTTGATCGCGTCGATCACCAGTTGTGGTTCCTGGGCTTGAATGTAGTGCGAGCTTTTGGTCGCGATTTTATGTTTGGCGTTTGGTGCAAGTGTCGCCAGCGCATCCTGTGCCGCATGCCACGCTTTGGTCAGTGCGCCGGGGAAATCGGCTGGCAATGGCTGCCACGGGCTGAGATCGAACGGTTGACCTTGCGTCAGGACAAAGAGAGGCATGCGACGGAGCGGTTCGGCGCTGCCAGCTTTTTCCATCTGATCAAGGCTGGCGTCTACGTCGAGCGTCTCGATGTCTTTATATTTTTCAAGACCGGGTGTCGGTTTCGTAAATCCAAAATTCACATACAACTTCCATTGTTCGGGTGTGAGACCGGTCCTTACCTTTTCGGACAGCGCATCAACCAGAACCATTCCAACAACCTCGCTCGGATAGGTGCTCGCGTATAACCGGGCAAAAATGCCGCCAAAGGAATGCGCAGCAAAGACGTACGGTCCGGGGATGTGCGCCGTCTGGAGCAGGGCATGAAGATCGGAAACGAGATCGCGTGCCGTGCGCGGCATGGGGACAGCCGTGCTCCGGCCTAAATGATCCGCATCGAGAAACGTTCCCGGCCGGTCGTAGGCGCAAACCCGCGTGAACTTGGCAACCTGCGAAAAAACGGGATTCATTCCGGCCTCAAGTTCGGTACTCCAAATATCGGCATCATTTCTGTAACCCGACTCGAGAATCACCGTCGGACTGCCTGAGCCACTGCACTCGAGATACATGTTGCGCCCAGCGCCGATGTCGATGAGACCGGCAAAGTTGTCCGAGGCGGGTTTTGATGCGCTACTTTGTGACGTGCCTTCTGGTGTTGAAACACGCTTGAACGCTCCTTCGCGGTGCACATTGAGATTTTCTACGACAACCTGTGTGGCTTGGCCGTCAGGGCCAATCGTAAAAGTGACGCCACTTTTGCCGACAGCATTCTCACCAGTAGTGTCATAGGTGAATGTGTCGCGGTCGTAGTGTTTCAGCGGGAAGGTGAGTTTCTTCGGACCTTCCACAATCGCTAATCCGC